>NZ_JANSIP010000016.1:0-2372 GCF_047462175.1 Synechococcus sp. OH30 | reverse complement strand
CAGGCGTTGATCCGCAGATCCCCGAATGGGAGAACCCGGCCACCGAATGGGTGGTCACCCACCGCTGAACCCATAGGCGGTGTGGAGGGAACCTGGGGAACTGAAACATCTCAGTACCCAGAGGAAAAGAAATCGAACGAGATTCCCTCAGTAGCGGCGAGCGAACGGGGAAGAGCCTAAACCAACTGGGCGTGCCCAGTTGGGGTCGTGGGACCGACATCGGAGGACGCCTTCCGCTTAGCAGAAGTGTCTGGAACGGCACGCCATAGAGGGTGAGAGCCCCGTATGCGAAAAGCGGAAGCGACTCGTCGGTATCCCGAGTAGCACGGGATAAGTGGAGCCCTGTGCGAATCTGCCCGGACCACCGGGTAAGGCTAAATACTCCTTGCTACCGATAGCGCAACCAGTACCGTGAGGGAAAGGTGAAAAGCACCCCGGAAGGGGGGTGAAAGAGAACCTGAAACCGTGCGCCTACAAGCAGTCGGAGGACTATACCCCTCTGGGGGACAGTCTGACGGCGTGCCTTTTGCAGAATGAGCCGGCGAGTTACGCTCAGCGGCAAGGTTAAGCGTCTCAGACGCGGAGCCGTAGCGAAAGCGAGTCCTCACAGGGCGACTCAGTCGCTGGGCGTAGACCCGAAACCGCGCGATCTACCCCTGGTCAGGCTGAAGCCGTGGTAACACACGGTGGAGGGCCGAACCGGTGTCCGTTGAAAAGGGCTCGGAGGAACTGGGGGTAGTGTGGTGAAATGCCAATCGAGCGCGGAGATAGCTGGTTCTCCCCGAAATGCATTGAGGTGCAGCCTCACGCGCTATGCGATGCAGGTAGAGCCACTGGATGGGCTAGGGGCCCTACCAGGTTACCGAACCCAACCAAACTCCGAATGGCATCGCAGGAAGCGTGGGAGTGAGACAGCGACGGATGAGCGCCGTTGTCAAAAGGGCAACAGCCCAGACCGCCCGCTAAGGTCCCCAAACACAGGCTAAGTGTGAAAGGATGTAGGGTCGCGTAAACAACCAGGAGGTTGGCTTAGAAGCAGCCATCCTTTAAACAGTGCGTAACAGCTGACTGGTCGAATGTGACCCTGCGCCGACAATGTAAGGGGGCTCAAGCCTGTTACCGAAGCGGCGGGTTCCCCGTAAGGGGAGCGGTAGGGGAGCGTTCTGCACGCAGGGAAGGTGGAGCGGAAGCACCACTGGAGCGTGCAGAAGTGAGAATGCCGGCACGAGTAGCGAGAAGACGGGTGAGAATCCCGTCCGCCGAAAGCCTAAGGGTTCTTCAGGCAGGTTCGTCCGCTGAAGGTTAGGCGGTCCTAAGCCGAGGGCGAAACGCCGTAGGCGAAGGGCAGTGGGTCAACATTCCCACCCCAGGTGGTGGAGCCAAGCGGTGACGCTTCAGAATCGGTCGGGCGCAGAGTTGGAAGGCTGCGCTCGCCCCAGCGGCAACTCTGGGGCGACGAAGGGATCCCTCGCGGTGAACGAAGCGACCGTGACTGGAGCCGAGAAAACCCGCGTAGCGTTGAAACCACCTGACCGTACCGCAAACCGACACAGGTAGGCGAGGCGAGGAGCCTCAGGCGCGCGAGAGAAGTCCCGCTAAGGAACTCGGCAAATTGACCCCGTAACTTCGGGAGAAGGGGTGCCTCGA
Source organism: Synechococcus sp. OH30 (assembly GCF_047462175.1). NCBI lineage: Bacteria > Bacillati > Cyanobacteriota > Cyanophyceae > Synechococcales > Synechococcaceae > Synechococcus > Synechococcus sp. OH30. The sequence continues at coordinate 725 of NZ_JANSIP010000016.1, read as the reverse complement.
AAGAGGTCGCAGCAAAGCGGGCCCGGCGACTGTTTACCAAAAACACAGCTCTCTGCGAAGGGGAAACCCGATGTATAGGGGGCGACGCTTGGCCAATGCCCGTAGGTTAAGGCGAGGGGTCAGCCGCAAGGTGCAGCCCCGAACTGAAGCCCGGGTGAATGCCGGCCGTAACTCTAACGGTTCGTCACAGGGCCGTTGTAAAATCTGGCTATATGCTGGGACAGCTCGTGGATCCCACACTACCGAGGAGGTGACAAAGTGATGGGTGGAGCCAATCAGCAGGAAAGACTTGAAGTCACCGAAGAGGCGAAATGGTTCCTCGCAGGGTTCATCGAAGGCGAAGGCTCGCTGCTGGTGAGCATCAAACACCACGAAACCAGCCGCTACGGATACTATGTTGACCCAGAGTTCCATCTGGTGCAACACCGCAGCGGACTACCCCTGCTCAAACTCGCCCAGCAAGTCTTCGGCACAGGACGCATCTTCCCCAAACCGGGAAGCCCCAACTGCTATGTCTACGCCATCCACTGTCGGCGTAGCCTCTGGGAGAAGGTCGTACCCTACTTCGAGAAGTATGTGGTACCCTTCTCATGCAAGCGCGAAACCTTCTATCGGTTCCGCGAAATCCTGGAGCTGATGAACCAAGGGGAACACCGCCGCCCTGAGGGGCTGGCACGCATCGTCGAGAAGGCGTATGCGATGAACCCAGCCGCTAAGGGAAAGCA
>NZ_JANSIP010000015.1:0-12801 GCF_047462175.1 Synechococcus sp. OH30 | reverse complement strand
CACGAGCGGAATGCGCACAACTTCCCGCTGGATTTGGCGGCGGTGGAAGTGGCGCCGGCTGTTCGTGGCTAAGACCTACCCAGCCCAGTTGACCTCTACACCCCTGGCCCCGGCCAGGGGTTTTTTTGGGGCTGCTGTAGTCCTTTTCCCCTGCGACCTCTTAAAGTTGAAGTTGGGTCATTGCCTCTGGGGGTAACCAATGGCGATCATTTCTTCTCGGGATCCCAGGCAGCAACAGCAAGAAGAGTTGCCTCTTGACGAAAGCAAAGCCGGAAGGAGGTTGCTGCAACCCCAAGCTCAGCCCGGCGAAGCTCAAGAAGAATCCCTCCGCCCGCGCACCCTAGCCGAGTACATCGGCCAGACGGAGCTGAAGGAAGTGCTCTCGATTGCCATTGCGGCAGCCCGCGCTCGCGGGGAGCCTTTGGACCACTTACTGTTCTACGGGCCCCCTGGATTGGGCAAGACCACAGTGGCAGCGGTACTGGCAGCGGAGATGGGATCCCGCTTCTACATGACCACGGCGCCAGCGCTGGAGAGCCCCCGCGACATTGCTGGCTACCTAGTGCGCCTTAAGCGGGGCGATGTGTTGTTTATCGACGAGATCCACCGCCTGCCCAAGGTTACTGAGGAATTGCTCTATCCGGCAATGGAGGATTTTCGCCTCGACATTACCCTTGGCAAAGGTCGCTCTGCCCGCATCACCTCTATTCCCTTGGAGCGCTTCACCCTCATTGGGGCCACCACCCGCATTGGCGCTCTGACTTCGCCGCTGCGGGATCGCTTTGGTCAGGTGCAGCGGCTGCGCTTCTATGAGCCCCACGAACTGGCGGAGATTGTGTTACGCAGCGCTCGCCTCTTGAACACCTCCATTGATCGCGCAGGAGCTGAGGAGATTGCTCGCCGCTCCCGAGGCACCCCTCGCATAGCCAACCGCCTCCTGAAGCGAGTGCGCGACTATGCCCAGGTGCGGGGCAATGGCCACATCAGTCGTGAGGTTGCCATTGCTGCTTTGGAGTTGTTCCAGGTGGATCCCATGGGCTTGGATTGGACGGATCGCAAGCTCCTGACGGTACTGGTGGAGCAGTTTGGGGGAGGGCCCGTGGGCTTGGAGACCATGGCCGCCGTGACAGGCGAGGATCCCCAGACCATCGAGGAGGTGTACGAGCCCTATCTCCTGCAAATTGGCTATCTGCAGCGCACACCCCGCGGGCGCGTAGTTACCCCTGCTGCCCTGAGGCACCTGGGCTACGCAGCCTAATCCTCACCCCTCTCCCCCCAGGAGGAGGGGGCTAATCTAGCTGCGATCGTCTTTCCTCACCGGTCTGAAGCTGGGTACCACCAACTCTTTGTTTTGCTTGGTCAGGCGGCCATACAGCTCCTGGGTGTTGGGGAAGTTGGCCGCTGGCAGGGTGGGGAAGCGGCGGTAGGGAACCGTGTCCTCGCCAAAGAGATCCCGGTACTCCTGGGTGTTGAGGAGGGCCCGCACAAAGGCCTTCAACCCCTGGGTGGCCAAGATCTGGTTGTACTTGCGGATCTCCTGCTGATTGAGGGGCGCGCGGCCTAGGAAGTGCTTGGTGCCCAGCTCAATGACCTTGGTGTTGGGGTAGGGAGCGTAGAACTCAGCGCGGTACAGTTCAGAGCACCCCAGCGCCTCGATGAACTCCTTGACGGTAATCTCACCATTGCGCAGCTTGGACTCGGCGGAGCTGAGCTCGGCGCTGATGTTGTAGATGTCCATGTCCCGCTCGAAGACCTGCCGGTAAGCAGCGCGGATGAGGTTGTTGACCTCCGCTTTGTTGGCCAGGCTGGTGAGCTTGAAGACAGGGATCTCTTGGCGAATCCTGGGCACTCCCTGCTGGACTCGCCGCTGGATTTCCAGCTCGCCGGAGGGCTTGTCCTGGGGCTGGCCCAGCTTGACAAAGAGGGGGATATCGTCGTCGGTGCGGATGGGCCTAGTAACCACGGCCATGTCGCTGGATCCAGGGCGCATCCGCCGCAGGGCCAGGCCGCCGGGGGTGAGGTAGCGCTCGTAGGGCACGATATCTTCCCCGAAGACCTGCTGGTACTCCTCGCTGTCGAGGATGGCGTCCACCACGGCGTAGAAGCCCTGCTTGGAGGCAATGTCAAACAACCGGTTCATCTCCTGCCGGCCGTAGGTGGGCCGACCCAGCAGCTTGCGGTGGATGAACTCGATGGCTTTGCAGACGTAGAGGCTAGACCAGTACTTGTTGCGGAAGAGATCCGACTTGGCCAGTTGGCGGACAAACTCCTTGACGGTAATCTCGCCCGACTCCAGCTTGATCTCCCAGCGGGTGAGTCGTTGGCCTTCGTAGGGCACATAGCCGTACACCTGCTGGTAGCAGGCGCGGATCACCGCCTGGGTGGATCCCTCGCTGCCCACGATGCCGGCCCGCACCCCTAGCCGCCGGCTGCGGTCGCTGGGGGTTTGGGTAAGCTTGAAGACTTTGGGGCCAAGGCTGCCGGGATCCCCTACTGCCTTGGGGTTGGTGCGGGCATTGGTGAGGGCAAAGCCGCGCCGGATAAGAATGCGCTTGACATCCTTGGTGAAGGGAGCGGGACTGGCCTTGAGGGAGCGAGTTTCTTTGGGGAAGATGGCACCAAACTGAATCTCCAGCGGGTCGTTGCCAACGCCATAGGGGTGCTGATCCGGCAGGGGGCGGTTGTAGCGGGCAAAGAGGGTGATAAATTGGGGCACCTTGCGGCGCGGAGCCGCGTAGTTGTAAAGGTCGAATTTGGGCCCCCAGTTGGCGCTGGTTTGGGCTTCCACCCCCAGCTTGCGCAGGTAGGGCACCGTCTCCTCGCCAAAGTAGTCACTGTACTCGCGGCTATCCACTAGGGCATCCACTAAACCCGCCAACCCCTTGCTGGAGACGATGGCAAAGTAGGTCTGCACCTCCTCGCGGGTTTCTGGGGCCCGTCCCAGGAAGTGGCGGAAGGCCAGCTCCACCACACGGCTGTTGATGTAGGGCTCGTAGAACTGCTTGCGGTAGAGCTCCGATTTGCCCAGGCGGCGGATAAACTCCTTCATGGAGATCTCGCCGTTTTTGACCTTTGACTCCAGGTCGGCCAGCTTAAGGCCATAGGCGCGGCGGATATCCCGCTCGAACACCTGGCGGTAGGCGGCTTTGATAACCTCCTCTTTCTCCGCGTTGGAGAGGCCCGGCTTCATGGCAAAGACGGGCACTTTTTCGGCTGCCAAACTGTAAACCTGCGGCAGCTTGAGTCCCTGCAGAGGCAGACCGTCGGCGGTGCTGGCGTTGCGCTGCCGCAGCTTGTCGGAGGGAGCAGGGGCAATGAACTCGCTGAGCAGCACATCAAAGTACTGGTTGATGATGGCCACGGCCTCGGCATCCTTGCGGAAGTAGCTGGCCGAGGCCCGCTTCATCTCCTGGAGGGCGACAATGGTGGCCTCAGCAGAGCAAGCATTTTCGATAATCTCCCGCAGGCCGCGGGTGTTAACCACAAGGATATTGGGATCCCCAGCCACCAGGGCATAGGTGACGTAGCGCAGGAACCAGCTCAGATCCCGCAGCGACTTGCGCATGTTGGCAGCCCCGTAGCGGGGGATGTTAATGGGACGGAAGTTGGGTGGGATCTCCACGCCGCTGGCGCTAAAGAGGTTGCGGATAGCCTCGATGAAGCCACCCGTGGACTCCACGTAGAAGGCAGTACCTAGCTTAAAGGCTTCTTTCTCATCCTGGGTGGCTTCTGGCCGCTCCAAATAGGCCATGGGGGAGCCGCCGGTGAAGATGCGGTTGGCTGCCCGACTGACAATGATTTCGGAATTGGCGGCAATGACCTCGGCAATCTCTAGCCGTTTTAGGCCAGTGGAGAAAAAGTCCTCGAGGCGGTCCAGCTCGGTGCGCGACAGGTAGCGATCCTGTTGCTCCGCCTGGGAGATGGTCGAGAGGGGCAGGGTTTGGTAAAGACGCAGACTGGAGACGACTGCGCCGCCGGATGCGTTGATACCCATCGGTCTCTTAAACTCCGTTTATTGAAAAACTGCCAACAAGGGCCAGGGACGATGCCATCATAGGACAAGGGCTGACCCCTGGACTCAACTAGACCGGTCCCACGTTCCTCTCGGAGCTGGGGAGGAATGGACGCCGGATCCCTGAGGAGGAAGCCAAGCCTAGAATACTAGGGGGATGCGCCAAGAGGGGGGAGGTTGTTGCAGTTTGTAACACTTGTTCTCAGCCCCCTTCTTGTTGAAAACCATGGCCTCTAACCCGCTTGCCCAGCTCCCCAACCCTCTCCGGACAAGTTGGGAGCAGGGCTGTTACGAGTTGGTTGCCCAAGAGCTGCAGCAGCAGCTGGAGCAGGGATCCCAACGGCCAGAACTGTACTGGGGCTTGGGAGCTGCTTACCTACTCCTGGGGCGGGAGCTAGAGGCGCAGCTTGCCTGGCAGGAGGGTCTGGCCCTCCTAGGGGCCGAAGGGGTGGCCGAAGCTGAGGCTACCCGCTGCTGGGCAAGGGGACTGCAGGAGCTGGCTGAGGGGCTGTGGGAAAGGGGGCAGTGGCCGCAGGCGGCGGCTTTGTATCGGCAGTTGCTAGAAAGTGGCGCTGCCCCAGAGGCGGCGTTGGCGGCCCATCGCCTTGGCCTAGTCCAGGAGCGCAGCCGACTGTGGCTAGAAGCAGCAGAGTGGTTTGAAGAGGCCTGCCGCCGGGATCCGACGGCCACGGAGAGCTTTTGGCGCTGGGGCCTGGCCCTGCTCAAGCTGGGCCGGTTGCGGGAGGCCCTCTCCCCTCTCCAGGAGGCAGCGAGGCTAAGGCCAGAGTGGGGGGATCCCTGGGTGCAGATGGGCCTGGCTTGGCTGGATCTGGGGGAGCTGGAGCAGGCGGTGGCCTGCTTTCAGGAGGCAGCGGCGCGGGGCACCCAGACAGCAGAGCTCTACAGCTACTGGGTAGAGGCTCAGGTGCGGCAGGATGACCCGCAGGGGGCCTGGGAGAAGTTCCGGCAGGCGCTGGCTGCCGAGCGGGAGTGGCTACAGGCCTGGTGTGAGGGCAGCGGCAGAGACAGTCGGCTGCGGCCGGAGCTGGAGCAGGCCCTACAGGGCTCCCCGGGCAGCCTTTGGCAGGAGCGGTACCGCGCCTGGCAGCAGCGCTGGCTCCCTGCGCAGGCAGCCCTTCCTTCCCCAGCCTGCCAGAGCCCACCGCCCAGTGCTGGCAACCCCCTGCCAGTGCCCAGCCAGGGTTACCTCACCACCCGGCAGTGGCACCAGGCCACCGGCGAGGGCAGCTACCAGGTGCTGGATCCAGAAGGGGTTCTCTGTCTCCAAGCTCCTCCTACGGCTGACCCTGCCATTGGGCAAAAGCTGCGCTCGCAGCGGATCCCCTTGGCCGAGACCTTTGTTGCCCAGATTCCGCAGGGATCCGTGCACGTGGGCCACTATCCCCGCCACCTCTACGCCAGCTTTGCCAGCGCCGTGCTTACCCGTAGGGGTGAGTTGCTGGCCGATGTCTCCCCCAGCTTGCCGCCGCCGGAGTTTCTCGACTGGGACTGGAAGCCAGAGCACCTGGAGCACCACCCCGTCTTGGACCTACCCCACCTGGGGCCGCCAATTTTGCTGGAGGGCTCTGTCGCCCTCTTGCCCCTGGGGGCGGTCAACTACTTCCATTGGATGGTGGACATCCTGCCCGCCCTCGATCTCCTACGCCGCTCCGGCGTCCTCGAAAAGGACATCCCCCTCTTGGTTCACGGCTACCAGGGCAAGCCCTTTCAGGTGCAAAGCTTAGCTGCCTTGGGGATCCCACCAGAGCGCCTCCTTAGCTTTGAGCAGGCGGGGGGATCCCATCTGCAAGCGCAGAACCTGATTGTGCCCTCGCTGGCGGGGCCGGTGGGGTGTCTAACCCCTAGGGGCTGGAAAGTGCTGCAGCAACTGGCTCCTCTGGGGCAGGCGGCGGGGCTACCGCGGCGGATCTACATTAGTCGTCGGGCTGCCCGCTGGCGGCGGGTCATCAACGAGGCAGAGGTTCTCGAGGCTTTGCGCCCCTGGGGATTTGTGCCCGTGCAACTGGAAGCCCTTTCTCTAGCCGAGCAAATAGCCTTGATGCAAACAGCAGAAGCAGTCATTGGCATCCACGGAGCGGGCCTGACCAACCTTGCCTTTTGTCAACCTGGGACTCTTGTAGTTGAGATCTTCCCCCGCAATGCCGTGCTCCCCTACTTCTGGAGCCTTGCCCAGGTGGTGGGACTAGACTACTTCCCCCTGCTGGCTCCAACCTGCGACCCAGCCCTGGTGGCTCTACTGGCTAGCCCAGAGTTGGATCGGGAGGATGCCTGGGTGCCGATCCCGGACTTGCTGAACCTGCTCGAGCAGACAGGGCTGCGGTGAATCTATGGGATCGGAGGGACTCGAACCCTCACGTTCTTGAAGAACAACGGATTTTAAGTCCGTAGCGTCTACCATTCCGCCACGATCCCTGGAGGAGCTGTACCACTCTACCAAACTGTTTGCTGTGGAGGGCTAGGAGGCTTCTATAGGGAGAGTATGACATGCCAGCTTCTGGGAGACAGCCTGGTGCAAGAAATGGGCCAGGGCTGCCACACAGTCTCGATCCTCAAAGAGCAGGTCGCGCCGCTGTTGGATCTGCTGGGAGATTTGCTGCCGAAATTGGGGATCCGTTCCCAGTTGGACGGCCAACTCTTCGTAGCGCTGAAGGTCTTGGGCAATTAAGAGATCAAGGCCCATCCTTTTGAGGATGGCATAGGTGTGGCGGCCCCGCAGGAACCGGCCAGGGCAGGTCACTACAGGCAAGCCGGCAGCAACGGCTTCCAGGGTGGTGATCCCGCCCGACCAGCCGTAGGAATCCAGCATAATATCGGCGCAGCGGTTGAGATCCAAGTAGTCTTGATGATCCAGTTGGGGCAAGATCAAGCAGTAGTCTTCCGCAGAAAGGCCATAGGCGGAGAAAGTTCGGGAAAGACGCTGCCAAAAGTGTTGGGCAATGGCAGCATTGGGCAAGGCCAAGAAGACAAATTGAGCGTTGGGCACTCGCTGGGCAATGGCGGCAAAAAGATAGTCATATTGGGGCAGATACTTGCCCAGGTATTGACAGGTAAGATAAACTACTGCGTCTTGGCGCAGGCCAAAGTCCTGGCGGTAACGCCTCTGGCGAGGCAAAATCGGCTTTTCAAAACAAGTACCCAGGCGGGGCAGCCGAACTAGGGTTTCGCTGTAGTGAGCCTGCCCATCTTCGGGCTCCATCAGGTCGCTGGAGAGAAAGTAGTCAATGGTTGAAAGTCCAGAAGTTACAGGATGGGCCCAGGTGGAGCATTGCACTGGGGCTAGCCGCAGAGATGCCAGTTGCAAAATCAGGGGAGAAAGGCCAATTTCCAGATACACCAAAACATCGAGCTGATCCTGCAGAATTTGACGGGCGGCGTCTTCAAAGCCAGTGGGAATGTGGCGAAATACATCGGCATACTGGCGATATTGCTCTGTCATGAAGTCGGTTCTAGGATCCAAATGGTAGGCAAACACCAGAAAAGGCCACTGGGAGCTCGCCTTTAAGTACTTCACCCACCCTAAAGAAAGACGGCTGTAGGAGCAAGCGCGCATCGAGGCCGAGACAAAGCCAACGCGAATGGGATCCCCTGGCCGAGCCTGCCGGGGAAGACAGTGCCAATTGGGGTAGCAAGATTTCACGATGCGCTGCACAAACTGAGCGTATTTTTTCTGCAGCTCCAGGTCGTCGCAGCCCTGGTACTGCAGATGGTGGGGCGTTCCCCAGCTTGATCCTAAAAAGGCAAGCCGCCGCTGCTCTTGGGTGTCCAAGGGCGTCTCCTCAATGAGGCGATCCAGGTGTTCTACAAAGCGAGAGCGAAATCTATGCAGCTCTTCCTCATCCTGATAGAGGGCGGGCAAATAGAGATGGTAAAGCCAGCGAGCTACCACCAAATTGGGATCCAAAGTCCACGCCTTTTCCAGGTGAGCCAGAGCCGCGCTGTGTTCCCCTTGCTCGCGATGGGCTATTCCCAGATAAAAATGCACCTCAGCCCAAGGGATCCCTGCTGCTGGATCTGGATTTTCCAACAAGGAGCTAAGCAAAGGGATCGCCTCTTGATGGCGGCGTAGGTTAACAAGAATCTTGCCGGCTTGCAAAGCAGAAAGGTAAGCCTTGGGATTGAGGCTCAGGCTCTGCCGATAGCAAGATAGCGCCTTTTCCAGTTGCCCCAAAGATTCATAGACAACGCCCAGGTTGTGATGATAGAGGGCTACCCGGGGATCGAGCGCAATGGCCTCGGCAATCAAAGCAGCCGCCCATTCCCCCTCTCCCTTGGCCTGGGCCACCGTCCCCAGCAGATGGAGAGCGTCGGCTTGATCCGGAAACTCCGCCAGAATTTCTAAGTAGATGGCTTCTGCGGTTTGCAAGTCGCCAGCCTGCTGGGCCTGGATCCCGGCCAGAAGCTTATCCGTGGGGGTGAGATCCGACATCGACAACGAGGGAAGCTGGAGATCTTCCCCCACTATAGGCGCTTCAGCCCCCTGAGGCTCATGTTGTCAAAAGCACACAAAAACGGTAGCAGCGGCTCTGCGAGCGCCTCGCCAAATCCCGCAAAGGCCGATTCTTTCGTTGACCCGCTCGATGCCTTGCCCCACAAGGCTTTCAGGCCTCTTGCCCCCCCTCTTCCAAGTTCTTTTTTGTCGTCTTCGACCGACCCCCTCGCAAATGGGTCTTGCATTCCTCGCCCCGCTTGGGTTTAATAGGGGTAGAGTTCCCCCTTCGGGGGGATCCCTAGAAATTGGAAACTTCTTCCATTCGCTTGCCGGCGGCAAGTGAATGGTTGTTCCCCCTTCGGGGGGATCCCTAGAAATTGGAAACGTTGCTTTTGCTTTTTCACGGGGTGGGCCAATATAAACAAGTTCCCCCTTCGGGGGGATCCCTAGAGAGTGGAAACTAAGAGCAACAAACAAAAGCCCCCGCGTTGGCGGGGGCTACTTCTTGGAGGGATCCCTAGGAATTGGAAAGGTCTACAGCTACCCGGTGGGCACAGGCAAACCCGGAGAAGGCGACGGCGTTGAGGCCTTGGCCGGGGAAGGTGCTATCGCCCACGCAGTAGAGGTTGGGAATGGCGGTGCGGTTGAAGGGCATGCCCAAGAGGCCCCAGGGAGTGCCGCGAGGGATGGGGCCGTAGGTGCCGTTAACACGGCCCAAGAAGCGGCGGTGGGTGCGGGGAGTGCCCACCTCCAGCAGCTCAATGTGGGATCCCAGCTCTGGCCAGAGGGCCTCCAGGCGGCGGATAAGGCGTTTGGCTGCCGCTTGTTTTTGCTGCCGGTACTGCTCCGGGCCTAAGCCCTGCCAGGTTTGCATCCAACTGGGGGTAAAAGCGTGAACGATGTGGCAGCCCGGCGGGGCCAGCTCCGGATCCAAGAGGGTGGGAATAGAGACAAAGATCGTGCCCTGCTCCGCCTCCAGGTCTTGCCAATCTTCTAGAAGAATGTGGTGACAGTAGCGCTCGCCAGCCAGAGCCTCAGCCCGCACCCCCAGGTGCAGGCTCAAGAAGCTGGGAGACTGTTGGTAGCGGCTTTGCCAGTGCCGCTCCGCCGCCGGCAGGGATCCCGGCCAGAGGCGCTCAAAGGTATCCCAGCGGGTGGCATTGGAGATGATCTTGCGGGCAAAGAGCTTTTCCCCCCTGGAGAGCTCAACGCCCACGGCGCGGCCCCGTTCTTCCAAAATCCGCCGCACCGGCGCCCCGTAGCGGATTTGCCCCCCACAGGCCTCTAGCCCCTGGGCCAACTTCTGGGCAATCTGCCCCACCCCTCCCTTGGGGTAGTTGACGCCGCCGTAGTGGCGATCACAAAACACCATGCCGGCATTGATCATGGGCGTGCGATCTGCCGGCACCACCGACCAGCAGTAGCACTCCATATCCACAAAGCGCCGCAGCGCCGGATCCCGTAGGTGGCGCCGTGCCACCTGGCCCACATTCACCGGCAAGTAGCGGGCCAAGGTCAGGCAGGCGCGGGGGTGGCCGACGAAAGAGCGCCAGAGATAGCCCCACTCCTCCAAAGAGAGGAGCTCCATGGCGTTGAGGCTGTTGAAGATAGGCCAGAAGCTGTCGTAGAAGCGGCGGATGCTGCCCGCTTCTTGAGGGAAATAGCTGGCTAGCTCCTGCAAAAACTGCTCGTAGTCCCGGTGCACACGCGGGCTAAGCCCCTGGGGCAGGTGGTAGGCAATCTGCACCGGGTCGGGGATGGATTCCAAAGACTGGCCCACAGCAGCCAGGGCGCGGGTGAGCAAGTTGGTGGTGCCTTGAGAGCCCAGGCCAAAGATCATGGAAGCCCCGACATCAAAGCGGTAGATCCCGTTGCCGTTGGGATCCGGGCGCTCAAAGTAGCCAGCGCTGCCACCAGGGATGAGGTATTTTTCCAACACCAACACCTGGTAGCCTTTGGCCGCCAACTGGGTGGCCGCCACCAGCCCGCCGATCCCAGCGCCGATGACAATGACATCCCAAACAGAAGAGGGAGAAGCGGGAGTGGCTGTAGCCAGAGCTCGAGAAGAGAGCGTTTGGGTCAAGGGATCCTTACTAGTGCAATGCCAGTATCTCAACCTAGCAGAGCTTGCCAGCAAGCGGCGCAGGGCACTTGGGCAATCCCTTGGAGCTCGCAACGATTCAGAGCAGGTCTTTGAGGCCGCGGCTGCCAGCATAGCGGCTGTAGGCGTAGATTAACCCCAGACTCAGCCCGGTAACCAAAAAGCTAAGGGCCGCTCCAAAGGGGTAGTCCAGGCTGGCGCCAAACTGCATCTGGATGACATTGCCAATTAACAGGGTCTTGCTGCCCCCCAGCAAGTCCGGTACCACGAACATGCCCAGCGCTGGGATGGCCACCAAAATCAAGCCCGTCGCCAGCCCCGGCAGCGTTTGGGGAAAAAGCACCCACCAGAAGACCTGCCAGTCGTTGGCGTAGAGATCCCGGGCTGCCTCCGCCAGGCGCCAGTCGATGCGCTCCACTGCGGTGTAGAGGGGCAAGACCATATAGGGCAAAAAGGTGTAGACCATGCCCAGGTACACGGCCAGCCAACTGGGGTAGAGAGCTGTCTGCGGCGGGATCCAGCCCAGCCAGGCGGCCAGGCGAGCTGGCCACCCTTCTGGCGCCAACACCACCATCCAGGCGTAGGTGCGAATCACGAGGTTAATCCAAAAGGGCACCACCACCAGGGTCAGCAGGAGATCCCGCTGCCGGGGCGGGTGGGCGGCAATAAAGAAAGCCAGGGGATAGGCCAGGAGCACACAAAAGAAGGTGGTGACGGCCGCCACCAGCAGGCTGCGACCCAGGATCTGCCAGTAGATGGGCGTCCAGCCCAGGGGGCCATAGCCGAGAATGCGCAGGTAGTTGGCCAGCGTCAGGGGCAGTCCCACCTGGCCAAACTCGCCGCGGCTGAGAAAGCTGCAGGCCAAGAGCAGCAGTCCCGGCAGCACCAAAAACACCACCACCCACAGCACCCCCGGCCCGGCAAAGATGAGGCTGTGCAGCAACTCCTGCCAGGGGGTGAGCAGCTCCCCAGCGCGGATTCGGAGCCCCTCTTTGGGAGCAGCGGGTTGCTCTAGCATCGCAGCTCCTCCTGGCCGGGATCTGGCCGCAGCCGCACCAAGTTCTTAGGAGGGAGATGGGCCACCAGGCTCTCCCCGATGGCAAAATCCAAGTCTTCGATGTCAGCGTTGAGGGTGATGGCCTTGAGCTGCTGGCCGCTGACCGTCCGCAACAGGTAGTGGTTTTCTGCTCCGGTGTAGATGAGGTTTTCCACTCGCACAGGCACCTGGTTGGGCAACAGAGGATCCCAGCCCTTCCGGGAAAGGCGGATCTTTTCCGGGCGAATGACCAACTGTACCGGTTCCCGGCTGGCCGTGACCCCCAGGACCTTGAGTTTGCCCAGGGGGGTATCGACACAGTCCGTGCCACAGGCGATCCCTTGGATAAGGTTGCTGGCTCCCAGAAAGTCAGCCACAAAGGCCGTTGCCGGCCGCTCGTACACCTCGTCAATGGGGCCGACTTGCTCAATGCGTCCGGCCCGCATCACCGCCACCCGGTCGCTGGTGACCAAGGCCTCCTCCTGGTCGTGGGTAACGAAAATAAACGTCATGCCCAGGCGGCGCTGCAATTCGCACAACTGCACCTGAAGCTGCTTGCGCAACTTAGCATCCAACGCCGAGAGCGGCTCATCCAATAGCAGCACCTCCGGCTCATTGACCAAGGCGCGGGCCAGGGCCACCCGCTGCTGCTGCCCCCCGGAGAGTTCCTGGGGCTTGCGCTTGGCCAGATCCCCGATCTCCACCAATTCCAGGGCAGCGGCCACCCGCTTGTGCAGGGCCTCCCCTCGCACCCCCCGCATGCGCAGGCCAAAGGCAACGTTTTCCTCCACCGTCATAAAGGGAAAAAGGGCATAGCTCTGAAACACGGTGTTGACATTGCGCTTGTGGGCGGGCAGGTGGCTTACGGGGCGCCCGCGGATCACTACCTCGCCAGCATCGGCCATTTCCAGGCCAGCGATGATGCGTAGCAAAGTGGTCTTGCCGCAGCCAGAGGGGCCCAATAGGCCAAAAAACTCGCCTCGCCGAATCTGCAAGGTGATGCCATCGAGAGCCACGAAGTTGCCAAAGCGCTTGCGAATCCCCTTGAGCTCCACATCCCAGTCAGGATTCTGGGAAAGGCCAGCACTGATGCCTGCCATCGCCGTTAACAGCCTTGCACTACCCATGAACTACCCCACCGCGCAGGCGGGTGGGGTTTCCTCACCCGCTTGACAGCAGAGCTTTTGTCTCTTCTTCTGCCC
>NZ_JANSIP010000014.1:0-23717 GCF_047462175.1 Synechococcus sp. OH30 | reverse complement strand
TCCCTAGAACCAGAATCAGTCAGAGGGTGCTATCCATCCCCACCGTCTATACGGTGGGGAATTCCGCACCTTACGTTCGTTAAGTTTGGCCCTTTACCCCCCTTCTGCTGTTGCTGGCGACTCTGTTTCGGCTTCTGGATGGAAGTAGCGGTAAATCTGGCGGGCCAGCTTGGGGCCAATACCTGGCACCTGGGCCAACTGCTCTTCTGTGGCCATTTGAATGCGGGCAAGGGAGCGAAACGCCTCCATTAGCAGCTTTTGGCGCTGCTTGCCCAGGCCAGGGATCTCCTCCAGCACAGAAGCCTGTTGGCGTAGCTGCCGCTGCTGGCGATGGTAGGCCAGGGCAAAGCGGTGGGCCTCATCGCGGAGGCGCTGCAACAGCAGGCGGGCCGGATCCTGGGGCGGCAGCCGCAGCGGCAGGGGATCCCCGGGCCGAAAGATCTCTTCCTCCCGCTTGGCCAGGGCAATCACTGGCAGGTGATCCAGGCCCAGCTCTGCCAAGACCGCCATGACTGCCGCCAATTGCCCCTTGCCGCCATCAATGAGCACCAAGTCCGGCTGATCCTCAGGGGTCATTTTGCTGAAGCGACGCCGCGCCACTTCGGCATGGCTGGCAAAATCGTCGGAGTGGCCGGGCCGCACCTCGGGGTTGCGGATCCGGTAGCGGCGGTAGTGCTGCTTGGCTGGCAAGCCATCAATAAACACCACCTGGCTGCCCACCGCATCGGATCCCTGGAGGTGGGAAATGTCGTAGGCTTCCAAGCGGCGGGGGGCTGCCGGCAAATCCAAAACTTCTGCCAAGCGTTCCAGCGCTTCTGCCTCCCGGCTTGCTAAGCGCTGGCTGCGGGCTAGCTCCAGCCGGGCGTTTCGCTCCACCAGTTCAATTAGCTCCGCTTTGCTCTGCCGCTGGGGGGCAAGGAGGCTGACCTTGCGCCCCTTTTTTTGGCTTAGCCAAGACTCGAGAAAATCGCGATCCGGCAGCTCGTACTGGGTCAAGATTTCCGAGGGAATTTCCACCGGGTCGCAGTACTGGTAATGCTCTTGCAAAACTCGCTGCAAAATCAGGGCTGGGTCGTCGCCACGGTTTTCAGCAATAAACCCCAGCCGCCCCACCAACTTGCCCGCCCGCACCTGAAACAACTGGATGCAAGCTCGCAAGTCATCCATAGCCAAGGCCAGGGCATCGCGGCTGACGGTAGAGTTGGGCAAAGACACCTTCTGGGATTCGCCCAGTTGTTCTAGGCCGCGAATTTGATCCCGGTACCGCGCTGCCGCCTCGTAATTTTCTTGCTCGGCTGCCTGGGCCATTTTCTCCTTCAACTCCCGGATGAGCTCGTCTGTCTGCCCCTGGAAGATCATCGCCACTTGAGCAACGGTCTTGCGATACTCTTCCGGGCTGATCAAGCCCTGGCAGACACCAGGGCAACGCCCGATGTCATAGTTCAAACAGGGGCGATCTTTGTAAAGGGGCTTGGGGCGCTGGCGCAAGGGAAAAATGCGCTTCACCAGGCCGAGGGTGTAACGCAGCAGACCCACATCGGTATAGGGCCCGTAGTACTTATCTTGATTTTGGTTGAGACGGCGGTGGCGGGTAATGTAAATCTGAGGGTAAGGCTCTGACCAGGTGATGCACAAGTAGGGGTATTTTTTGTCTTCTTTGAGGAGAACATTGTAGGGCGGCTGATAGGTTTTAATGAGATTGTCTTCCAGGGCTAGGGCTTCGCTTTCGTTATCGGTTACGATAAACTCGATCTCACATACCTGGACCACCATACGCTGAATGCGAGGGGAGAGATCCTCGAGGCAGCGAAAATAGGATCGCACCCTGGAACGTAGCTTCTTAGATTTGCCTACATAGAGGATTTGATCCCTGGCATCCCGCATTAGGTAGACACCAGGCTCAGCAGGGATCTCCTTGAGTCGACTCTCCAGCAGCTCTGGGTTTTGAATGAGAGGGACAGTCATAGGGCTATAGCTAGCGTCAGGGATCCTGGTTCCTAACATCGCCCTCCTCCCAACCCTTCTTCCTACAGGGGCAGGGGAGTCAGGGTTCGTCACTGTAATCTCAATCTAGCAATGATCCCGCACCAGAGAGGACAACAAAGCTGCCTAGGAAGGAAGCAGGTGTTGGGTGCTGTTCTTGAAACATGAGGCAGGGAAACAGTTGCTTGGGTAAGCTCGTGAGAAGCTCGGTGATTTTCACTCTTTTTGATACCTCGCAACTGGTGGTGCAGTTAACTAGAGACCCGTCAATGGAAAATAAGAGCTCTCTGAAAGCCAATTACTAGGGTGTCGGGATTGGAAGGCGTAATGTACTTAGCTCAACGCAGCAGTTCCCCTTCATCTCCTGGTCTCAATCTATTGTCTTGATAGGGTGCTCTGGCGACAACAAAAAACATATCCATTCATAGGGCGTGTTACTCTCGGTAACCGTTTCAAGTGATATAGACAAAGTTTTCACTCCTTGAAGAGCAAGCGGTACACACAAACATTTTGGAAAGAAAATCGCGCCACTCCCAACAAAAGGCTTGCGGTAATCAGCAGGGCAGAGCACCCCAAGCTAAAACTAACACCCCTTCTCGGCCACTCCAGCGAGGGGTGCGGAGTGGTAGCATGGCTTCCAGCGAAGTCCTTGCTAGTGAATCTGTATCGGGATCTGCTGCAGCCGCTACTGTTTTCCGGGCTAAGGGCTGACCCGGAGACGCTCAAGGTGGCCTTCCTACGTACCTTGGAGTGGCTAGACGTTACCCAGGCCACTGGGATCTTGAGTCTTTTGGAGCGCCTCTTCTGCTATCGGGATCCCCGGCTGGAGGTGCGGCTATGGGGGCTGACCTTTCCCAATCCCCTGGGTCTAGCTGCAGGTTTTGATAAGGACGGCATAGCTTTGGGGGTCTGGCCCCGCTTGGGCTTTGGCTTTGTGGAGGTGGGCACCGTCACCCCCCAGCCTCAGCCGGGCAACCCCAAGCCGCGCCTATTTCGGCTGCCCCAGGATCGGGCTGCCCTCAATTGCATGGGCTTTAATAACCAGGGGGCAGCCGCTTTGGCCGAGCGGCTCCGCCGCCTCCCCCAACGTCCCATCCCCATTGGCGTCAACCTGGGCAAAGGCAAAGCTACGCCGCTGGAAGCTGCCGCCACGGACTACCTGGCCAGCTTTCGGCTGCTGCGGGAGCTAGGGGACTATTTTGTGGTTAACGTCAGCTCCCCCAACACGCCAGGCTTGCGATCCCTGCAGGCTGCTGAGCACCTCGCACCCATCCTGGCTGCTCTGCAGGCGGAAAATCAGGGCAAGAAACCTCTTTTGGTCAAGATTGCTCCCGACCTGGACTGGCCAGAGATTGACGCCATTCTGGAGCTGGCCCAGGCCTATGGCCTGGCCGGGATCATAGCCACCAACACCACTCTGCGCCGTGACCATCTGAAAACCCGTTCCCTCCCTGGCCTAGGGCCTCTGGCTACAGCAGCCGGTGGCATCAGCGGCGCCCCGCTGCGAGAGCGCTCCACCCAGATCATCCGCTACATCCACCGGGCTACCCAGGGACAGCTGCCAATTATCGGCGTGGGGGGCATTTTTACCCTAGACGATGCCCTGGAGAAACTCGCTGCCGGCGCCAGCTTGCTCCAGGTCTATACCGGTTGGGTCTATGAAGGGCCAGGCCTAGTTCCTCGCTTACTGCGCGGCCTTGCTGCCAGCTGGCAGGGTTCCGCCCCCTCCCCGTTCCAGGAGAATACCCCCAGGGATTCCATCCAGACGTAAGATTGTTAGGGATCCTTGAGGGAGGCTGCCGGTGAGCCTGCTGCAGTGCCTTTTCAACACCTCCCATCCGGTTATTGGAGTGGTGCATCTGTTGCCGCTACCCACCTCCCCCCGTTGGGGCGGCGACTTAGAGCAGGTGATTGCCCAGGCGGAACAGGCCGCTACAGCCTTGGCTGCAGGGGGCGTCAACGGGATCCTGGTCGAGAACTTCTACGATGCCCCCTTTGCCAAGGATCAGGTGGACGCGGCGGTGGTGAGTGCCATGACGGCAGTTGTCCAGCGGATTAAGATGCTGGTCTCCCTGCCCATTGGGATCAACGTCCTGCGCAACGATGGCTATAGCGCTCTAGCCATTGCCGCCTGTGTGGGGGCGCAGTTTATTCGGGTCAATGTCCTCTGCGGAGCAATGGTAACTGATCAGGGCATCATAGAAGGGAATGCCCACCGCCTACTGCGCTACCGCCGCGAGCTAGGGGCTGAAAATATTAAAATCTTTGCCGATGTGCTGGTGAAGCATGCGCAGCCCCTTAGCCCCATTAGCCTCGAGACAGCTATCCTGGATACCCTAGAGCGAGGCCTGGCCGATGCCATCATTCTCTCTGGTGAGGCGACTGGCAAGCCGCCTCGGTTGGAGGATCTGAAGCTAGCCCGCCAAGTGGCTCCTCAGGTACCCCTTCTCATTGGCTCAGGGGCCACCGCTGAGAACATCGGCACTCTCATCCAGCACGCTGATGGAGTAATCGTAGCCAGTTCCCTAAAGCGGCCGGCTCGTGCAGGTTATGCAGAGCTCTTCCCCCTCATTGACCCGATTCGGGTGCGGGAATTTGTGGAGGCGCTGCAGCAGGGGATAGGAGGGGGTTCCGCTAGCCCTACCTACCTCGCCACTCCCACTTCTGGCTGTAGTTAGACTTGGGGGGCTCCTGATGTGGTCAGCCAGCTGCAAGAGCGGGGATCCCGATACTGGTCTAGCCGCTGAGTTCCTAGAGGAGAGGGTAGGGAGCCAAGTTGTAGATCAGGTTCCCCGGATTTGGGTCATCGATGACGATCCGACGATCCGTCTCTTCATTGGCGAGGTTCTCAAAGCCTGTAACTACCAGGTGGAAACCTGGGAAGATGGCCAGGTAGCCTGGGAGCGGCTCCAGGCGCTCGACGAGAGCCAGTGGCCGCAGGTGGTGATCTGCGATTGGGTAATGCCCAAGCTCTCGGGTCCGGAGTTCTGCTGCCGTCTCAAGGGATCTGCTGCCGGCCAGTTTGTCTACTTCATCTTTCTCACGGTCCGCTCTCAACTTGAGGATTGCATCCAGGGGTTGGAGGGGGGAGCAGATGAGTTTGTCGCTAAGCCGGTGGCTCCTGAAGAGCTGCGGGCACGCGTGCGGGCAGGGCTGCGCCTCCAGCGGCTTGCCCAAGCCTTGGCTCAGGCCAACCGACAGCTGCGAGCCCGCAACGAGCTGTTGGAGTCTTTGTCCTTGACGGATCCCTTGACTGGTGCCTTGAATCGCCGAGCCCTTGACCAGGGACTGCCCCATTTGCTGCAGCAGGTGGGGCCGCGGGGGAAAGCCCGCTACCGCTACCTCTGCTTGTTAATGCTGGACGTGGATCACTTTAAGCAAATCAACGACACCTACGGCCACTTCGTGGGCGACTGCGTTCTGCAGGCCATTGTGGGACGGCTGCACAATCGCCTCCGCCCCTCCAGCCTGCTCTACCGCTACGGCGGGGAGGAATTTGTCTGCGTTACCCCTGGGCTGAGCCCCTCCCGCTGTCAACAGTATGCTGAGTCACTGCGCCAGGCTGTTGCCAGCCGTCCAGTGGAGGTTTCGCCTAAGCGCAGCCTGCCCGTAACCCTAAGCATCGGTGGGATCGTGATTAGCGAAGATTATCCCCTGGCGCCGGAGGTTGCCCTGCAACAAGCGGATAAGGCCCTCTACCAAGCCAAACAGGCAGGGCGTAACCGGGTGCAGCTTTTCTGGCCACCCCTACCCTGTACCGAAAGCGGGAGCGACTAGGCCCAGCTTCCTTAGCCAGATAGCAAAGCTGGCAGGCTCCCCGATTTACAAGCGGCCATTGGATTCTGGGCTAAGCTCAGCCACAGGCGCAATTTTGCTTAGCTTAACCTTGGGATTACTGCTTACAAATTGCTGCAGAGTCCATTCGTTTTTAAAGAGCAGAACCGGCCTACCTTGAATATCTTTGACAATTAGAGTATTGAACAGACTGGGGATATCCCGAAGGGCCTCCCAGCCATTTTCTACCCAGCGGGCTAAGGTGTAGGGCAGCATCTCCAAGCGGGTTTCAACATTGTACTCATGCTCCAGGCGGTACTGCAGCACCTCAAACTGCAACTGGCCCACTGCTGCCACAATGGGATCCCGTTTGGATTCATCAAGAGAATACATAATCTGCACGGCCCCCTCTTCCCGCAGCTCTGCAACGCCCTTCTGGAACTGCTTAAACTTGGAGGGGTTGGGATTTTTGAGATAGGCAAA
This sequence comes from Synechococcus sp. OH30, assembly GCF_047462175.1. Lineage (NCBI taxonomy): Bacteria > Bacillati > Cyanobacteriota > Cyanophyceae > Synechococcales > Synechococcaceae > Synechococcus > Synechococcus sp. OH30. The sequence continues at coordinate 17,477 of NZ_JANSIP010000014.1, read as the reverse complement.
AAGCTCCGGAGAAAAGCTAGGGATCCCGGCATAGCGCAGCTTTGGGCCAGTGTAAAGGGTATCTCCAATTGTAAAGATGCCAGGATTGTTCAAGCCAATGACATCCCCGGGGTAAGCTTCGTCAATAGAGATGCGCTCTTGAGCAAACAGTTTCTGGGGGTAAGAGAGGCGGATGGGGCGGTTGAGGCGGGCATGGTTGACCACCATGTCTTTCTCGAACTTGCCGGAGCAGATGCGTACAAAAGCAATGCGATCCCGGTGGCGGGGATCCATATTGGCCTGCAGCTTAAAGACAAAGCCGGTAAACTCAGGGTAGTCCGGGGGGATCAGCCCTGCCGTACTTTCGTGAGGCATTGGCGGCAGAGAGTACTCCAAAAACGCATTGAGAAACAGCTCTACCCCAAAATTGGTCATGGCGCTGCCGAAGAAGACGGGGGTTTGCTTGCCAGCATGAACCTGCTTGAGATCCAAACTGGGCATGAGGCCGTCCAAGATCTCCAATTCTTCCTTAAATCGGTAGTACAGATCTTCTTCAATCAGCTCTTCAACTTGCGGATCCCCAAGTTTCATAACCGTATCCTTGACCCGCAGTCTTCCCCCAGAGACGCGCTCAAAGAAGTGAAACTCCTGCGTGCGGCGGTCAAACAAAGCTGTAAAGCGCTCCCCCGAGCCAATAGGCCAGGTCACAGGATAGGGCTTAAGACCCAGCTCGGTCTCAATTTCGTCCATAAGCTCAAGGGGATCCCGGCTGGGGCGATCCATCTTGTTGATAAAGGTAAAAATTGGCAATTTCCGCAGTTGACAAACTTCAAACAGCTTGCGAGTTTGGGGTTCTAGCCCTTTGCCGGCATCCTCCAGCATCACGGCGTTGTCAACTGCTGCCAGGGTGCGGTAGGTGTCTTCGCTGAAGTCTTGGTGGCCGGGAGTATCGAGGAGGTTGAGACGAATATTGCGGTAATCAAACTGCAAAACGGTGGAGGTAATGGAAATGCCCCGCTGTCTTTCCAGTTCCATCCAGTCGGAGGTAACCCGCTTTTGAGCGCGGCGGGCCTTCACGGCCCCAGCCTCCTGAATGGCTCCCCCGTAGAGCAAAAGCTTTTCCGTAAGGGTGGTCTTCCCGGCATCGGGGTGGGAAATGATGGCAAAAGTGCGCCGCTGCTGGATGGCTTTGGCTAAGTCTACTTCTTTCATCGTCAAGAGGCTCCTCTACTCCAATCCCGCTGGTCTCACTGGGCGCTGGCGGCATTGAGTCCCTCTCGTTTAGAGGGAGGAGAGAAAGCGGTGCAGCCGTTCCAGACCTTTTTCCAGGGTGGCGCGGTCAGCGGCATAGGAGAGGCGAATACAGTGATCGGCTCCAAAGGCCACACCTGGTACGGCGGCCACATGGTGCTCTTTGAGCAGCCGTTGGCAAAACTCCACCGAACTTAGCCCTGCTTGGCTGATGTTGAGGAAGACGTAAAAGGCCCCCTCGGGCTCTGGGCAGCTCACCCCTGGCAGAGTGCGGATCCCCTCCAGCATCAGATCCCGCCGCCGCCAGAACTCTTGGCGCATCTTTTCTATTGCTGGCGCCGAAAGGGGACTGGTCAGGGCTTCCAAAGCGCCGTACTGCGCAAAGGTGCAGACGTTCGAGGTGCTGTGGCTTTGCAGGTTGATGGCTGCATCGATAATTGGCTGGGGTCCGGCCAGGTAGCCGATGCGCCAGCCGGTCATGGCGTAGGCTTTGGCAAAGCCGTTGCTGAGGATCAGGCGCGGCATTAAATCAGGGCAAAGGGCTCCCAAGCTGAGGTGGCGGGCTTGGCCGTAGACCAGCTTCTCGTAGATCTCGTCGCAGACCACGTAGAGATGAGGAGCCGAGAGGATCACCTCCGCCAGCGCCTCCAGCTCGTCCTGGTGATAGACCGCACCGGTGGGGTTGGCGGGCGAGTTGAGAATGAGCAGCTTGCTGCGGGGGGTGAGGGCCTGGCGCAGTTGAGCGGCGGTGAGTTTGAACCCCTGCGCCTCTTGGGTTTGAACCCGCACCACCTGCGCTCCGGCCAGGGCCACCATTTCGGGATAACTGACCCAGTAGGGGACGGGCAGGATCACCTCATCTCCTGGATCCAGCAGCACCATGGCCAGGTTAAAGAGGGTCTGCTTGCCACCGTTGCTAATCAAGATCTGCTCGGGGCTATAGTCCAGGCCGTTTTCTCGGCGCAGCTTGTCTGCCACCGCCTGGCGCAGGGCGGGGATCCCAGCAGTGGGTCCGTAGCGGGTTTTCCCTTCCTGCAAGGCGCGAATGGCAGCTGCCCGAATATGTTCAGGGGTGTCAAAGTCCGGCTCACCGGCGCTTAGGATACAGACATCCAGACCCTCTGCCTGCATGGCTTTGGCCAGCGCCGAGATCGACAGCGTTGCCGAAGGAGAAAGGCGGGCAACCCGTTGAGACAAGCCAGCAGCAGACACCATCAGTTGGGGATTGTACGGTTAGGCGAGTTCTCAGCACCTAGGCTACGGCTGGCAAGAGGCGGCTGCCATCCACGAGCAGCAGCTGGTGACCTTCCCGCTCCGCCAGCAGATCCCAAAACTCCCCGGCAGTAGCCCCTGGCAAAAACCCTTCCAGGCGTAGCCGCAGAGGTGGAAATTGTTTGTTGCCCTGGGGCTTGCGCCGCACTGTTGTCCAGATGTAGCCCTCGTGAGGCTCGACGATGCCGCGAATGTTAAAGCCCTCCTCGGCATCTTCAGGGGCGGGCAAAAAGGGCTCCTCCTCTGCCCCTGGGTCCTGCTCTTCCTCGGGCAGGGCCAGGATGCGGATAACGCTCAGGCCCAAGGTACCTCCCGACCGTGGCTGCGGCTGCACGTAGTACCAGTAGGTGTGGCCGCTCTCAATGCAGTGGGTGAAAGAGCGCAGTAGCCCGGCACGGCCAGGGGTGGCTGGGTATTCTACACCATCGGTGGCAACCAAGGTTGCCTGGGCATAGGTCTTCGGGATCGGCTTCAGGGATCCCTTAATCAGGCCCAGAGCGCGAAACTGGTAGGGGTGGGCAGGCGGCGGAATAGGGTTCATGGGGCTCAGGGACAGAACTGGCAGCACCAAAGGCAGGGTCTCTAAAGTTTATCTTATGGCGAGGACCCCCTAATCCAGCAAAAACTGCACCCACTTTGGCGGCGGCGGCAGCGGACAGCGGAAATGCTCCATGACCAGAGCTGCCACCAAATGCACGGTAAAGGCATAGACCAGGGAGTTAAAGGCAATAAACCCTAGCACTACCACCTGAACCATCCAGGGTTCTGCCACCCAATACAGGCCAAATCTGCCCAGAGACATGTCCAACAGCCAGTTGGTCAGGCCAGTAAGTTGGATGGTGAGGTAGGTCCAGAGGTTTTCTCCCAGCAGCAGCGAGGAGAGCAGCAGTTGGAAAACTAGACCAAAGGTGCTGAGGGCAGCACCGCTGACCACCGAGAGGTACCAGGAGAGGCGTTGCCGCCACAGGCAGGCACAGCAATAACCCAGAAGACCATAGGGAATGACATAGAGGATGCTGCGGGTAGGCCCCATCAATACTGTCAGCAACAGGGCGGAAACCACCAGCGCCATCGCTCCAGTGCGGGGATCCCAGCGCATCACGGCCAGCGCCACGGGGATAGGGAAAAACAAGCGCATCAACGGGGCCAGCGGTGTGTAGCTCAAGATCCAGATCAAAGCGGCAGTGCTGGCTAAAAAAGCCGTTTCCACCACCCTTAAGGCAGGAGAAGTGGGTGGGGAGGGGGGTAGGGGGGGAAAATCATCCTGCACAGGCGGCCCAGCACGGAAAAGACCACTGTTCCCAGCTTAGGCCAGCACTTGCTAAGTGGGCTGAGGGGAATCTTGAGCGGTTGCGGCCTTGTTCCAGGCGCAAGCTCTGGCCCCCTCCCAGCGCACCTGCCAAACTTGCCCTGCCACCGCCACTGCATCCCCTGGGCGCAGCTTGCGTCCCCGCCGGGTTTCCACCTCGCCGTTGACGCGCACCTGCCCCGCCTGGATAAGCTGCTTGGCCTGCCCACCAGTGGCCACAACGCCCGTCAGCTTGAGAAATTGATCCAGCTTGATGTAGGGATCCCTTGGCGGAGGAGCTTGAGAAGGGGGGAGCGTCTTGGCCATGATCTCACCGCTTTGGCTGGGGTGTCGGCTGGTTCCATTGCTCTGCTGCTTTGCTGGAATGGGGGGCGGGGCCAGGGATCCCCTAGAGCTGGGAGCCATCGGCAGCAGCCGCAGCAGTCGGCTCGCCTTCGGCAGACCAAAACTCGTAGGCAGCTTGGGAGAGTTTGGCAATCAGCTCCTCCGCTTTGGGATCGTTGGGCGTTTCCCGCTTCACCCACACCGCCGCTATGTAACGCCGCCCGTTGGGCAGATCGAGGATCCCGGCATCTCCCACCACTGAGCTGAGGGTTCCCGTTTTGTGGGCAATGCGCACTTCTGGGTTCAGGCCAGGGCGAAAGTAGGAGGGCCGTTGGGTGCGCCAGAGGATGTCCAAAAAGCGGTCGCGGCTGCGGCGGCTGAGCATGCGCCCCTGCTCTACCTGGCTAAGCAGCCAGACCATATCGCGCGGGCTACTGGTGTTGGCACCCTCCAGATCCGGCAGCCATTGGGAAATCTGCGTGTGTTGCAGCCCCCACTGGCGAAACTTTTGGTTGAGGGCTTCCCGACCGCCGAGGCGATGGATGATCAAGTTGGTGGCAAAGTTGTCGCTGAGGGTGCTCATGAGGGTGGCTGCCTCCAGCGCAGAGACCTGAGAGCCCAGGGGACGGGTTTGCAAAAGGCCGGCTCCCCCCCCTTTGAGCTCTTCTTGTAGCGTCAGCTTTTCATCTAGCCGCAGCTGCCCAGTTTCCACTGCTTGCAGAAAGGCGAGGAGAATTGGGATCTTGATGACGCTAGCGGCAGGAAAAGCCTGATCCGGACTCACCCCAGCAAAGGCACCGCTTTCCACCTCCCAAAACAAGGCTCCCACCGTTAGGCCCGGCTGGTTGGCCAAGGCAGCCAAGCGCTCCCGCAACGCGGGGATCTCCTGGCCTTTGAGCAAGTCGGTGGGCAAGGTGGGGGGGAGATCCCCAGATCCTGTTGCAGCCTGCTCTGTCTGAGCAGGGGTGGTGGACTGTAACAGGTGCGACAGGCCAGCCATCGTCAGGCCCAAAGTTAGGCTTAGGCCTAGGCCCCGGAGCAGCACCTCCTTAAAAGCAGCAGAGCGCCGCCGCTGAGGGGGACGAGTTGCCCGTTGGCGCATTCGGGCAATGGCCTTTTGGCGAGAAAGGCGCAGCGGCTGGGGGCGGGAAGCCATAGGTAGCAGATGCTCAGAAACAGGGACGGCCTGAGGAAAACGGGACGGATGGCGCGCCGCCTCCCGGGATCTTTCTTGAGCTGAGCTGCGGCCTCTTCCCTCCCTTGCCCTAGCCATGTCTACCTCAACGCAACTCCTTTGACCAATCATGACAGCAATTTGGCTGCCGGCAAAGCACCCGCGCTCTAGCCGGGAAGAGAACGCCAACCTACCCTGCCGAGGGGAAATCCCTTTGCTGCCGGATCGGGAGCGGGTTGGCTATCCTGAAGGTAGGCTTTTGTGAAGCATTTTCCAGCTCCTGCGCTCGGTTCCCCAACCCCAAGGGCTACCTTGAACCCCAACGCTGGAGCTGGGGGAGGCGACGATGGCTAACTACAACCGCGGCATTATGCAGTTCAAGGGGGCGGATAGTCCCATTGTGGTGCTGATCTCAGCCAGCGTTGTGGCAGGGGTCGTCTCGGCCCTGATCTGGTGGGCCCTCCACTTTGCTTACGCCGCTTGAGATCCCCGTCTTTTTTGCCAGCAGGGGTGGCAGGCCAGCAGCCGCTGCTTGGGGAAGAGGCAGTCCGGCAGCGCCTGCGGCAGTCCTTGCAGCGCTGGTACCGCGAGCACGGGCGGGATCTCCCCTGGCGGCGTACGCGAGATCCCTACGCCATTTGGGTGGCGGAGGTGATGCTGCAGCAGACCCAGGTGGCAACCGTGATCCCCTACTTTCAGCGCTGGATGCAGGCTTTGCCGGGGATCCCAGAGTTGGCGGCAGCCCCGCAGCAACAAGTGCTGAAACTGTGGGAGGGCCTGGGCTACTACCGGCGGGCGCTGAACCTGCACAAGGCGGCCCAGATCTTGGTGCAGGAACACGGAGGCCAGTTTCCCAGGAAGCTGGAGCAGGTGCTGGCCCTGCCGGGGATCGGGCGCACCACAGCTGGTGGCATTCTCAGCGCCGCCTTTGACCTGCCCCTGCCGATTTTGGAGGGCAATGTCAAACGGGTGTTGGCCCGCCTAGTGGCTTTGCCCCAGCCGCCGGAGCGCTGTTTGCCCCTGTTGTGGCAGCTTTCAGAGCAATTGCTGGATCCCAAGCAGCCGCGCACCTTTAACCAGGCGCTGATGGACTTGGGCGCTACTGTCTGCCGGCCGCGGCAACCTCGCTGTAGCCAATGTCCTTGGCAGGCCGATTGCGCTGCCTACAATCAAGGTCAACAGCAACACCTGCCTATGTCTGAGCCCCGTCCCTTGCGCCCTCACAAACAGATTGCGGTGGCCATCGTTTTGCGGGGGAACGAGATCCTCATCGACCGGCGCCCGGAAAGCTCGATGCTCAGCGGCCTGTGGGAGTTTCCTGGCGGCAAAATCGAGCCGGGAGAAACCCCTGCGGAGTGTGTGGTGCGGGAGGTGAAAGAAGAAATTGGCATCGATATTCAGGTGGTGGCGCCGCTAGCCACCATTGAACATGCCTATACCCATTTCACCATCACTCTCATGGCTTTTATCTGTCGCTATCTGGGTGGAGAAGCCCAAGCCCTGCAATGCAGCGAAGTGCGCTGGGTCAAACCAGCAGAGCTGTCGCAATTTCCTTTTCCAGCAGCCAACCAAAAGCTATTTCCCTACCTGTACACTTGGCTAGAAGAACACGGGTCTTGCCTGGAACCCAACTAATCCGCCAAATGGCTTAGACCCTTTTGGCCTCGTTCCGGCAAGATGTTCACTAGGATCTAGCTATCCTGCGGCAGGGAGGTACGGATATGCTGGTCACTCTGGAGAAAGCAGGGGAGCTTCTGGCCAAGGGATCCCATACGGCGATTCCGACAACAGACGGCAAAATCGCGCTGGTGCCAAAAGGAAAAGAGAACCTCAAGCTGACGGCCGCCGAAGCCATTAACTTGATGTTTTACGTCGTCCGCTCTGCCGACCCCCCGGAAGCAGTGATGGCACAACTGCAGGAGGCCGCTGCCAAGGCGCAAGCCCCTGATCCCGCCGAAGAACGCGCCAGAAGATATCGAGAAATTCGCGGATTAGTCTAGCTAGCGGAATCTCTTGGCGCAGGTGAGAAGCTAGCCTGGCGGGGGTAGGGGCTTCTCATTGGCTGCTGGGGCCGGCAGCAGTGGTTGTTTGGCCTAGCCGGTGAGAGCGCAGAGCTGGATGCGCAAGGGGGGCAGAGGCGCTTGCCTAGCGCGTTTTGGCCTAGAGGCAGCTGCGTAGTTTGTAGCTTTCCAGGGTGTTGGCCAGCAGCATTGTCACTGTCATCGGCCCTACGCCCCCTGGCACGGGGGTGATAGCAGCAGCCCGCTCTTTGACGGCTTCGTAGTCCACATCTCCCACCAACTGCTCGGAGCCGTCAGGGCCTTGGATACGGTTGATGCCTACATCAACAACCACAGCTCCCGGCTTCACCATCTCTGCCTTGAGCAGGCGGGGACACCCCACGGCCATGACCACAATGTCGGCACTGCGGGTTACTTCAGCCAAGTCCGGTGTACGGGAGTGGGCCACAGTAACCGTGGCATCGGCAGCCAACAACATCAAGCTCAGGGGCTTGCCCACCAGGAGGCTGCGGCCAACCACTGCGGCTTTTTGCCCAGCAAGCGGGATCCCTTCTGCCTCCAGCAGGCGCATCACGCCCAGGGGGGTACAACTGCGTAGGCCCGGCTCGCCCCGCACTAGCCGGCCCAGGTTGAGGGGGTGTAGCCCGTCCACATCTTTGGCGGGGTCGATGGCCAAAAGGAGCGGGATGGGATCCCAGCCAGGGGGCAAGGGTAGCTGTACCAGGATCCCGTCCACCCGCTCGTCCTGGTTGAGCTGGCTGATGACTTCAAGAAGATGGGTGGGGGAGTCCTGGGCGGAAAAATGGCGACCAAAGGAGGCAATGCCCACCCGCTCACAGGCCCGCTCTTTGCCACGCACGTAAGCCGCACTGGCGGGATCCTCCCCAACCCGCAGCACCGCCAACCCTGGTGGGCGCCCCACCCGCGGCAGCCAAGCTTGCACTTGGGCGGCCATCTCCGCTTGCAGGCGAGCAGCCAGGGCTTTGCCATCCAAGATCTTGGCGGCCATGGAGGGCGCCCCCTGAGGTCTTGACAACTTGACTATCTTCAGGGGTGCAGCTCCCTTCGTCAAGCCTTGCCGCTGTTGAGAAGCGCGGGCACTCAGGCTACTCGCGCAACTCCTCTTCCTCAGACCCCAGCTCCTCAATGATGATCTCCACCTGCTGCCGCTTTTGCTCCAAAAACTCGGCGCAGCGCTTCAGGGTTTGGGCGGCCTGCTGGAAGCGCTCCACCACCTCCTCTAGATCCAGCTCCCCCGATTCAATCTGGGCAATCAAACTTTCCACTTCGGCAATGGCTGCTTCGTAGCGCCAGGGCTCCTCACGCTTGCGGCTCCTCATGGCTCTCCTCCACTCGAACCCAGAAGCTTCCCCCAGCCAGCTCTATCCGCAGGCGGGTTTGGGGCGGTAGGCAGGGGTTGCGGACCAGAGCTCCCCATTCGTCGCGCACCAGGGCATAGCCCCGTTTGAGGACGGCAGCGGGATCGAGGGCTTGGAGGTGTTGCTGGAGAGCTTGGTGGCGCTGTTGCTGCTGCTGAAGGCGATGGCGCACGGCCTGGACAAGGCGCTGTTGCTGTTGGGCTAGGTGCTTCTGAGCCCGTTGCAGCAGCTGCTCGGGATGAGTTTGAAGCAGACGGCAGTGGGCGTGGTGCAGGCGCTGCTGAGCCTTCTCCAAAACCTGCAGGGTGCAGGTAACTAGCCGCTGCCGTAGTTGGGATCCCTGCTGCTGCAATTCCCGCAGATCGGGCACGATCCGTTCGGCGGCCGCTGTGGGGGTGTGGGCCGCATAGTCAGCCGCGTAGTCAGCTAGGGTCTCATCCCGCTGGTGGCCGATCCCAGTCACCACCGGAATGCGGCATTCGGCAATGGCCCGCACCACCCGTTCGTCGTTAAAGCAGGCCAAGTCTTCGCCAGATCCGCCCCCCCGAGCAATTAGCAGCACTTCCGCCCGCCCATCCCGTTCCACCCGGCGAATGGCCCGTACAATTGACTCGGGGGCCGCCTCCCCCTGCACCTGAGCCGGCGAAAACAGCACCCGCAGCCCCGGGTAGCGCTGGTTGAGGGTGCGGCGGATATCGCCCCAGCCGGCGGCGTCGGGAGAGCTGACAACGGCAATACACTGGGGGTGGGTAGGTAAAGGCCGCTGCTTGTCGAACAAGCCCTCGGCAGCCAGGCGGGCCTTGAGCTGCTGCAAACGCCACGCCAGTAGCCCTTTGCCTGCTGGCAGCAACTGCCAAATAACAAGGCGGTAGTAGCTGCCGCCGCTGTAGATGCCAATTTGACCCAGCGCAAGCACCTGTTGCCCCACTTCTGGCCAGACGCTGAGCCGAGCAGTCTGGCTTTGCCAGATCACTCCCTTGAGGACATCGCCGCTTTCTGGATCCACCAAGGTCAGGAACAGGTGGCCGTTGCGGTTGCGCTGGCAACTGGAGACTTCTCCAACCACCCACAGCCTGCTTAAGTAAGGATCCCCGCTCAGCAGCAATTTTAGATAACGGGACACTCCTCCCACTGAGAGGAGGGGGGCTTCCTCGGCAAGCGGCGACTCCATCGCCTCCTCCAGGTCAGCGGGGTTATCCGAATCTGGATTCGGCATAGGCAGCGCCCGAAGACTGCTGGGAACGCCTGGGATCCCATCTAGAATAGGCGACGACGAAGCAAGGGAGGAGGTGGGCTGCGGTGACTTTTGCCCATTGGTTGGGGCTGGGGGCGCTGCTAGGCCTGCTGGTGCTGCTCTGGCAGATTCGACAGATCCTGCTGCTGGTGTTTGCCGCTATTGTCCTGGCAGTAGCCTTGGATACCCTAGCCCAGATCCCCCAGCGCTATGGCTTTCGCCGCGGCCCCTCCCTTCTCCTCACTGGCTTGACGGTGGTGGTGGGCGCAGTCTTGGTGGGGCTCATTGTGGTGCCACCCCTAGCAGAGCAGTTGCGCCGGCTGTTTACTGACGTGGTGCCCGCTGGGATCGTGCAGGCCCAGCGGCTCTTCGAGAACCTGATCCTCTCCTTGCCGACCGATATTGAGCTGCCGACGCTGCGGGAGTTGGCCAATAGTCTTGTGCCCCAGGCCACCGAGTTGGTGCGCCAGGTACGCGACTTTTTCTCCCAGTCCTTCACTGCCTTCTTTGCCACCCTGCTCAACTTGCTGTTTGTCATCATCCTCACCATCCTGTTGGTGGCGGATCCCCAGGCCTACAGCCGGGCCTTTGTCTCGGTTTTCCCCGCCTTCTACCGCCCTCGCGTTCGCTACATCCTCAAGCGCTGCGAGCTGGTGCTGCGGGGCTGGCTGGTGGGGGTCTTGTTTACCAGTACCTTGGTGATGGTGCTGAGCGGTATTGGCCTGTGGATTTTGGGCGTGCCCCTAATCCTGGCCAATGCCGTGCTGGCGGGTCTGTTTAATTTCATTCCCAACATCGGCCCCACCCTAAGCGTGGTTGCCCCTATGCTAGTGGCCCTTACCGATGCCCCCTGGAAGTCACTGGCAGTGCTGGGGCTGTACATTTTCATCCAGCAGCTTGAAAGCAGCGTCTTCACCCCTCTGGTCATGTCGCGACAAGTGTCGCTTTTGCCCGCTCTAACTTTGGTAGCCCAAATTACCTCAGCCTTTTTCTTTGGGGTACTGGGCCTGTTCTTGGCCGTGCCCTTGGCAGCCATCCTACAGGTGTGGATCCAGGAGGTGCTGATTCGGGATGTGCTGGATCCCTGGCAGGGATCCCGGGCCCGCCCCTTACTCCTGTCCGAGCTGGGAAACGATGGGATCCCAACTTCCAAGGGCAACCCCGAGAGGGCAGATCCCGGGCTGCTGCCCCCATCGCGCCGAGAGGTTTAAAGACAAGCCAAACGTCAAGCTCCTTAACATTTGTCCCAGAGCTGCAAAAGCGCTTCTATAGTGGGGATCCCCCTCGCCGTGTTGGGATGGGAAGCGCCATGTCCCACTTCACCACCCTGCAAGTGCAAATTAAAGATGCCGAGCTGCTGGAAGAGACCCTCAAGGAATTGGGCTACAGCGTGGAGCGGAACGCCAGCCTGCGGGGCTACCTCTGGAACCGCACCCGCGCCGACTTGGTGATCCGGCAGAAGAACGGCTTTGACATTGGCTTTCGCCGCAACGGGGATCACTATGAGCTGGTGGCTGATCTCTGGGGGGCGCGCATCGATCCCCAAACCTTCCTGGGGCCAATCTTGCAGCGCTACGCCTACAAAAGCCTGCTGCGCTCTGTGCAGCAACAGGGCTATGCCATCGAGGCGGAGGAGCGCCTGGAGGATGGCACTATCCGCGTGGTGGTGGGGCGCTGGGTGTAACTGAGCCCCTCTCCGCCCATGAGCGGCAACCCTCAGCCAGCGGTGGGATCTAACCCTCGCCCTTGGGATCTGGTGTTGGGAGGACAAGCCGTAGCCAGCAGTGCCCCAGTTCACGCCTTGGTTTTGGGGGGTCTTGAGGGGGCGCGGCGGCGGCTTACCCAGGGCAACGAGGCGGTGCGTCTAGCTACCTTGCCCCAATTACTCCAGTACGGGCCGGCAGGTCTAGCGGAGCTAATAGCAGCCCTGGCCAGCAACAGCTCCTGGGCGGTGCGCCTGGCAGCGTGGCGGCTCCTCTCCCAGCTGGAGCAGCCGGAGGCAGAGGAGGCCTGTCGGGCCTACAGCCCCTTTCGCCCGGTGGGAGGTGCTCAGGGAGTCATCGTGGCCTATCGGCGGGGGGAGCGGGACTTTGCCTACGCCGACTTGGAAGGAGTGGATCTGCAGGAGGCACGGCTGGGAGGTGCCAACTTCTACGAAGCTAACTTGAGAAAGGCCAACCTGCGCCTTTGCAACTTCAACGGCGCCCACCTGCGGCAGGCGGATCTGCGCCAGGCCAATTTGCAGGGAGCCAAGCTAAGCGGCGCTGTCCTTGAAGGGGCAGATCTGCGCGGAGCCGATCTGAGGGGGGTAAAAGTCAGCGGCACCAGCCTACGGGGATCCCAGCTTTCCGAAGAGACCCGAATGGAGGCGCGGCTGCGCCACATTTGGCAGTTGCAAAACTGGGGAGGAGAGGGACAGGATCTCGGCGGCCAGGATCTCAGCAAAGCCGACTTGAGGGGGCTGGTCCTGCGCCAGATCCGGCTGCGGGGGGCCGACCTCAAGCGTGTGGACCTGCGCGGATCTAACTTGGAGGAGGCGGACTTGCGAGGAGCCAACCTGCAGCGGGCGGATCTGCGGGGAGCCAAGCTGCACAATGCCGACCTGGAAGGGGCGGATCTCAGCGGCGCCGAGCTGCAGCGGGCCCAGTTGCAGGGGGCAAACTTGCGCCGCGCCAACCTTAGCGGTGCCAATTTGGAGCTAGCTAACCTGGAAGGCGCTAAGATCGAGGGCCTCAAGCACAGCGGGGCTCGCATTGCTGGCCTGATCTTCCCCGATGGCACCCCCCTCAAGCCCTGGTGGTGGTAGGCCGACCCCCGCTGCCAAATCCAAAGGAATCCCAAGATCCCCACATCCTTATCCAAACCTGGCTCACCATGGGAGGAGAGATACCTACGGGGTGCACCTATGGTTTTGGCAGAACAGCTCTCGACAAAACCGCTCACTGACGACGAACTGCGCAAAATCGACGCCTACTGGCGGGCTGCCAACTACTTGTCAGTGGGGCAGATCTACTTGATGGACAATCCGCTGCTGCGGGAGCCCTTGAAGCCAGAACACATAAAGCCGCGCCTCTTGGGGCACTGGGGGACTACGCCAGGGCTGAACTTTATCTACGTCCACCTCAACCGCATCATCAAGCGGGAAAACCTCAACATCCTCTACATCACTGGCCCCGGCCACGGCGGCCCTGCCCTGGTGGCCAACACCTACTTGGAAGGCACCTATAGCGAGCTCTACCCCAACATCACCCAGGACGCTGAAGGCCTGCGCAAGCTCTTCAAGCAGTTCTCCTTCCCCGGCGGCGTACCCAGCCATGCAGCTCCGGAAACCCCTGGCTCCATTCACGAGGGAGGGGAGCTGGGCTATGCCCTGGCCCATGCCTTTGGGGCAGCCTTTGACAATCCCGACTTGCTGGTGGCCTGCGTAGTGGGGGATGGAGAAGCAGAAACTGGCCCCCTAGCTGCTTCCTGGCACTCCAACAAGTTTCTCAACCCCATCCACGATGGGGCGGTGCTGCCCATTCTCCACCTCAACGGCTACAAGATTGCCAACCCCACCATTCTGGGCCGCCTTAGCCGTGAAGAGCTGCAAAGCCTGTTTGTGGGCTACGGCTACAAACCCTACTTTGTCGAGGGCTCTGAGCCAGCCCAGATGCACCAGTTGATGGCCGCCACTTTGGACACCGTCATCCACGAGATCCAGGAAATCCAGCACCACGCCCGCAGCAAAGGGGATCCTACCCGTCCGCAGTGGCCGATGATCATCCTGCGCACCCCCAAAGGTTGGACAGGCCCCAAAGAGGTGGACGGCAAAAAAGTAGAGGATTTCTGGCGCTCCCACCAGGTACCGCTGGCGGATCTGGCCAAGAACCCGGAGCACCTCAAGCTCCTGGAAGAGTGGCTGCGCAGCTATAGGCCGGAAGAGCTCTTTGACGAAAACGGCCGCTTGCTCCCCGAGCTGCAGGAGCTGGCCCCCAAGGGGGAAAAGCGCATGGGCGCCACTCCCTATGCCAACGGCGGCTTGCTGACGCGGGAGCTGAGAATGCCAGATTTCCGCCAGTATGCGGTGGACGTCCCGCGCCCTGGCACTACGGAAGCGGAGGCCACCAAGGTGCTGGGGCAGTTTTTGCGAGATGTGATGAAGCTTAACCCCCACAATTTCCGCCTCTTTGGCCCCGACGAAACTGCCTCCAACCGCCTGGACGCTGTGTTTGAGGCCAGTGACCGCACTTGGGTAGCGCCTATCTACGACTACGACGAGCACCTCTCCCCCAATGGACGGGTCATGGAGATCCTAAGCGAGCACGTCTGTCAGGGCTGGCTGGAGGGCTACCTGTTGACAGGCCGCCACGGCTTCTTTTCCTGCTACGAGGCCTTCATCCACCTGGTGGACTCGATGTTTAACCAACATGCCAAGTGGTTGAAAACCTCTCGCCACATCCCTTGGCGGCGGCCCATCCCCTCCCTCAACTACCTGCTCACCTCCCACGTGTGGCGGCAGGATCACAACGGCTTTAGCCACCAGGATCCCGGCTTTCTGGATCACGTGGTCAACAAAAAGGCCGATGTTATCCGCGTCTACCTGCCCCCTGATGCCAACACCCTGCTCTCGGTGGCCGACCACTGCCTGCGCAGCCGCCACTACGTCAATGTCATTGTGGCGGGGAAACAGCCGGCCCTGCAGTACCTGGACATGGATGCCGCCATCAAGCACTGCACCCAGGGCCTGGGGATCTGGGAGTGGGCCAGCAACGATCAGGGCTCGGAGCCGGATGTGGTCATGGCCTGCTGTGGCGATGTGCCGACGATGGAAACCCTGGCGGCGGTGGACTTCTTGCGGCAGCACCTGCCGGACATCAAGATCCGAGTGGTGAACGTGGTGAACCTGATGAAGTTGCAGCCGCCCAGCGAACACCCCCACGGCATCAGCGACAAGGAGTTTGTTAGTATCTTCACCCCCGACAAGCCCATCGTGTTTGCCTTCCACGGCTATCCTTGGCTAATTCACCGCCTCACCTACCGCCGTCCCAACCACCACAACCTGCATGTGCGCGGCTACAAGGAGGAAGGCACCACCACCACTCCCTTTGATATGTGCGTCCTCAACCAGGTGGATCGCTTCAACCTGGCCAACGATGTGTTGGAGCGGGTGGAGCGCTTCAAATACCGGCGGGATCACCTCCAGCAGCTCATTCGCGACAAGCTGGTGGAGCACAAGCAGTACATCTGCAAGTACGGCGAGGATCTGCCGGAGGTGCGCAACTGGAAGTGGCCCTACTAGGGGATCCTTCGCCTCTGGCCCTCCGGCAGGGTAGAGTTTTCTTAGGCTCTCCTGCCGGAGTTTTTTTGAGGAGTTGGGCTGGAGGTTGAGGGTGTGAGGGGTTCAGAAAGAATGGATGCGGATACCCTTCCCCACCTGGAAGAGGCGGCCTGGGGAGGAATGGCCCTCTCCTGGGTTCTGGGCCTGACTCTCTCGGCCGTGGTCATCGGAAGCCGGCCCCAGGTGCTCCTTCCCTTTGGGCTAAGTGCGGTGGGATCGGCTGGGCTGGGATCCCTGCTTCTCCCAGCCTTGCGGCGCTGGAAGGCAGGACAGGTCATCCGGGAGGAGGGGCCCCAGTCCCACTACAAAAAAGCAGGCACACCAACCATGGGTGGCCTTAGCTTTTTGCCCGTAGGGCTGCTGGTAGCTGGCATCGGGAGCGGCTGGGATCCCCAGTGGCTGGCGGTGGCGCTGCTGACTCTGGCCTACACCTTGGTTGGCTGGCTGGATGATTGGCTGGTTATCCGGCAGCGCTCCAACAAGGGGTTGTCCCCCAAAGCGAAGCTGTTGCTCCAAGTTGGGATTGGCCTGGCTTTTTGCGGCTATCTAGCTTGGCAAGGGATCCCTACGGTTCTCACCCTGCCGGGAATAGGCCCCCTCTCCCTGGGCTGGCTGTTCTGGCCCTTGGCTCTGTTTGTGTTGGTGGGAACCAACAACGCCGTCAACCTCGCCGACGGCATGGACGGCCTGGCGGCAGGGGTGGTGGCCCTCCTCCTGGCAGGGCTGGGGCTAACCGCTCCTGATCCGGCGTTGGCTCTCCTGGCCTTTGCCCTCAGCGGTGCCTGCCTGGGTTTTCTGGTGCACAACCACCACCGGGCCCGCCTGTTTATGGGGGATACTGGATCCCTGGGCTTGGGAGGCGCTCTGGCGGGGCTGGCCCTGCTGGGGGATCAGCTCTGGGCCCTGGCCTGGATGGGCGGGATCTTGGTGGTGGAAGCCCTGTCAGTCATCCTGCAGGTGGGCTACTTCCAGTACACCAAACGCAAAACCGGCCAAGGCAAACGGCTGCTGCGCATGTCCCCCTTGCACCACCACCTGGAGTTGAGCGGCTGGTCGGAGGTGCAGGTGGTGGGGTGCTTCTATGGGTTAACGGCGCTGTTGGTGGGGCTGGGCTGGCTCTGCTGGCAGTGGGCTGGAGGGGAAGCGCTTCCCCCTCTCTAGGGCTGCAAGATCATCGACCAGGAGCCGCTTTCCTCATCCCAAAAGGGTGCCAGTGACTCTCCCACCACATTGGGACCCCAGTAGCGGCGGGTCCCATCCAGGGTAAAAGCTACCACAATATCGCCAGGGCCAATCTGCAGCGGCTCCTCCCCCAAGCTCAGCAGCAAACCCTGGCTGCCCCCTTCGCCAGGGGCAAAATCCCAGTGAGCTGTTTCGGGGTTGGTCAGCCGACTACTGCTGCGCAACAAAATCACGAGGCGAATTGGATGAGGGGTGCGGTTGCCAACCCGAAAGGGCCCTGTGCGGGCAGAGGTAGGGGAAACCGCTGGCGAGGTTAGGACAGAGGCTCCTCCCTCCCTAGAGGAAGTGGGTGGGGATGTGGCCATCAGGTGGGCTGCCAGCCCCCTAGCCGCAACCAGACTCCAAACCAAAGTAGCTGCTAACCCCAGGGATCCCTGGCGCACCTTGTCCTGCAAAGCTCTGGCCAACAAGGGCTCGCCGGTCAAAAGAGGAGCAACAGCTTGGGCAATGCGCTTAGCCAATGAGAGGGCGGAAATAGACATCAGAAGTACTGCAACTAGGAAGCCTAGGTATCGGCTGGAGAAAGAAGCTGAGGGACACTTACCCCCCAGGAGGGGAGCTCCAGCTGCCGTCGGATGGCGTCGCTCTGGAGGGTGGGAGAGTGTTCATTTGCGCTAGCACATCTATTCTCCTCAATATTCTCTCGGAAAGCGAGGGAAAAACGGCTCCCCTGCCCAGGTTGAAGCCGGCTGGGATCTTTAGGGATTGACTGCTCGGCGTTGCCATCCCTGCGGGCTGCGCTCATAGAGGGTTCGCCGTTGAGGGTAGATTGCATCTCCCTTGAGCTGCAGGTGATCCACCTCCGTTGGATCCAACAGCAGTAGGACAAATGTTGGCGGCGGCAAAGAGGCCTTTTCGGGGGGCAGCTCTTCAATGAATGCTTCTGGGGGGGCAAGAGGGCCTTTGGGTTCCGGCCAGAACCAAAGCAGCCGTCCTTTTTCTGAGATTTGTTGCCACAACTGTTGTCGGTAC
>NZ_JANSIP010000013.1:0-34297 GCF_047462175.1 Synechococcus sp. OH30 | reverse complement strand
CATAAGACCTAACTTCCCTGCGGAAGTGCGAAGATTGACAACCCAACCTTAAACCATCCATTAAGTTCTGTCAACTCCCCTAAGAAAGGCCATGTCGCTTACCCGCTGGATTCTAGGGATTCACACCACCACGCCTGTTTTGGGCCTCGCCCTGTTGCCGCTAGAAGGAGAGCAGGAGGAAGGCCGCAGCCAAAGCTGGTGGCTTGATCACCAGATGGCGGCGCGGCTGCACCCTCACTTGAGAGACTTTTTAGCTGGCCAGGACTGGTCACAAGTGGCGGGGATCGCCGTTGCCGTGGGGCCGGGGAGTTTTACCGGCAGTCGTTTGGGGGTAAGCGTGGCGCGGCTAGTGGGGCAGCAGCTAGGCATTCCAGTGTTTGGCTACTCGTCCTTAGCGGTTGTTGCCCGCCGGGTGTGGCAGGAGCAGGGATCCCCCCCTCAGCCCTTGACGGTGGCGGTCCACATGGACGCCAAGCGGGGGGAGCGGTATGGCGGGGTGTACCGGGTGGGTCCGGAACAGCTAGGGGCCGAAGTCTCGGATCAGCTCTGGGGGGAAACGGCTTGGCAGGCCCTTCTCCGTCAGTGGCCGCAAGCGCTGGCGGTGGATGCCGCCGATTGGGTGGATCCAGCGCCTGTGCTGGCATTGGCAGAGCTGGCCCGTGCCGACTTCCTAGCGGGCCTGCGCCCCTCGTGGCAGGCAGTGTTGCCTAGGTATGGACGGCAAGCGCCCATTGATCTTAGAGGACTGAATCGGAGTACCCCCTAGGCGCGGTAAGATTAGGAAGTCTAGGCAACGGATCCTGTGCTGACATGATCTCAAGCAATGATTTGCGCCCCGGCGTCTCTGTGGAAGTTGATGGCGCTCCCTACAAAGTCATTGAGTTTCTGCACGTCAAGCCTGGCAAAGGGGCGGCTTTTGTGCGCACCAAGCTCAAAAACATGCAGACCGGCAACGTTGTCGAGAAAACCTTCCGCGCTGGCGAAATGCTGCCTGCTGCCACCATTGAAAAGGTGAACATGCAGTACCTCTATGCGGAAGGGGACAACCTCGTGTTCATGGACATGGAGACCTATGAGCAAGCTGTGATCAGTACCGCTCAGGTGGGCTCTGCTGTGAAATACCTGAAGGAAAATATGGAAGTGTCTGTTTTGCGCTGGAAGGGGCAGGTGATCGATGTGGAACTGCCCAACAGTGTGGTTTTGGAAGTGGTGGAAACTGACCCGGGGGTTAGGGGAGATACGGCTACAGGAGGAACCAAACCTGCCAAGCTAGAAACCGGTGCCGAGATCCAGGTGCCCCTGTTTATTAAAGTGGGAGAGCGGGTTCGAGTCGATACTCGCACGGACACTTATCTGGGCCGCGAGTGAGGACTCTTGCCCGCTGCTAGGTTGCTATTGTGGACAGGTGACTTCCCTTGGATGTCATTAATTGGCAGGAAATTCGCCTTCTACTGGCCGCTCTGCAAGAGAGCGATGTTACCGAACTAACTCTCGAGTGCAAAGATTTCCGCCTGACTCTGCGCAAGGGGATCCCTGCTGCTCAGGTTGCCGCAATCGCTCCCTCCACTCCTTCTGCTCCGCTAGAGCCTCCTACTGCAGGGACTGCCCCAAAATCTCCCCCCAGCCACTGGGTGGAGGTGGTAGCACCCATGGTGGGTACCTTCTACAGCGCTCCTGCTCCTGGAGAAGCGGATTTTGTCCAAGTGGGGCAACGAGTGAACAAAGGCCAAACCTTGTGCATTATCGAGGCGATGAAGGTAATGAACGAAATAGAAGCAGAAACGGCAGGCGTGGTCAAGGAGATTTTGGTGAGCAACGGCCAGCCGGTGGAGTTTGGCCAAGTGCTAATGCGGCTGGATCCCACGGCCTAACAGCAGGAGCAGAGATGAAGCTTTGCGTGTTGAGGAAGCAGCGGCTCCAGAGCTCTCTTGCCGACCTTTGCCAGGGAGGAAGCAATTCTGCCAATGCCCCAGATTGAGGGGGTAAAGGTTCTGCCCCCCCGGCACATTGTTGGGCAGGAGCTGGCGGCGCGGCTGCTGGTGGCCGCTCTGGAAAAGGGGCGGGTGACCTCCAGCTACTGTTTCTCGGGGCCAGAGGGGGTGGGGCGAGGGCTGATGGCCCGCTGGTTTGCCCAGGCCCTCTTCTGCGAGGCCAGCTCGGGGATCCCCTGCGGCCAGTGCTCCAACTGCCGTTGGCTGGTAGCGGGCACCCATCCCGACCTCCACTGGGTTAGCCCCACCTATCTCCACCAGGGCCGCCTAATAGCAGCGGAGGCCCCCGAGGCGCAAACTCTGCAGCGGCGCTCCCCGCCGCAAATTCGCCTGGAACAGGTGCAGGGAGTGGCCCGCTTCTGTGCCCGCAGGCCGATTTGCGCCCGCCGCTCCCTGGTGGTGCTGGAGGGGGCGGAAACCCTGGCAGAGAGTGCGGCCAATGCTCTGCTAAAAACCCTGGAGGAGCCCGGCTCAGCCCACCTTGTTCTCATTGCTTCCCAGGCGGCCTCCCTGCTGCCGACGCTGTTGTCCCGCTGCCAGATGGTGCCTTTCCGCCGCCTCGGCCCAGCAGAGGTAGAGCGGGTGTTGGTTAGTTTGAACTGCCCGGAGCTGCCCGGGATCCCTCGCTCTGAGCTGATTGCCCTGGCCCAAGGCAGCCCCGGGCGGGCGCTGGAGGCCCACCAGCACCTGCAAAGGATCCCGCCGTCGCTATTGCAAGAGCTTAGACGCTGGCCCCCCTCGCTGCGGCAGGCCCTGGAACTGGCCAGGGCGGTGGCCGCTCTTGATTTGCCGGCGCAACTGTGGCTGATTGACTATCTGCAGCAGCATTTCTGGGCGCAGGGATCCCGCCAGGCCATCTGGCAATTGGAACAGATTCGCCACCAGCTTTTGCACTTTGTACAGCCGCGCCTTGCTTGGGAGGTCAACCTGGCCGGATTCGACAGCAGTTGAACCCAAGCCCTATGGCAAAGTGAGAAAGAGCGTTCAAGACCTGCCCATGCCTACCTGGCTTTTGGCTTTCCTCGCCGCCCTTGGAGGCTACTTGCTGGGATCCATCCCCACCGGCTACTGGGTAGGCCGTTGGTGGGGCGGGATCGACATTCGTCAGCAGGGATCCGGCTCGACAGGGGCAACCAACGTGTTGCGGACGCTGGGCAAGGGACCGGCGCTGTTGGTGTTGCTGGTGGATACTGCCAAGGGGGCAGCAGCAGTGGCGCTGGGATCGGCTTTGGGATCCCCGTGGTGGGTGGTCGTGGCGGCCTTTGGGGCAGTGGTTGGCCACAGCCGCTCCTGCTGGCTGGGCTTTAGGGGAGGCAAGTCGGTGGCCACCAGCCTGGGAATCTTGCTGGCCATGGCTTGGCCGGTGGCCCTGGCTACCTTTGGCGTCTGGCTGCTGGGGATCGCCCTTACCCGCATTGTCTCCTTCAGCTCGCTGCTGGCGGCGGTGGCGGCGCCGCTGCTGATGTGGGCTCTGGGTCAGCCTCTGCCCTATGGGTTGTTTGCCCTGGCAGGGGGGGTTTATGTCATTGCTGCCCATCGGCGCAACATCGAGCGCCTGCTGGCCGGCTCAGAGCCCCGCCTTGGCCAAAAATTGGTCCAATCCCCCTAATTCCCCCTGTCCCAGAGCACGATGGAACCAACGACCGTGGTTTTTGTCTACGGATCCCTGCTGCGGGGTGGCCAGTACCACCGTCTGCTGCAAGGAGCGGAGTTTTTGGGGACAGACAGCCTCAACCACATCGATCTCTACGATCTCGGCCCCTACCCCATGGCCGTTCCTGGCCGCAACCGGCTCTACGGCGAGCGCTACCGCATTCCCTTGAGCCTGTTGCCCCGCCTGGACGAGCTGGAAGATCACCCGCGGCTGTACAAACGGCAGTGGGTGCAACTGGACAGTGGCACCTCGGCCTGGGTTTACCTGGGCCGGCCCGAGCAGGTGCAGGGGTGCCCCCTTATCCCCAGTGGCCGCTGGCTGCCCCGACCTTCCTAGAGGTCAAAGTGGAGCTTGATGCCCTCAACATACTGGGGCAGTAACTCGGCTGGGGGCAGATCCCATTCTGGGGCATCTAACTCTCTGCCAGAGGGGGCAGTGGCTTCTCCAGGGCTGGCAAGGCGCTCCAGGTAGTAAATGCGATCTCCGCGCCGCCAAATGTCCGGCTTGGGCAGGTAAAATAACCGCTCCAGTCGGGAGGAGCGAGCTCCCTTTTGCCACCAGCCCCCTCCTCGCTGCGGGCGCACCAGCAACAAAGGCAGGCAAAGATCGGCTTTGATCCGATAGGCAAACTGATCCCGCAGCCGCTCCAGCGTGGGATCCTCCAGCCCCAGCTGGGCCGAAAAGGGGTTGAGGGGTGCTGGACGGCCTGCTGCAGTCGAGTCCTGAGCGGAGATCCCTGCCGACCGAGAGGACTTTAGGCCCAGGTCTGCCAAGGTGGGCAGGGTAATCGAGCGCAGCTCCACTCGCTTGGCCTCCAGGTAGCTGGCCCAGCGCTGCAGTTGGGAAAAGGGGATCGGCAGGGTGCGGATCCCTTCGGAAATGGGCATCTCCGGCAGCAGCACCGTCCAGATGGCAGCAGAAACCGAGAGCTTCACCATCAGCTCGGCAATGGCCCAGTTCATCTGGGGATCCAGCGTCAGGATCAGCAGCGTCTCCGCATGGTCAATATCGGCCTTCAACAGGGCCGACTCGCTGAGCACCACTTCCTGCAGGGATCCCGGCAGCAGCCGGCCAACTTTCTCTTCAGCTCCACCGGCTCCATTACTCCCAGAGGGATCCCCCAGGGCATAGGCGACCTTGTGGCCGTTGAGCTGGGCTAGGCCAGCAGGCTCGCGCAGACGGGATCCCGACGGCAGCGGCAGCACCTCCACCGCCTGATTGAGGGAGCGCAGCAACTCTGCCAACGGCTCAACCAGGGGGTGATCCCCAATGATCACCGTGGAACTGCCCTGGTCCAGACCCAACCAGCGAGCCACCCAAGCGGCGGTCAACCCCTGCACCGTCACCGTAACCGAGATGGTCAAAAACACCAGCGCCTTGAGGGCATCTCCCCCAGTAATGCCTCGCTCCGTCAACAAAATGGCAAACAAAGAAGCCACCGAGGCCGCCACAATACCGCGGGGAGCCAGCCAGGCCACAAACAACTTTTGCCGCCAGTTGAGGTCACTGCCCCAGGTACACAGCCACACACTCAAGGGGCGAACCACCAGCATCAGGCAGAGCACCGTGGCCAGCGCTCCCCAGCCCAAAGCCAACACTGCTTTGAGAGAAAGGGTAGAGGTCAGCAAGATAAACAGCACCGAGATGGCTATCACCACCAACTGGCCATGGAATTGGCGCACGCTCCGCTCGGCAATGGCCGCCTTCTGCCGCACCACCAGCCCCGCCATCACCACCGCCATCAGCCCCGCTTCTGAGCGCAGCGACTGGGCCAGGGCAAACACCCCCAGCGCCCCTGCCAGCACCACCGAGTTGCGCAACTCCTCCCTCAAAAACTGCCGCGACCAGAGCAGAAAGGATCCCATCAGCCAGCCCCCCAGCGCTCCCACTGCCGACCCAATGGCCAAGCGGCTAGAGAGCTGCTCCAAGGCCATGAGGAAGCTGGGGTGACCAGAAAGCACCACCTGCAGCACCACCACCGCCAAGATGGCTCCGACTGGATCGATGAGCACCCCTTCCCCTTCCAAGAGGGTGCTGACGGCGGGATCGACCCGTACCCGCTTGAGGATGGGGTTAATGACAGTTGGCCCCGTCACCACCACCAGGGATCCAAACAAAAAGGCCAGGGGCCAGGGGAACTCTCCCAAATAGTGGGCTGCCAGTGCCCCTCCTCCCAAGGTCAGCAGGGATCCCAGGAGCACCAAATTGCGCAGACTGGTGGAGACCTGGTTGAGGCGTTGCAGCCGCAGGTTCAGCCCCCCCTCAAATAGGATCAGGGCTACTGCCAACGACACCAGCGCCTCTAGACCGGATCCCATGATCTGAGGGCGAACCCAGCCCAAGCCGTCTGGCCCCAGCAACACCCCAAACAGCAGCAGGAAAACAATGCTGGGCACCTGGACAAAGTTGGCCAGGACTTGAGCTGCGATCCCGGCCACCAAGGCCAGCGTAAACAGGATCGTCAGCTCAAAGGAGTTTTCCATGCCGAGGCTCAACCTCCCTCAGTGAGAACTCTGCCCCAGCAGCTCTCGTGTTCAGCAAAGTTGCTACTCAAGGTTGCCATCTGCAGCGAATCTGGACTGGGACGCATTCTAAGAAGTAGGCCAGCCTTAGCTACAGGTAGATGCTCTTTGAGTCTAGGGTAGCTCAGGCCGAAGTGAACTCCCCTGACTGCCCTCTGGGGCAATAGGATCCTGCTGCCCCTGCCCAGCAGGGTCGGGATCGACTGCTGCCAGCGGCTTAACTCGGCGAATGGGTAAGTTAGCAATAAGAGCTGTTGTGCTCCCCTCCACGGTCAAGTGGAATTGCATCCCCTCTGGGTCTAGCTCCACATAGCGGGAGACTACCCCCAAAATTTCTAGCCGCATCGATTCTAGGGCTGCCGGACTGAGATTGGTGCGGTCGTGGGCCAAGATGAGTTTCAGGCGCTGCTTGGCCTGCTCGCGGCTGCTGCCGGGGGGTCGGGAAAAAAGCTGATCCAAAAAATCGAGGAGCATGGGCTTTATTGAGGGAACATGGCTGGGAAAGCAAAAACTCCAGGCAAAGTTAGCTTCAGAACACCTTTTGGGTTAAAAATCGCTTGGCCTTTTCCCAGAAAGACTCACTCAAGCTGGCCAACTTGGGGAACTCCACCCTCTCCCCTTCCAGCCGTCGGGCAATGCGCTGGATGGCCTGGGCAGCCAGAGAAGGATTAGCAGCCAAAACCATGGGTTCCCCCTTGTTGGTGGAGACAATTACCTCGCGGTCTTCTGGAATCATACCCACCAACGGGATGGCCAGCACCTCCACCACATCCTCCACTGCCATCATCTGGCCTGCGGTTACCATGTCGGGGCGCAGGCGGTTAACAATTAGCTGGATTGAGGAGATCCCTGCCGCTTCCAATAAGCCCACCACCCGGTCTGCATCCCGCACCGCTGCTACTTCGGGCGTAGTTACCAGCAGAGCTTCCGTTGCCCCCGCAATGGCATTGCGAAACCCTTGCTCAATCCCAGCTGGGCAGTCAATCAACACATAGTCATGGCTACTGGCCAGCTTCTCCATCAACTGCCGCATTTGCTCCGGGTTGATTGCTGTTTTGTTGCGGGTTTGGGCCGCCGGCAGCAAGACCAAGTTGGGGGTGCGCTTATCCTTCACCAGCGCCTGTTCCAGTCGACATTCCCCCGCTATAACCTCCAGCGCTGTGTACACCACTCGATTCTCTAGACCCAGCAGCAGATCCAAGTTGCGCAAGCCAAAGTCGGCATCCACCACCACCACCGAGCGATCCAAGTGCGCCAAGGCAGTGCCCAGGTTGGCCGTTAGGGTGGTCTTGCCCACTCCTCCCTTCCCAGAGGTTATGACGATAACTCGGCCCATGCTCTTCTCCGCAGAAACTCCTGAAGGCTGACAATGCAGATGACACCCTCCTGCAAGTAAACCACCTCCGGCGTGTTGGGGGGGGATCCTCCTTCCGGCGGGCGGGCCACCTGGTCGGCAATGCGCAATTGGGTAGGCTCCAACTGCAAAGCAAGGATCACCGCGCTCCTATCCCCCTCAGCGCCGGCATGCACCAGCCCCCGCAGCCGTCCCCAAACCCAAATGTCGCCGCCAGCAATGATCTCGCCGCCGGGGTTGAGATCTCCTAACAGGAAGACAGAACCGCGGTGGCGTACGGACATGCCCGAGCGCACGGTTGAACGCAGGTACAGAGGGGCAGTGTCGGGGGGAAGAGGGGGAGCCGCCTCTAGAGGGGAAAATTGCTCTACAGAGTAGCCTAAGGTCGCTGCAGCAATGGCGGTTGCCCGGGATCCGGTTTGGACGCGCCACAGCTGCAGCCGATACTGCGCCAACAAGACAGCCAGAGCCTGTAGGGTGGGTAGATCCAGCTCGCGCTCCTGGCACCACAGGGTTAGAGGAGCTATCCCCCTCCAGTAGGGTCGGCGGCTGCGCAACTGCCAAACCAGATCGTCCCAAACTTCTTCCCAAGCTAGGGTGGCAGGCAAGTGCAAATGGATCCCATGGGCATCAGAGCGAAAATAGACCCCCCCTTTGGCTGCTCCTATCCCGGCGGGGAAGATTGGCGAGTTCCACGCTAGGGATCCCATCCTGCCTGCCCAGCCCCTCCCTTGCCTAAATAAGGAATCAGTCAAAGTAGAAGAGCGTCACCACCTTGTGTTGCTCCTCGGCGTGTCTGCAGGCCTCCAAAAGCGTGACGCTGTCGTGAAAGGCAAAACAGATCAATTGCTGGCACTTGCTAATGATTTCCAAATTGCAGAGGCGACTGGCCTCCGCTAAAGGCAGGTGGTCGTTTTCAGGGTGTTCCACCAGATGCAGCACTTGCTCCAGACTGGCCCGCGACTCCGCCGGCTGTCGCTCTAAGCTTTGGGGCAGGATCACCGTCAAGGACTTGACATCTGCCCGCATTGCTCCCCGAATCACCGCTAGGTTGGTACCAATAGCGCCGGACGTGAGGATGCGGTTGCCGGTAAGGGCCAGAGCGTAGCTGAGGGTCTCGATGAGGTACTGGTGGGTGATGGGCACATGGCGAGTGCCCAAGATGGCTATCCGCTTAGGCCCCACTTGCTGAATGGCGGCCAGCTCTTGCAAAAACGTATCGACGCTGGTGGGGAGATCAATGGACTGGGTCAAGGGGATCCCTCGGTAAACTGGATGAGCTAGGTTATGCTAGCAGCCTACACTGTTGCTGGGGGATCTAGCTAGAGGGTTGGGCCTTCCCTCTTCAAGTAGCTAGACCTACCAGCGCAGCAGCGCTGCCGCTCCCTGGAACTCCTGGAGGAGGCGATCTTCGGCCTCGCCGCGGACGAACTCCAGTTTAGCGCCAAAATCGCGGGCTAGCACCCACACGAGATCCCGCAGGGGCACTGGTTGCGGCTCCGGGCAGAGGAGCTGGGCCATCTCTGGGGTTCCTCCCACCGAGCCGTCTGGACAGCGCCAGATGGTGGCCTCTAGCCTCCAGGGCAAGACCAAAATTGCCACCCGACCTAGCTGGAGGGCGTCTAGCACTGCATCTAGGCCCCAAGCGCCGGGCTGCTCTCGAATCCGCTCCAACAAAGCCAGTTCCCCTCGCCGCTCGGCGGCCTCCAGGACGGGCACCACTCGGTCGAGGATGTCTTGGGGTGTGGGGGCGTGGAGGTTGGCGGGGTGTCCTACCCGGGCGACGATGCGGTTGCGCAGGCCACGGTTGAGGTAGCCCTCGAAATGGGATACCTGCCAGACTTCGCCCATGAGCACCAGCCGCTCAATGCCCAGCCGGTCCACAGCTTTGTCGAGGGCTTGGGCCAGGCGCTGGTAGAGCTTGTGCATCCAGAGGCTGACCTTGGCCGCCTCCCGCTCCTTAGGAGAGAGCTTGTCGAAGGTGCCGCCGCTGCGGGCCCGACGCTCGGCAACGGCATTTTCGATGCGGTCGGCTAGCTCCTGGAGTTCTCGCCACTCGTCGGCGCCGATGTTGGCAAAGATTTCCGTGTCCTCCCGCAGTTCTCCCAAAAAGAGTTCGTAGAAGTGCCACCTGGCTCCGGACAGATGCAACACCCCGGCCCGCTCATATTCATCGAAGGCGAAAATCAAAGGGGTCAAGTACGGCTCACCCCAGCGGGCTTCCACCCGCCCATGGGCCAGATCCACTACCGGCAGCTCCACCTGCAGGTCGATGCGGCGCACCACCAGCTTGCCCTCTGGGCTGCGGCTAGCAAACAGAGCCAAGGTACGGGCAGAGGGGCGCTCCTGTTCCACCAGGGCAAGAACTTGTTCGTAGAGGGAGGGGTCCTGCTTGCTCTCCTGAAGCTCCGACAGCTCCTTGATGGCGTTTTTAATGCGTCCCACCCAGGCACGGCCGGTATTTTCGGGACGGGCAGGGTTGATGTCGGCATATATCGAGAGCACTGGCGTGCCACCGTCGCCAAAGGCAGCTTGCAGATCCTGGATCAGGGTGTTGAGTTCGTTCATGGTTTTCAAGAAAGGGCTTGGTTAGAGCCAGTAAGATATCACGGCAAGTAGGGAGGCGGACAGGGTTCTCAAGGATCCCCCGACCTTAGCTGCTGGGGTACGGGGGTGGAGTTCCGCCCTGTCCTTGCAGAGTCACGGTCGGGAGGCAGACACCCCTGCGAAGATAGGATGGCCTCGGTTGCAACCCTGCGGTGGGCCATCGGTGCTACAAGCTCCCGTTGAAGCGGGAAGCTCGCCCTCTATGCGCTAGCAGGAGGGCAGGGGGTTGACGGCTGGCCTAGGCGTTGTCTGATCCGGGGAGGGAACCCTTTGGAAAGCTCTCTTGCGGCGATCCCTGTAGCTGTCTCCTGCTCCAGCCACTAAACTGCTCCAGAAGACTGGGTTAAGCTTTGGCTTGAGGAGTTGGGGAGGTGGCGCAGCTTTCCTCTCACTCGAGCTGGACTTGCCCTTCCAGCAAAGCGAGGATTAGTCGGTCAATTGCCTCCAGATCCAATTCGTCGTAGAGCCCCTCCTGGAGGAGGTGGCAGATTTGGGATTCTTGCTGGCGGCTGAGGTGGGTGCTCTGGAGAACCGATTCGACAATGAGGCGGATGGACATGGGGCAGCGCTCTAACCCAACTGCCCCAATGAAATGCGAAACAAGGGGGAGGCAGCGGTGATCTGGGTCAAATGGCCATCCTTAGCCGGCAACCTTGACCTGGGCAGCCTAGCCAAGCAACGCCACGGCGGGCAAGGGCAGTTCAGCTGCCGCCGCCGCATCCAGCAGCCACAGCAGCCGCCCTTGGGGATTGAGGCGCTGGCAGGGCAGGTGGGCCTCCGTTGTCAGCGCCTCCTTGACAATTGCAGCCTTGCCGGCTCCAGTTACCAAAACCACCACCTGCCTGGCCTGGTTGAGAACAGGGTAGGTGAGAGTTAGGCGTGGCTCCTCTCCCTTCTGCCCCACGGTTACCCAGCGATGTTGCACCTGCAGGGCGGCTGTGCCGGGGAACAGGGAAGCCGTATGGCCGTCTTCTCCCACTCCAAGCCAGATGAGATCGAAGGTGGGACATTCGTTGCCGAAAATCTGCCGTAGGGTCGCCTCGTATTCCGCCGCATCCCGCAAGGGATCCCCTGCCTGGGTGGGCATGGGAAAGACCTGAGAGGCGGGAACTCCAACCGTCTCCAGCAGGATCCGCCGTACCATGCCGTAATTGCTCTCAGGGTGATCCGGAGGAACGTAGCGCTCATCCCCCCAGAACAGCCAGGTTTGCTGCCAGGGGAGCCCCGGCGTCTGGGTTAAAGCGGCATACAACTTTCGCGGCGTATTTCCCCCTGCCAGCGCCACTGTAAAGCGGCCCCGCTGGCGAATGGCTGCCGCGGCCTGCTCTTGCCAAACCTCGACCGCTCGCCGGAAAAAGGCTGTTCCCTCCGGCCAGACCTCCAACTGGAATCCTTGCATTGCTCGCCCTCTATCGCCGCTTGCCCAACTGCCCCAGCCAGGCAGAGGGATCCCCCTCCAGCAGAGGCAAAGCCTAGGAAGCTACTGCCAGCTTCTTGGCTTCCATCTGGATCTTCTCGTAGAGGGCACGCAGCTTTAGGCCTACGATGACCTGGATAAGGCCAGAGCCGTTGCGGGATCCCGGATACTCTGGGTGCTTGCGCAAAAGCTCTGTCAGCTCGCCGTAGTAGCGGGTCGATAGATTACTCAGGTGGTTCTCGATGTAGATAACCTCCTCCAGCTTGTCGAAACTGCCATCCACTTCCAACACCGAGACCGGCTGGTCAAAGTAGGTAGAGGGGCCATAGTGCAGACGAATGCCAGGGTAGGAGCAAGTTAGCTTCTTGCCGCACGGGATCCAGTCAATGGTGGAGCCTTCGTCAAACAAATAGACGTGGTCAAAGTACTTCACCCCCTCCCGCTGGATCATGCGCACCCGCAGCACCTTGTGCTCGGGATCCAGCTCCGGCAGCAGCTTAGTGGGCAGCACCTCGATCACCACGTCGGCATAGCGCTTCTGCACATCGACGTAGGCCTCAAAATCAGGCCGGCGGGCTTCGATGGAGCGCAACACGTCCTCATAGGTGTGGCCCCGCTCCGCCATGTCCCGCTTCACCTTCCAGGCAATCTTAATTTCCGGTGCCAGATCCAGATAAATCTTAAAGTCCAGCAGCTCCCGCACCCGCTCGTCGTACATGGGGTGAAGGCCCTCCAAGACAATGATGGGGGTGGGGTCTACTCGCTCGGGTGGGTCAATGAGCCCCGTCTCGTGGTTGTAGATGGGCTTCATTACGCTCTGGCCATTTTTGAGTGCCTTGGCCTGCTCGTACATTAACTCGAAGTTGTTGGCACGGGGATCCAGCGCCGTGATGCCCTTTTCCTTGCGCTGGTAGCGGTCCAAGGAGTGATAGTCATCCAGACAAATGGTGGTAATGAGATCCCGGCCAAACAAGTCCTCCAACCGCCGCAAGAAGGTTGACTTGCCACAGCCAGAATCTCCAGCAACACCAATCATCACAATACGTTCGGGATTGCTTGCCATGGGAACTCCTTGGGGATAGGCGGGGCAAAACTGCAAGGAGGCTTCTGAAAACGTTATCTTTATGGCTTTGCATGTTACCACAAGACGCTCCATTGCAAGCAATCCTGGGGCTAGAGAAAGACACCAGACCCTTCCCTGCTCGGCGGGGGCGTTTTTCTGGATGGCCGAGGAAGATCCCTGCCAGTTGTTCCCTTCCCAAGAGGCAGCCTGCTAAGGTGTTTGCTATAGCTACGACTCCTAGGAGCAGATCCCAGTCATGGTTGCCAGCGCCCAAAAGCGAGAAGTGGTTGTCAATCTCTACCGCCCCAACGCCCCTCTCATCGGCCAATGCTTGGAAACCTACTCCCTTGTCGAGGAAGGGGCACCTGGCCTAACCAAGCACATCGTGCTTGACTTGCCAGATCCTAACTTCCGCTACCTAGAGGGCCAAAGCGTTGGCATTATTCCCCCTGGCGTCGATGCCCAAGGCAAGCCCCACAAGCCCCGCCTCTACTCCATTGCCTCCACCCGCTATGGTGACGATGGCGAGGGGCGCACCGTTTCTTTGAGCGTGAAGCGGGCCGAATACGTGGATAGGGAGACAGGCCAGCCGGGGGTGGGAGTCTGCTCCGGCTTCCTCACTGATCTCAGGGCTGGGGATGAGGTGATGATCACGGGGCCGGCCGGGAAGACTTTCCTGCTGCCGGAAGATCCGAACGCCAATCTGATTCTGGTTGCCACCGGCACTGGCATTGCTCCTTTTCGGGCCTTCATCAAGCATTTGCTGGAGGAGGATCCCAACTACCAGGGCAGGATCTGGCTATTTTTTGGGGTACCCACCACTTCCAGCCTGCTTTACCGGGGCGACCTGGAAGCCTGGAAAGCCGAGCATGGGGATCGCTTCCGCGTCGATTACGCCATCAGCCGCGAACAGCAAACCCCCGACGGCAAAAAGATGTACGTGCAAAACCGCATGGCCGAGTACGGTGCCGAGCTGTGGGAGATGCTGCAACAACCCAACACCTACGTCTACATCTGTGGCCTCAAGGGGATGGAGGATGGCATCAACAGTGTCATGGCGGCCGTGGCTGAACAAGCCGGCCAGGACTGGAACAAGTTTCAGAGGGAGCTGAAGAAAGCCAGCCGCTGGAATGAGGAAACCTACTGAGGGGATCCCGCCTGTTCTCCTAGAAACCCCCAGGATCCCTGAAGCGGCCAAAGCATGCCAAAATGCTGATGTCTAGACTCCCCAAAGGCAAGAACTGTTTTCCAGGAGTCCTAAACCGTGGAGGCGCGCTACAATCCCCAGGCCATTGAAAGGAAATGGCAGGCCCACTGGCGGTCCATTGGGTTGGATCGCACGCCGGAGCTGACGGCGGAAAGCCGCAAGTTCTACGCCCTGTCGATGTTTCCCTACCCCAGCGGCAGCCTGCACATGGGGCATGTGCGCAACTACACCATCACGGATGTCATTGCCCGCCACAAGCGCATGCAGGGGTACGCAGTGCTGCACCCCATGGGGTGGGATGCCTTTGGCTTGCCGGCGGAGAATGCGGCCATTGACCACGGGATCCCGCCAGCCAAGTGGACCTACCAGAACATTGCCCAGATGCGGGATCAACTGCAGCGGCTGGGGCTTTCCTACGACTGGGAGCGGGAGATCACCACCTGCGCCCCCGACTACTACAAGTGGACCCAGTGGCTGTTTCTGCAGTTTTTCAAAGCGGGCCTGGCCTACCAGAAGGAAGCGCCTGTGAACTGGGATCCGGTGGATCAGACCGTCTTGGCCAACGAGCAAGTGGACGCCGAGGGGCGCTCCTGGAGATCCGGGGCCCTGGTGGAGAAACGCCTGCTCAAGCAGTGGTTTCTCAAGATCACGGCCTACGCCGACCAACTGCTGGCCGACCTGGAGAAGCTCTCCGGCTGGCCGGAGCGGGTGCGCACCATGCAGGAGAACTGGATTGGCCGGTCGGTGGGGGCTAGGGTCGTCTTCAAAACCGAAACAGGGGAGGAGCTGCCGGTCTTTACCACGCGGCCTGACACCCTTTGGGGAGCCACCTTCATGGTGCTGGCGCCGGAGCATCCCTTGGTGGAGAAGCTCACTACCCCTGAGCAACAGGCTGCCGTCAAGGCCTACCAGGCCGAGGCTGCTGCCCGCAGCGAGATGGAGCGCAGTGCCGAAGATCGGGAAAAAACGGGCGTCTGGACAGGATCCTACGCCATCAACCCCGTCAACCAAGAGCGGATCCCCATCTGGATTGCCGACTACGTGTTGATGGGCTACGGTACGGGGGCCATCATGGCCGTGCCTGCCCACGACCAGCGGGACTTCGAGTTTGCCCGCAAGTTTGGCCTACCCATCAAGCTGGTGGTGCAGCCGCCCCACGCTGAGGTGGAGAGTGCTGAAGATCTGCAGGCGGCCTGGACAGGGGAGGGGGTGTTGATGAACTCCGGCCCCTTGAACGGGATCCCGGTGGGCAAAGGCCCAGGGCAGAGTGTGGAAAGGGCCATCGCCTGGCTGGAGGAGCAGGGGCTGGGAGAACGACAGGTCAACTACCGCCTACGCGACTGGCTCATCTCGCGGCAGCGCTACTGGGGTTGCCCCATCCCCGTGATCCACTGCCCCCACTGTGGCCCTGTGCCGGTCCCAGAGGAGGATCTGCCGGTGCTGTTGCCGGAGGATGTGGAGCTGACGGGGCGAGGGGGGTCTCCCTTGGCCCAGCGGGAGGACTGGGTGAAGGTAAAATGCCCCACCTGCGGCGCCGAGGCCCGCCGCGAGACCGACACGATGGACACCTTCATCTGCTCCTCGTGGTATTTCCTGCGCTTTAGTGATCCCCGCAACGACCGCGAGATCTTCCGCAAGGATCTGGTCAACGCCTGGCTGCCGGTGGATCAATACGTGGGCGGCATCGAGCACGCCATTTTGCACCTACTTTACTCCCGCTTCTTCACCAAAGTGCTGCGGGATCTGGGGTTGGTGAATTTTGACGAGCCCTTCTCCCGCCTCCTGACGCAGGGAATGGTGCAGGGGCGTACCTACTACAACCCCAACAAGTCCGGCAAGGATCGCTGGATCCCAACGGCTCTGGTCAAGGATCCCAACGATCCCCGCGATCCCGAAACCGGCGAGCCCCTGCAAGTTATCTATGCTGCAATGTCCAAGTCTAAGGGCAACGGCGTAGATCCGGAAGAGGTCCTGGCCCACTACGGAGCCGACACGGCCCGCATGTTTATCCTCTTCAAGGCGCCGCCGGAAAAAGACTTAGAGTGGGACGACGCCGATGTGGAAGGGCAATTTCGTTTTCTCAACCGCATCTGGCGGCAGGTGTACGAGTTTGTCGTTCGCGCTAGCGGGACGGAGTCTTTGCAAGGCAAAGCCGCTGAGCTGCTGCAGGCCAAGATTGAGGTGGGATCCCTAACCAAAGCGGAAAGGGATCTGCGCCGTGCCATCCACACGGCCATCAAAGAAGTCAGTGAGGACCTGGAAGAGTACCAGTTCAACACCGCCATTGCCGAGCTGATGAAGCTGAGCAATGCCCTAGCTGAAGCTGGGATCCCTGACTCACCGGTCTACGCGGAAGGGATCCGCACCCTCATCCTGCTCTTGGCTCCCTTTGCTCCTCACATCGCTGAGGAGCTGTGGCAGGCAGTGGGCGGTACAGACTCGGTGCATCGCCAGTCATGGCCCAGCTATGACCCGAGGGCGCTGGTGGCCGACACGGTAACCATTGTGGTGCAGGTCAACGGCAAGCTGCGGGGCTCCTTTGAAGCCCCTGCCGATGTCACGCCGGAGGAGCAGGAGCGGCTGGCTTTGCAGTCGGAGGCGGCCCAAAGGTATCTGCAAGGGGCAGCGCCAAAGAAGGTCATTGTGGTGCCGAAGAAGTTGGTTAACCTAGTTGTGTGACCTACCCCCGCCCTGATGCTGACGCATACCACCAGCCTCGGTGTGGAGTTGGCGCACCTTCCTGGGGGGTGGCCTTCCGGCTTTGGAGCACGAGCACTGGACACTGCCCCACTGGCGAACTAGTTTAAAAGCAACTTCTCTTTCCAAGCTGTTGCGTGGGGGGATCCATGCTGAGATCCAGTCTTTTGTTCTCCGGGTCGGCCTTGGTAGGCCTACTGTCTTGGCTGTGTTTGAGCGGCGAATGTGGCGGGTTGGCCTCGCTGCGCAAGGGACAGGGCGCTGTCTTTGAAGCTTCCTCATCGCCATGGCAGCAGGTTCAAGATTTTGGGGATGAACCTGCTCCTCAGCCTTTGCTCCTGCGACAGGCTCAACTGCAGGCCAAGCTTCAACAGC
The DNA here is from genome assembly GCF_047462175.1 of Synechococcus sp. OH30. Taxonomy (NCBI): domain Bacteria; kingdom Bacillati; phylum Cyanobacteriota; class Cyanophyceae; order Synechococcales; family Synechococcaceae; genus Synechococcus; species Synechococcus sp. OH30. Next base: position 17,410 of record NZ_JANSIP010000013.1, on the reverse strand, counting down.
TTGAGCAGCGCTCCCAAGCCCATCAGCAACAAGCCGAACAACTGCTGCTGGCTTCTCGGCAGGCTGGCGAGGGTTTTCACCTAGATCCTGCCTATCTGGCGCAGCTGGGCCAGGCCATCCAACAGGAGCCAGGGAACGCGCAGCTCTATCTGCGGCGGGCGCAGTACCTCTGGGAAGCCCTTGCTTTCCCTGAGCCGGAGCGGTGGTTCTGGGAGCCCCTTGCTTTCCCTGGGGCAGTGCAGGCGGCTGCCCTCAACCCCCTCATGGCTAGGGCGCTGCAGGATCTGGATATTGCCATTGCTTTGGATCCCTACCTCCCAGAGGCCTACTTGCTCAAGGCCAGGATTCAACATGAGTACTTTGGAGAGCAGGAACAGGCTTTAGCAACTCTGTCCCCCCTAGATCGCATTGCCTATCGCAACCCCCAACTCCACCTGTTGCGCTCCCGCATCTGGGCCCAACAGGGACATCAGGAATCGGCGTTCGACGTGTTGCACCTGGCCATTGAGCTGGCCAAGCAAAACCAAAACTCTGCCGATCTCTTCGATGCCTACGTTCACCGCGGCATGATGTGGGCTAGCATTTGCGACTTCAACTTGGCCGTTGAGGATTTCAGCCGAGCGATTGAGGTGCAGCCTCAAGAAGCTAGGGGCTACTACTACCGTGGCCTAGCGCGCGCCTATCAGGGAGAGGACATGGCGGCTGCCGCTGCCGATTTGGAGCGTGCTTTGAGACTGAGGCAGGAGGCAGGCACGGGATCGCCGAAGCTGCCGGAACTGCTGCAGGCTTTGGCAGCGGTGCGAGGGGAACTTTTGCCACAGCGGTAGGGAGCCTCCACTGCTCCCAGAGCTGCTTCGGGCCAGGAACAGGGCGGCGCCACTAGCTTTCCCGGAGTTGATAGGGAAAGGACTAGCCCGTCCTTTTCGGTAGGGAGTCTGGCTTTAACCGCTCTTGGGCAGCAAGAGGTTCGGAAAAATCCAAAGGGTTAAAGCGGTTCATCGCCGCCCCCAGCCCTTCCTGCAAGCAACACTCCACTGCTTCCACCGCCGCCTTTAGAACCCGCTCCAGCACTGCCTGCTCGGCGGGTTCAAATCTGCCCAAAACATGCCCCACCATGTCTTGGTTGCCCTTGGGCTTGCCCACGCCCAGGCGTAGCCGGGGGAAGGCTTCGCTGCCCAAATGCTGAATAACGGACTTCATGCCGTTATGTCCGCCAGCAGAACCAGATCCCCGTAGCCGCAGGCGGCCTAGGGGCAGATCTGTATCGTCGTACACCACCAGCACCGAGCTGGGAGCCAGCTTGTACCAATCCAGGACCGCCCGCACCGCCTCGCCCGAGCGATTCATGTAGGTCTCCGGTTTGAGCAGGCGCCGCTTGCCCCCCAGGGCAAGCCCTTCTCCGTAGGAGCCCTGGAAGCGCTTTTCCAAAACCAACGGGATCCCCCAGCGCTCCGCTAGCCGATCCACCACCATAAAGCCGCAGTTGTGCCGGGTGTTGGCATACTGCGGGCCAGGGTTGCCCAAGCCGACAATGAGCTGGATGGTAACCTCCTCTGGCGGCTGGCTCTTGATCTGGGTCACTGCATCGTCTTTTGCCTCCACAGGTAAAGTAGGGTAGCAGAGTTACTCTGGATAGGCGAGCCCCAGCCTCCCCCCTCGGGGCGGCGGTGGGAACGCCCGTAGCCCAGTAGAGGATAAGCCATGTCCCTCAGGCCTGCCCCCTTCGAGCTCTCCCTTGGCGAAGCTAAATTCGAGCCTGCTGCTGCCTTGCGCCTGAGTCAGCGGCTGATCCAGGTGGGGATTGCCCTTTCCTCAGAAACGGATTTAAAGCGGCTGCTGGAGCTGATTGTTGCCCAGGCGCGCGAGCTAACCTGCTGCGATGGGGCCAGCCTGTTCCTCCGCGAAGGAGATGAGCTGCGCTTTTTCGTGGTCAAGCGCAACGAGGAGCTGCGGGATCTGCGCCTCCCCCTCAGCCCTTCCAGCATCGTGGGCTATGTAGTGCTTACCGGGGAGAGCTTGAATCTGCCGGACGTTTACCAACTGCCCCCCAATCTGCCCTACGCTTTTAATCCCCAGGTGGATCGGCAGACTGGCTACCGCACCCGCTCCCTGCTCACGGTGCCGCTGCGGGATCCCTCAGGAAACATCCTCGGAGCCTTGCAACTCTTAAACCGCCTCAGGCCGGATCGTCCTGCTGAGCTAGCGCCCAACCAAGTGGCCGAATGGAGTCAGCCGTTTTCTGAGCTGGAAGTCCAGGTGGCCGAAGCCCTAGCTTCCCAGGCAGCTGTTGCTTATCAAAATGTGCGCTTGCGGGAAGAGCTAAAATCGGCTCACCTGGAAACGATTTTTTGTCTAGCTCAGGCCGCTGAGTATCGGGATCAGGACACGGCTTTCCACCTAAAGCGCATGAGCCACTACTCCCGCATCATTGCCCAAGAGTTGGGCCTCTGCAGCCATGAACAGGAGCTGATTTTCTACGCCAGCCCTCTGCACGATGTGGGCAAAATCGGGATCCCGGATGCCATCTTGCAAAAGCCAGGTCCCCTCACCCCCGAAGAGCGACAGATCATGAACCGCCACCCTGAGATTGGCTATGAGATCCTCAGCAAATCCGACTCAGAGCTAATGCAAAAAAGCGCCCTCATCGCCCTCACCCACCACGAGAAGTTTGATGGCAGTGGCTACCCGCGAGGCCTCAAGGGAGAAGAGATCCCGCTGGAAGGACGGATCGTGGCTTTGGCCGACGTGTTCGACGCCCTGGCCAGCCGCCGCCCCTACAAAGAAGCCTGGGATCTGGACGAGATCTTTCGCTTTGTGGAAAACCACAGCGGCAGCCACTTCGATCCGCAAGTGGTGGCAGCTTTTAACCGCGGGCGCAGGGAAATCCTGGAGATCTACCACCGCTATCAAGAGCCTCGCTAAGCCCAGCTTCCCCTAGTCCTTGGTTTTATCCCCAAGGAAAGCTGGTCATGCAACACCTCGGGTGGCTAGGCAAAGTAGGGCTCAGTACGGCAGCAAACCAATCTGAGGGCTGGCCAGGCAGGCCTCTAGGGAGTAACCGCTATTGCTGGGAGTGCTCTAGACAGCGCTGCAGTTGGTGCTGCCAGTGGCCCTCGGTTTGTTGCCATAGACGAAAGCTTGAGCAATGGCCGCTTCCAACAGGGGTAACCTCCACCTAAGCTCCTTCCAGAACAGGGGAAGGATTCCCCAGGCTAGGTGTGCAGGCCGCACTCGGTCTTGGCCATGCCCTTCCAGCGACCCGAGCGGGGATCCTCCCCCGGCTCCACTGGGGCTGTGCAGGGTAGGCAGCCGATGCTGGGATAGTTGCGGTCGTGGAGGGGGTTGTAGGGGATCCCGTGGTCGAGGATGTATTTCCACACCTGACCGCTTGTCCAGTCGGCAAGGGGGTTGAGCTTGAGACGGTTGCGTTTGCCATCCCACTGCACCTTGCCAATGTTGGCGCGGGTGGGGGCTTGTTCCCGACGCATCCCCGTAATCCAGGTGGTGCAGTTGGCTAGGGCGCGATTCAGGGGTTCCACCTTGCGGAGGTTGCAGCAGAGGTCAGGGTTGGTGCGGTACAGCTCTGGCCCGTATTGCGCCGCCTGCTCTTCCGGCGTCAGCAGAGGCTTAAAAACCTCCAGTTGCAAATGGGGATAGCGGGCCAGCACTTGTTGTTGCAGTTGTAGGGTTTCCGGGAAGTGAAAATCGGTATCCAAGAAAAAGGCACGCACCTGCGGGCGAATGGCCGTGAGCAGATCAATCAACACCAGGTCTTCCGGGCCAAAGCTGCAGGCCAGCACTAGCCCATCCCCGAACTCAGACACCGCCCAGGCCAGCAGGTCACTTGCAGAAAGGGGCTCAAAGTGCTCGCTCAGGGCAGCTACCTGGGACTGATACCGCCTTTGTACCTCCTGGGCTGCCCATTCCCAGGGGGTAGAGGAAGAAAGGGTTGTACTCATAGGGGGAAACGCCGAATCCACCTGCTTTGCCTTCTTAATCTACACTAATTCGGTCGAGCTTTAGGATTTTTATTGGGCAGCAGCGGCTGGCAGGGTAGATCGGGCTCCTCCAGCGCGCAGAGGGATCTGTCCCCAGCGATCCCGACGTGTCCCCATTACCAAGCCATGCCAGAGCGGCCTGGGTCCTGGGTCCAGGGGGTAAACCCAGTGGTAGCGTAGGATCCCTCGCCGGGGGTTGAGATCCACCTCGAACAGCCGCAGGGCCGAGACTGGCCCCACCAGAGGAGGTGCTGTCAGATAGGGGATCCCGTCTCGCACCTGGACCTTTGGCACATGCAGATGTCCACTCAACACCGCCACCACCCGCCCGTGACTCGCTAAGAGAGCATGGAGGGCGGCAGCTGGCTCCCTGTGAAGCCGGTAGTTGCGGAATACAACCGCATCCACTTGTGTAGGGGCAATAAAAGGTGGTTGGTGGATGAGCAGGATCAGCCATTCCTCTGAAACTGCTTGCAGATGTTCGCCCAGCCAGCGCAGTTGGGAGGGGCGCAGCACCCCCTGGGGCAAGGGAAAAGGCCCCAGGCTGGCATCGAGGGCAATTAGGCGGATCCCGGGCAGAGGGGAAAGACTGTAGTCGACATAGCCAGTGGGGGCTGGGAAGAGGGGAAATTGGCTTTGGCACCAGCGGATAAACTGCTCTCGATCAAAGCGCCCCTTTCTCCTCAGAGTGTCGACATCGTGGTTGCCAAGGCTGAGGTAGTAGGGCACCCGCAGTTGGGCAAGAATCTCCCGAAACAACTCAAAGCTTTCTGGGTCGGCCTGGTCCACCAGATCGCCGGTGAACACGACAAAGTCCAGCTCAGGCACCTGGTTAAGGTGGGCAACGGCAGCTTCCAACTGGCGGCGAGGGGAATCGGACATCCACCACCAGCGGCACCCCGTCTCCGGCATTAGGTGGACATCTGAGACTTGGGCAAAGCAAATCCTTTGGGTCGCCATCACCTAGGCACTTATTCACACCTCACGCCCGCATCATAGTCAATAACTAGCTGGAGGGCTATGGGCTTCTCTTAACCTCTGCTGCGATGACCTCACCCCCAGCCCCTCTCCCAGCAGGGGAGTTGGGGTTGCTTTGATTTGGAATCGCCACAAATTGAGTCTGATTCTTGTTCCGGCGCCGCTGCCGAGCAACTGCTAAGGTATAGCGACACGGATCTTCGACAAGAGGATCCCTCAGTTCAAGCAAGGAGAAAAAATCATGTCTGCTACCACCCTTGTTCGTTGCGCCTGTGACCATTGCAACTGCAGCTTCGAAAGCAGCCAAGGCTATCGCTACGAAGGCCAACTCTACTGCAGCAAAGCCTGTGCCACCCATGACCACGCCCACCCCTCCCCTTGCTGCGTGGCCTCTCACTGCTGTCAATAGCAGGTTGGCAGGGATCGCTCACCCCGGCTTTTGCTTTCCGGGATTCTCTCCCTGGGCAGTTTTTGATACGCTCCTAAGGAGCTTTATCCCTGTCGGCCCGGGGGCCGGCCCAACCCGTTGGCATGGAATACCGCTGGGATCTGCTGCCCACTCCACCCCAGTTTGATCCGGAGCTGAGCCGAGAATACGGCAAGTATGCAGCCAAGGTGCTGGCCTTGCGCGGGCTGCACAGCCGGGAACAGGCGCGGGCCTTTGTCGATCCTGACTGCTATTCCCCCACCCCGCCGGGATCCCTGCCGGATCTGGAGCGGGCGGTGGCGCGGCTGCTGGAAGCCAGGGAAAGAGGAGAAACCCTCTGCATTTGGGGGGACTTCGACTGCGATGGCGTCACCAGCACCAGTCTTCTGCTCTCGGCTTTACAACCCTTGGGCTTCCAAGTCCAGTTCACCCTACCGCTGCGCAGCAGCGAAGGCCATGGACTCAATTCCCAGAGGCTACAGCAGGTGCTGGCTCAGGGCTGCCAAGTGCTCCTGACGGTGGATTGCGGCATAGGCAATGCTGCCGAGATTGCTTTGGCCCAAGCCCAGGGGGTGGATGTCATCGTGGCGGATCACCACACCCTGCCAGATCCCTTGCCCCCTGCCTATGCTGTCATCAATCCCTTGCGTCTGCCAGAAGACCACCCGCTGCGCTTTCTGCCAGGGGTGGGAGTGGCCTACAAGCTGGCGGAGGCCCTCTACCAAGCGCTAGGGATCCCGGGCGTAGAGGAATACCTGGATCTGGTGGCGGTGGGGATCGTAGCCGACGTGGCAGTGTTGCAGCGGGAGTGTCGCTACTTGGTCCAGCGGGGGCTACCCGTACTGGCCAAGACGCGGCGCCCAGGGCTACGGGTTCTCCTAGATTGGGTAAGCAACGGCTCCTCTCCAGGAACGCTAACAGCTCAAGACATTGCCTTTGGCCTTGCCCCCAAGCTGAACGCCATTGGCCGCTTGGAAGATGCCAGCTTGGCAGTGGAGCTGTTGACCACCTCCGATTCGCAGCGGGCCCAGGCCCTGGTGGAGCATTTCCTTGCCCTTAGCGAAGAGTGTCGGCAGCTTACCCAACAAGTGCTGCAAGAAGCCACTCAGCAGCTGGAGAGCCTAGATCTGGCCCGAGAGCGGGCCATTGTCTTGGCCGGAAGCGGTTGGAAACCGGGGGTTTTGGGAATTGCGGCGGCGCGCTTGGCGGAGCAGTACCGTTGCCCAGCAGTGTTGATTGCCAAAGACGAGAGCACAGGGCTAGGCTACGGGTCAGGCCGCTCGATTCCAGGGGTGAACCTGCTAAGGGCCATTGAGGCGGTGCGCCCCCTCCTGCAGCGGGGAGGGGGGCATCCTATGGCTGTTGGGATCCAAGTAGATCTGGCTTGCCTGGCTGCTGTACAACTGGCGTTGCGGCGAGAGCTAGCTGCGCAGGTTAGCCCAGTTCAGCAAGCTCGCGTCCTAGCAGTGGAGATCCTCCTCGACTGGGATCGGCTGGCCGCCCAGGGCCGGGATGGGGTGGCGGAGCTAGACGAAGTGTATCGACAGCTGCAGCTTCTACAGCCCTTTGGCCACGGCAATCCCAACCCTGTGGTAGCCTTGATGAACTTCCGCCCCAGTAGATCTACTCTGAGAGTCTCTCGCGATGGCCGCCATCTTAGGTTTCAACTCCAAGGCAAGGCAGGATCCCGTACCCTCTGGTTTTGGGAAGCTGGCGAAGAGCTGGAGCGTTGGCAGAAGTGCCCGGCTGTAGACATTGCCCTCTGCTTGGAAGCAGAGGAGCGGGGCAGACAACCCTGGTGGGGCAGAGTGCTGGCGGTGCGTCCTGCGGGAGAGTGGCAGGCCCCCACCGTTTCCGCCCCTCGCCTCCAGGTTGAGGACTATCGGCAATGCCCCCTACCGGATGCTCTGGAGAAAGCCCTCTACTACGATGGGCAACCCCTTCCTCTTAGGCAGCAGGTGCTCCCCTCAGCCAAAACAGCTCTTGTACTGGCCCGCTGGCCCTGGTTGCCGCAAGATCTGGCCCAGCTGCTGCAGCAGGTGCAGCCGCAGACTCTAGTACTGGCTGCTTCTGCCCACCCCTGGGAGCACCTCCCTCAGCAACTTGCCCAACTGCGGGAACTTAGCCAGGCAGAACCCTGGGATCCCGCTGCCCTGGCGGCAGCGACTGGCCTGCCCCAGCAGTGGCTAGCGGCGTTGAAGGGGCCAGAACAGATCCCCACGCAGCTACTTAGCTGGATCCGCGAATCCCAAGCCTTCCACCGCTGGCTGGATGAGGCCAGCCCAGCCCAGATTGCGCAGCTGTGTCAACGGCTGTTGCAAGCGGAGCCCAGGCCCGCGGCTTTTTCCCAGCCACCGCGGTTTCCTGGGGTGCTCGATGGGTGAAGGTAGAAGATAGACTCTTGCAAAGGAGGATCAAGCAATTTTGTCGTTGCTCAAGGCACAGCAATTAACCTGATCCAAGCACACCTTTCCCCACTGCAGCGCCCATCGCACCAACGCAACGCGGTTTGTCGTCCGCGTCTTGCTTAAGATGTTGCTGATGTGATTGTCAACAGTGCGCTTGCTGATTTCCAAGCGCTTTGCAATGTCCTGATTGGTCATGCCAGCTGCGATTAACTCAAGGACCTGCAGTTCCCGTTCCGACAGCAAGTCCGCGGAATGATAGTCTGCGCCCATTCCCAATGCCTAAGGTGCGAACTGTAAGGATTACCTAGAGTAATTCTAGGGGATCGCTTCCCGGCTGGATAGTCCTAGAGGAGGAAATCTCAGCCTTCCCCCTTGGATTGCAAAAAGCAGGGCTAGCCGTTTTCCTTATAAGCCCTCGGGGTGCTGGCGGGGCAATTCCACCTGAACCCACAGCCCACCAGTTTGCGGGTGATTGCGCAGCTGGATCGTGCCCCCATGAAGTTCAACGATCTGGCGCACAATTGCCAAGCCTAGGCCCGTGCCGCCTTTGCTGCGGGCCCGTGCCGCATCGGTGCGGTAAAAGGGTTGAAAGACCAGCTCAAATTGATCCTCCGGCAGGCCAGGGCCATGGTCGTAGACCTCCAGCCGCACCCGGGATCCCTGGTCTGAGACCATCACGTAGATGGGAGAGGCAGGCCCGCTATATTTGACGGCGTTATCCAAAAGGTTGAGGATGAGGCGATAGAGGCGCTGCTCATCCCCCCAGAGATAGAGCTGGGAAGGGCTGGTCAGATACAGTTCCTGCTGGCGGGACTTGGCCAGCGGTTCCAGACTTTGCCAAGCTTCGCGCACCAAAGTTGTGAGATCCACCCAGCGCCATTGGGAGCGGGATGCGGCCCCCAACTTGAGGGTGCTCAGTTCCAGCAAGTCTTGCACCAGCTGGCTAAGGCGCAACGTCTCATTGAGCAATCGTTCCACCCAAACTGCCTGCGCAGCATCGACTCGGCTTTGGAGGGTTTCCGCCAGCAGGCGAATCGAGGTGAGAGGAGTCTTCAGCTCGTGGGCCACATCCGAGGCCCAGCGATCCCTTTGCTGCACCAGTAGAGTTGCCTCCAAGCGGTCTTCCAAAAAGATGGCCACATGGGCCTGGGGTAAGGGCAGACCCCAAGCCCGCAGCGGAACCGGTTTGTCCTCGCCACCGGGAGGGTAGAAGATCCATTCGCGGCTCTGGATGGGCGTGTTGGCTTCCTGGCGGCGGGTGGCTTCAATGAGCTGATCCAACTCGTAGGAGCGCACCCATTCCAGCAGGAGCTTGATGCCCGGCTGCCACTGATGAATGCGCAGTAGGCGCTGGGCGGCAGGATTGCACTCTAAGACAACATTGTTCTCGTCCACCCGCAAATACCCCCAGGGCAGATGTTGGCTGAGATACTGCCAGTCCTGGAGATATCGTTTTTGGCTAGCCCACTCCAGCTCTTGGTGGCGGAGGTGGCGACTAAGTTGGCTGAGCATCTGTTCAGGCGGCTGCAGAGGCAGGGCCACGTGCAGCAGGGATCCCAACTGTTGCAATTGGCGGCTAAAGCGGCGCCGGCTCTGCCAGAGGGAAATCAGCGTAGCGAGTAGGCCAATGCTTAACCCAATGAGGATCCCGCTTTCCAGTCCCATGGGCCCCACCCCCTTTCCCCCATTGTCGCCCAGGGATGGGGGGTGAGGGCCGAACAAGCGAACGGAGAGAGAACCGGCCCTCTGGATCTTTACCCAGCAGAGTAGCTTGGTAATCCTCCCTCCTGCTAGCGCGAAAGGACTCCGTCCCGCTTCAGGATTGGTTGGTGGGAGTGTCAACCCTAGCGGCGATGCACCATTGTCGTGGTGGCCTGGTCAGTGGGTACCAGCAGGACTTCGCTGAGGTTGACGTGGGGGGGACGCGTAACGGCAAAGAGCACTACTTCAGCCACATCCATTGCTGTCAAGGGGGTGAGGCCCCGATAGACCGCTGCTGCCCGCTCCTGGTCACCGCGGAAGCGCACCTGGCTAAACTCAGTTTCCACTAAGCCAGGCTGGATCTCGGTAACGCGAATAGGGGTGCCGAGCAGGTCCAGCTTCAGCCCCTCGGAGATAGCCCGCACAGCGGCTTTGGAGGCGCAATAGACGGCGCCGCCAGGATAGGTCTGTCGACCGGCAATTGAGCCAATGTTGACCACATGGCCCCGCCCCCGTTCCACCATCCCAGGCAAGACGGCGCGGGTAACGTACAGCAAGCCCTTAAGGTTGGTATCGATCATCTCCTCCCAATCTCGCACATCCCCCCTGTGGAGTTTGTCCAAGCCGCGACTAAGGCCAGCATTGTTGATCAAGATGTCAATCTCAGCCCAAGCTGGCGGCAAAGACTGGAGCGCCTGCTGCACGGCTGTTGCATCCCGCACATCCAACGGCAATAGGTGGGAGGAAGTGCCGTAGGCCTGCTGCAACTCTGCAGCCAGCACCTGCAGCCGCTCCTGACGGCGGGCCACCAGGATTAGTTTGGCTCCAGAACGGGCAAAAAGCGTGGCACAGGCTGCACCGATACCGCTGCTGGCGCCGGTGATTAGCACAATCGCGTTTTCAAGCATAGTCAGCTTGGGATCCCTCCTGGCAGGACTGGTCCCCCTTCTCAGATTGGCCGCTAGGCTCTACTCCGTCCCACCTTGGGTCAGGCGCAGGATCCCATACCCAAGCGCCAAACCTGCCAATGTTAAGACAATGGAGATCCCAGCAATGGTCAAGATCTCGCTAGCCATGGATTTGCCTTAGAAAAGTGCCCTGTCCTTAGGATATCGGATTTTCCTCTTGGACTTTACCAGCAGTTGGGTAGCCCCTCCCAAGCGCAGGAAAGCTGCAAAGATTACGCTTTGTAAAGATCCCGGTCACTATAGACTTGCTAAGAGCGGGCTCCCTGCTTCTATAATGAGAGCAATTTACAAGTCTTTACTGGCCCAGGCTTAGTCCTGCCAAGGGCAGAAGGGCTTGTCCGCTGGCTCTGGGGTAGCTTGTGGGGATCCCTGTAGCTCCCCAAGGGTTTAGGTTTTTATACCTAGGCCGCGGTCTTGCCTCTAGGAAGCAAAGTTTGTAGCTTCATTAGCGTTCTCATCAATTTTTAAGGAGAAGATCGTCCTATGACCATAGCAGTGGGACGCGTACGCCAGGAGCGAGGATGGTTCGACATCGTCGATGACTGGCTCAAGCGCGACAGATTTGTCTTTATCGGCTGGTCGGGGCTGCTGCTGTTTCCCTGCGCCTATCTGGCCCTGGGCGGCTGGCTGACTGGCACTACTTTTGTAACCTCTTGGTACACCCACGGGTTGGCCAGCTCCTACCTGGAAGGGTGCAACTTTTTGACAGTGGCCGTTTCCACCCCAGCCGATAGCATGGGGCACAGCCTGCTCCTGCTCTGGGGCCCAGAAGCCCAGGGGAACTTTACCCGCTGGTGCCAGATTGGCGGCCTGTGGACCTTTGTGGCCTTCCATGGGGCGCTGGGCTTGGTTGGCTTCATGCTGCGGCAGTTTGAGATTGCCCGTCTGGTAGGGGTGCGGCCCTACAACGCCATTGCCTTCAGCGCACCAATTGCCGTATTTGTGAGCGTGTTCCTGATTTACCCCCTGGGGCAGAGCAGCTGGTTTTTTGCCCCCAGCTTTGGGGTGGCCGGGATCTTCCGCTTCTTGCTGTTCTTCCAAGGGTTCCACAACTGGACGCTAAACCCCTTCCACATGATGGGGGTAGCCGGCGTTTTGGGTGGAGCGCTGTTGTGTGCCATCCATGGGGCCACGGTAGAGAATACCCTCTACAAGGATGGGGAAGCAGCAAGCACGTTTCGTGCATTTGAGCCGACGCAAGCGGAAGAAACCTACTCTATGGTGACGGCTAACCGCTACTGGAGCCAGATTTTTGGGATTGCCTTTTCCAACAAGCGGTGGCTGCACTTTTTCATGTTGTTTGTACCGGTAACTGGTCTGTGGATGTCGAGCATTGGAGTAGTGGGGTTGGCGCTGAACCTGCGCGCCTATGAGTTCATTAGTCAGGAAACGCGGGCGGCAGAAGACCCCGAGTTTGAGACGTTCTACACCAAGAACATTTTGCTCAACGAGGGGATTCGCGCCTGGATGGCGCCGCAGGATCAGCCGCATGAGCACTTTGAGTTCCCCGAGGAAGTCCTCCCCCGCGGCAATGCTCTCTAAATCCACCCAGTTTGCTTGACTTGAGCTGCAAACGTTCTAGGGACTAAGCACCTGCCCGCGGGATCCTCCCAGTGGGCAGGGATCCCAGCAGCAGGTGCTTATCCTAGTTTTGTTCTGGTCCTGATTATTGGAGGTTGGTCTCTGTGACCTCGACAACACTTGGTTCAGTGGTGGTGCAAGATCGCACCCAAGGCGGGTTTGCCTGGTGGGCTGGGAATGCCCGCTTAATCAATCTCTCCGGTCGGCTTTTGGGCGCTCACGTAGCCCATGCTGGCTTGATGGTCTTCTGGGCGGGAGCGATGCTGCTCTTTGAGGTGGCTCACTTCACGCCGGATCGGCCCATGTATGAACAGGGCCTGATCCTGATGCCTCACGTGGCTACTTTGGGCTGGGGAGTTGGCCCAGGCGGCGAAGTGGTGGACACCTACCCCTACTTTGTCATTGGTGTACTGCACCTCATCTCCAGTGCTGTGCTAGGGTTTGGGGGTGTTTATCACGCCATTCGCGGCCCAGAAACCCTGGAGCAGTCTTTCCCCTTCTTTGGCTACGACTGGAAAGATAAGAACAAGATGACCACCATCCTGGGAATCCACCTCATCCTCTTGGGGTTGGGGGCTTTCCTGTTGGTGGCTAAGGCTATGTGGTTTGGCGGTGTCTATGACACCTGGGCTCCTGGCGGTGGGGATGTGCGGGTAATTACCAACCCCACCCTCAACCCGGCAGTAATCTTCGGCTATCTGTTCAAGTCTCCCTTTGGTGGGGAAGGCTGGATCATCAGTGTGGACAACATGGAGGATGTGATTGGTGGCCACATCTACATCGGCATCATCTGCATTGCCGGTGGCATCTGGCACATCCTCACCAAGCCCTTTGGCTGGGCCCGCCGTGCCTTCATCTGGTCGGGAGAGGCCTATCTCTCCTACAGCTTGGCGGCAGTCTCGCTGATGAGCTTCATTGCCACCTGCTACATCTGGTTCAACAACACCGTCTACCCCAGTGAGTTCTACGGACCCACGGGACCAGAAGCTTCGCAGGCGCAAGCGCTTACCTTTATCGTGCGCGACCAGCGCCTGGGGGCAAACATTGGCCAAGCTCAAGGTCCCACCGGTCTGGGTAAATACCTAATGCGCTCTCCCACGGGCGAGATCATCTTTGGGGGTGAGACGATGCGCTTCTGGGATGTGCGGGCTCCCTGGAAAGAGCCGCTGCTGGGCCCCAATGGCTTGGACTTGGATAAGTTGAAGAACGACATCCAACCCTGGCAAGCTCGCCGTGCGGTGGAGTACATGACCCACGCGCCACTGGGATCCCTGAACTCGGTGGGGGGTGTGGCGACCGAGATCAACACGGTGAACTTCACCAGCCCCCGCACTTGGTTGGCGGCCCACAACTTCATCTTGGGCTTCCTGTTCTTTGTCGGCCACCTGTGGCATGCCGGTCGTGCCCGTGCTGCCGCCGCTGGCTTTGAGAAAGGGATTAGCCGTGAGGACGAGCCGGTTTACCGGATGAAGCCAATCCGGTGAGGGCATCCGTCTGCTTGGAATAGACCTTTGGCCCCCTCTAGGGGGCCTTTTTGTGGGATCCTCCCCACCAGGATTGGCAAGAACGGAGGGGAGGGTAGAAACTGGGGAAGCCAAGTCCTTAGGAAAGATGCACAAAGTCCCGGTTACCGTCATCACTGGCTTTCTGGGATCTGGCAAGACCACTGTCATCCGTCACCTCCTCCTCAACAGTGGCGGTCGCCGTCTCGCGGTGTTGGTCAATGAGTTTGGCGAAGTGGGCATCGATGGCGAACTGCTGCGGGACTGCCAACTCTGCGCGGGAGAGGGTTCCATCCCGATTTTGGAGCTGGCCAACGGCTGCCTCTGCTGCACAGTGCAGGAGGAATTTTTGCCTGCCATGGAGACCCTGCTGCAACGGCGGGCGGAGCTGGACGGCATTCTCATTGAAACTTCAGGATTGGCCTTGCCCAAGCCTCTGGTGCAGGCTTTCCGCTGGCCCACCCTACGCACTGGCGCCACGGTGGATGCGGTGATTGCGGTGGTGGACGGCCAGGCCCTGGCCTCTGGACAACTGGTGGGGGATCTGGCGGCGCTGGAGGCGCAGCGGCAGGCCGATGCGAGCCTGGATCACGAGACGCCCATTGAGGAGCTGTTTGCGGATCAGTTGAGCTGCGCCGATTTGGTGCTGCTGAGCAAGGTGGATCAGATCACGCCGGAGGAGCAAGAGCGGGTGGAAAGCTGGCTGCGGCAACAATTACGCCCTGAGGTTCGAGTCCTCCCCTGTGAGCGGGGCCAGGTGGCCCCAGAAGTGCTCTTGGGCTTCAACGCAGCCGTGGAAGACCAACTTGAGAGCCGCCCCAGCCACCACGACCAGGAAGAAGACCACGAGCACGAGGCCTTCGAGTCTTTTTACCTGAGCCTGGAGGGGAGCTATGAGCCGGGATCCCTAGTTGCCCAACTGCGTCAACTGGCTCAAGAGGAATGCCTCTACCGGGTGAAGGGGTTTGTGGCCGTGCCCCACAAGCCAATGCGGCTGGTGCTGCAGGGAGTGGGAGGGCGATTGGAAACCTACTACGACCGGCCCTGGCGTCCGCAAGAGCCGCGGTTGACCCGCCTAGTGTTCATCGGGCAGAGGCTTAACCGGGAGCGCATTGCCGCTCAGCTGCAAGCCTTGGCTATTGGAGAAGTGGCCGCCCCTCCTAGCTAATCCCTTTTGAAGTTCGGTGAACCCCACCCCCTCTGGGAGAGGGAAAAAGCGGCCTAGAGGTAAGCATCCAGAAGAGAGGCTACAGTGGGGAAGTGGCAGGGCAAGCCCAGGGCTGCTGGCGAAAGGGCCGGATAGACAAAGTGGCGCTGGCGCAGACAGTACTCGTCCCACGCCGAAAGTCGCACCCCAAACAGAAAAGCCAAGCTGCGGAGGAGGCTGAGGGGCAAGGGCAGGCGGAAGTAGATCCGCTTTCTGAAATAGGCGCACACCTGTTCCACGCACTCATCCACAGACAGAGGGGGGTTGCCCAACACCCAATCGCCGCCACCGGGCGGATGGGCTACCCAGTAGGCCACCATCTCTGCCACATCGGCAGCGTGGATGAAGTGGAAGCTGGCGTCTATCCGCAAAAAGCGGATGAGATCTAGCCAGCGGAGCACATCCTTAAGGCCAGCGGTGATGTGGGAATAGGGGTGGTGGGGACTGCCGCCAAACAGTAGGGTGGGGTAGAGCGTCAGCAGCCGATCCGGCCAGAAGCAGCTTTCCCGCCGCCGCAGCAGCATCACATACTTGCTGCGGATGTAATCCGTGCCCACCTGGCCAGCAATGGTCAAGGGTTGTAACGCCTGATCCAAAAGGCTGGCGGTGGAAAAGTAGATCACCTGCTGGCAGCGCCGGGGATCCAACAACTGAAAGAGCTCCAGAGTGTGGGTAACGTTCACCGCCCAGGCTAGGGTGGGATCCCCCCAAGCCGCCGCCATGTGGATCAGCCCATCCATCTGTTGCAGCAGAGCGGCGTGCTCGCGGATGTGCAGCAGATCGCCGGGCACCAGGGTGATGGGGGCGGGCAGCCGTTCCAAGTTCAGCCGCAGGCGGCTGGGATTGCGGATAAGAAGGTAGAGGTGGTAGGCGGGCTGCTCTGGAAACTCGGGATCCCTTTCCTGGGCCAGGCGCTCCAACACATAGTGCCCTAGACAGCCGCTAGCGCCGGTAAGAAACAGGTTTCGCAAGAGGTCTTCCCAACGGCAACTCATCGAAAAAGCTTTTGACTAGTCTACCGCCTTGGCTTGCGCCTGCCGGAGCGGCCTAACCCCCAATTCCCCTGCTGCACCCTGTTCCAAGCCGGGTAGCAGGCTGGAAATCTGGGCCGAAGAATGGCAGCATAGTTCGACAGGAATTCCACTCCGTTGAGATTTGAACCCCGCTCAACCCGACTTCTGTCTGTGGCCGTAACCTCCTCTTCCCCTAGCAGGCGCGCTTTCAGTCTGTGGCCACCGCTGGCCTTGGTCTTGCAGCGGCTGGCCCAAGCGGTGCCGGTGCTACTGCTGATCACGGTGCTTAGCTTTTTGCTCTTGCAACTGGCTCCCGGTGATTTTTTGGATCCCTTGCGGGCGGATCCCAGTGTCAGCCAAGAGTTTATTGCCCAGGAAGAGGCACGGCTGGGCCTGGATAAGCCCTTGATTTGGCAGTATTTGACCTGGCTGGGCAATCTGCTGCAGGGGGATTTTGGCGTCAGCTACACCTATCGCGTGCCGGTGGCGCAGCTTATTCTCTCCCGTGCCGGCGCCACCTTGCTGTTGGCAGTGTGCTCTGTTTTGCTAACTTGGCTAATTGCCGTTCCTCTGGGGATCCTGGGGGCGCTGCGGCAGAACACTCCTTTGGATCGGGCGTTGCAGTTGCTCAGCTACCTGGGGCAGGCCATGCCCAGCTTTGTGCTGGCCATTTTGCTGCTGATCGTGGCTCAAAACGTGGGCTGGTTGCCGGTAGGGGGAATGACCAGTGTTTATTTTGCCGAGCTCGGTTGGGGGGGGAAGCTGCTGGATCTGGGCCGCCACCTGCTCTTGCCCACGCTGGCCCTGAGCATCACCAGCTTTGCCGGGCTGCAGCGGATTACCCGCGGCAACTTCTTGGACGTGCTGCGGCAGGAATACATCCAGGCGGCGCGGGCACGGGGCATTCCTGAATGGCGGGTGATCTGGCTGCATGCATTGCGCAACGCCGTCAACCCCTTGATCACGATTTTGGGCTTTGAGTTTGCCAATCTGCTCAGCGGCTCCTTCATTGCCGAGTTTTTCTTCATTTTCTTCAATTGGCCGGGGCTGGGCAAGCTGCTCTTGGAAGCCGTCCAAAGCTTTGACATCAACGTGGTGATGGCCGGGCTTTTGCTGGGAGCGGTGATGCTGATTTTGGGCAACCTATTGGCCGATCTGCTCTTGATGTGGGTGGATCCGCGGATCCGACCTGAGTCTTTGCTATGAACTACCCCACCGCGTAGGCGGGTGGGGTTTCCTCACCCGCTTGACAGCAGAGCTTTTGTCTCTTCCTCTGCCCCAGTTGCTTCATGGATCCCGTGTACCGGGTCTCTGAAGTAGAGCTGAAGCATCCAAGACTCACGAGGCGGGTTCCCAGCCCCGGTTGCTGATGAGTAGCAACGTTGTAGAAAACCATCACCGTTCCCCTGTCCCGCGGTATCGCAAACCCACAGGCAGAACAGACATGGTAACGGTTACTTAGCTCTGCCCACTCCTTGTGAATAGCACCGCACTGCGGACAGCGCTGAGACGGCTTGAGGGTTTGCGTGAGAAGAAACAAGACCAAACCGCCCTTCTGCTCAATTTTGTAGGTCAGCATTTGGTTCAGCGTACCAAACCCCACCGACAAAATAGACTTGTTTAGTCC
>NZ_JANSIP010000012.1:0-45294 GCF_047462175.1 Synechococcus sp. OH30 | reverse complement strand
TCGGTGCCCAAATCGTAGGCAACGATGGACTCATACTTCAAGTCTGACTGGGAACCAAACTTAGGCCGAGGTACTTCCACCTCTACAGTGAAAGAAGCATACCACTGCCGCAAAGGTGGCTTGTAGACAATAGTTAGCGTGGTAGGCCTCCCCCAGTCCTTGGCTTTACCGCGCATCCTCAGGGTAATGCCCAAGTCCCTGAGAGTAACGGTGCCGTGCTTACCGTTAGTATTGACCTTCCACCCCGTAGCGCTAGGATATGTCCAGCCAGAGTACCGCTTGATCGGCTTAAACTTGGGCTTTTTGCTTAGCCCCTGGAAGAAACGCTGATAGGCGTAATCTACCCGCTTGACCGTAGCTTGCAAAGTCATGGAGTGGAGCTGAGCAAACTCCGGCCATGCTTTCTTGAACTCTGGCAGAAGATTCTGCTGCTCGAGGTAAGTAACCGTCCGGCGGTTGCGTCGGTACTCATAGCGTCGGTGAGCAACGCAAGCGTTGTAGAGGTAGCAGTGCAAACGGCGGGCAGACAACAAAGCCCGCTCTTGGGTTTTGTTGGGGTACAGCCGAAAGGTCTGCCGCCTAACTACCAGTGCAGTTTCTGTCACCTTTATAGCTCAGTCGAAGCTACAATAACTATAGCATAGAAATTGGCAAGTTTTATGGTCGAACTACGAAGCAGTGCTCACGCAGTCTTTAGGGTTCACCTGCACGTAGTGTTTGTAACAAAATACCGACGCAAAGTCTCAACCTAAGCAATGCTGGAAGTAATGAGGTCTGTTTTAGAAAGAGTTTTGGCCGCTAACCGGAGTGTGCTAATTGCGTTTGATGGTGAGCCAGACCATGTTCACCTTCTCATCGACCTGCACCCTGATAACAACATATCTAACCTCGTTTCTTCTCTCAAGTCAGCATCAAGTCGCATACTAAGGCAACAGTTTGCGGAACAGCTCAATAAAGTGTACTGGGGAAAGGCTAGGCTTTGGCATGATTCTAAGTGCATTGTCTCATGCGGCGGTGCACCTCTAGAAATTGTGAAGCGATATATCCAGAATCAGTCAGGAGGCGCTATCCCTCCCCACCGTATAGACGGTGGGGAATCCCGCGCCTTACGTTGAAGCAGGAACGGCAGGGGAGAGGAGTTAAAACTCTCCCTGTCGGCTTTTCAGAGCTAGCTCAAAGGATTTAGCGGCGAGCCTGGGCAAAAATGGCCTGCAGGATTTCGTCGGCCCCCTGTTGCTTCAGCTTTTCCGCCAGGGAGATTCCCACCGCTTCCGGGTCGGCAGTGGATCCCGTTTGGGTATCGCGGATCAGCCGTCGCCCCTCTAGGTCGGCCACCATGCCGGTTAGGTGCAGCTCTTCCCCCTGCACTTGGCTGTGGACCCCGATGGGCACCTGACAGCCCCCCTCCAAAGCCCGCAAGAAAGCTCGCTCGGCCAAACAGCGGGCTGTGGCCTCCCCATCGGCCAAGGGTCGAATGAGCTCCAAAATCCGCTCGTCCCCCTGCCGGCACTCGATGCCGAGGGATCCCTGGCCAACGGCGTACAAGAACACACTGGGATCTAGCACCTCGTGGATCCGCTGTGCTTGGCCCAGGCGCTTCAGGCCGGCGACTGCCAAGATCAGGCCGTCGTACTCCCCCCGATCCAGCTTGGCCAGGCGGGTGTTGAGGTTGCCCCGCACGTCCTTAAACTGCAGGTGGGGAAAGGCGTGGCGCAGTTGAGCCAGCCGCCGCAGAGAGGAAGTGCCAATCACCGTCCCTGCTGGGAGGGTGGCCAGGTGGTAGCCGCGCAGCTCCTGCCGTAGCACCAGCGCGTCCAGAGGATCCTCCCTCTGCGTAATCGCCCCCAAGACCAAGCCTTCCGGCAAACGGGTGGGCAAGTCCTTGAGGCTGTGTACCGCCAGATCGCTAGTGCCGTTGAGCAGGCTGACCTCCAGCTCCTTGGTAAACAGGCCCTTATCCCCGATTTTGGCCAGCGCCACATCCAGGATGATGTCTCCCTGGGTGGAAAGGGTGTGCAGCTCTAGGGGCAACCCCGGATGGTGGGCCTGCAACTGCCCCATCACCCAGCGGGTCTGGGCCAGAGCCAGCTCGCTTTTGCGGGAGGCGATCCGCACCGGCTGGACAGCTTGCCAGGGAGTTGAGGCCAGTTCGCTCATGGCTGCTGCAAAATCCGAGAACACCGTTTTTCACGCTAGCTGAATCTGCGCCGCCGCAGGGCAGCGACCTTCAAGATCCTTAACCAGAGCCGCCCTTGCCCCCCAGCTCAGACTTTACTACCGGGATCCGAGCCGGTAGGATAAGTAGGTGGGTCTCCGGCTCGGCGGGGAAGAATTTTCCTTAAACCCAGAGCTTTTGAGGCGAGAGTTCTGAAACCCTGCTTTGCTTGGTCGTCTGCCTGGTATAGGTCTTATGGAAGAAAACAACGTTGGCAACGGCACTCAGTTACTGCTCAAGCGCACCATCCCTGTCAAGGTGGTGGTCACCCCCCTTTGGAAGAAAGAAATGCGGGAGCAACTGGAGCGGCAGATTGAAGCTACTGATGCTCAGATCCAGCAACTGGAGTTTCAGGGTAAGCGGGCCATTGCCGAAATTGAAAAACAAAGCCCTAACCCCAATAGCCCCCAGGTGCTCCAGCAGGTGGAAGCGGTGAAAAGCCGCGTGAACGAGCAGAAGATTAGGCTCTTGGATCAAAAAAACCAGTTGCTCCAGCAGATTAACCAACTGAGCAACTTGGAACTGAACCAAGAGGTGCTGCAAGGCAGCATAGAGAGCTTCTTCCGCGTGCAGAAGGGAGACAACCTAATTCAGAAAATGCAGGTGGAGATCCTGCTTGAAGATGGGGTGATCAAGGAAATTCGCGGCAACCCGTAAGAGGGATCCCCTGCGGTAGGGGTGGCAGCCCAAAAGCCTAGGTCTTTAGCCCAAGTCGGTGACAACACAGTGGTGGCAATGATGAACGACCTCTGAACAGCCGCCAGCTTCAAGCGTGGGCGGGTCGGTTGATTTGGGCAAAGCTGTTACCGACGAGATGCTTCCCATGTCTGAGTTTGTCTGGTCAGAGGCGGTTCCCCTGGAGGATCTTCACCTTCCCGATTGGCTGCTTACCTCAGCCCAGCGTCGCCGGCTTAAGGCTCTGCTGGTTTTGGCGATGGTTTGGGGGCTAGTTAGCCTGATGCACCAGGTAGCAGTGGCTCGCTGGCTTACAGTTGGCCTAGCTACCTTCATGGTTATCCACGTCAACCGCCTGTTTCGTCTACAGCCGGCAGACCCGCCACCTCCCTTGCGGCTTTACCCTCTAGAGACAACAGTTGGCGATGAGGTTGACCAGGGATCTCTCCAGCTCCCGTCAGCGGCCTTGCCAAAGCCCCCTTTGCCACGGGTAGCGGTGCTGATCCCGGCCAAAAACGAAAGTGCTGTGCTGCCGCGGCTACTGCAGAGCCTTAGTCAGTTGGACTACCCCCGCAGCCATCTGGAGCTGTGGGCCATCGATGACGCCAGCAGCGATGCCACCCCAGAGATCCTGCAAGAGGCCCAAAGGTGGCTGCCGCACCTACGCGTTTACCGACGGCCGCCGGGGCGAGGGGGCGGTAAGTCTGGCGCCCTCAACGAGGTTCTCCCCCTAACCCAGGGAGAGATCATCCTTGTCTGCGATGCCGATGCCATTGTGCCCCCGGATCTCCTGGCTCGCACTCTGCCCCTGTTTAGTCAGCCTTCCTCTCCCGGTCGGCGGGCAGTGGGTGCTGTCCAGGTGCGCAAAGCCCTAAGCAACCCCAACGTCAATTTCTGGACCCTGGGCCAGGTGGCGGAGATGGCCTCTGATGCCTACTTGCAGCAGCAGCGGGTACTCATCGGTGGTATTGGCGAGCTGCGGGGCAACGGCCAACTAGTACGGCGGGATGTTCTGGAAAAGTGCGGCGGCTGGAACGAAAGCACCCTTACCGACGACCTGGATCTCACCTTGAAGCTCCACCTGGCGGGGGTAGACATTGCCTTCCTCATCGAGCCGGCTATTGTCGAAGAAGGGGTTACCTCCTGGAAAAGCCTTTGGCACCAGCGCTGTCGTTGGGCAGAAGGCGGTTACCAGCGTTACCTTGACTACTGGCCAGGGATCCTCAGTGGCCGCCTGGGCATGGCCAAGACCGTGGATCTCTGGGCTTTCTTTATCTGCCAGTATCTGCTGCCCATGGCTTTGGTTCCCGATACCCTCTGGGTACTGTTGACAGGGCATTCCTCGGTGCTGCTCCCCCTGAACGCTCTAGTCATGGGATCCCTAACGCTGGCCTTCTACCGCAGCTTGCGTCAAGTGGAGGGGCTGCGCGGAGGGAAGCTCTGGTGGCGCACTGCCCTGGGTCTGGTGTACATGCTCCACTGGCTGCCGGTTATGATTGTTACCACGGCCCGCATGTGTGTGCAGCCCAAACGGCTGAGGTGGGTGAAGACCGTGCACTACGGCAACTGATCCCAACCCTGTTTTTCCCTGCTATCCTAATTCAAACGCCGCTCACCACCTACCCAGCCTGACTATGGCTCGCCTCTACTACGATAGCGACGCTAACCTCGATCTCCTGAACGGCCAGACGGTGGCCATCATCGGCTACGGCAGCCAGGGCCACGCTCACGCTCTCAACCTGCGGGACAGCGGTGTCAACGTTCTTGTCGGCCTCTACCCCGGCAGCCCCTCCTGGCCCAAGGCCGAGCAGGACGGGTTGGTCGTCAAGACAGTAGCCGAGGCCGCTGCCACCGCTGACTGGGTGATGATCCTGCTGCCCGACGAAGTGCAGAAGGCCGTCTTCCAAAGCGAGATCCGGCCCCACCTTAAGCCGGGGAAGGTGCTCCTATTTGCCCACGGCTTCAACATCCACTTTGGCCAGATCCAGCCCCCGGCAGACATCGATGTCGTCATGGTAGCCCCCAAAGGCCCTGGTCACCTGGTGCGGCGCACTTACCAGGAGGGCCAAGGGGTGCCTTGTCTGTTTGCTGTCTACCAGGATGCCTCGGGGATGGCGCGGGAGCGGGCCATGGCTTATGCCAAGGGGATTGGCGGCACGCGAGCTGGCATCCTGGAGACCACCTTTCGGGAGGAGACCGAGACCGACCTCTTTGGCGAGCAGGTGGTGCTCTGCGGTGGCCTAACGGCCCTGATCAAGGCTGGGTTTGAGACGCTCGTGGAAGCGGGCTACCAGCCGGAGCTGGCTTACTTCGAGTGCCTGCACGAAGTCAAGCTCATTGTCGATCTTATCGTTGAGGGGGGGCTGGAAAAGATGCGCCATAGCATCTCCAACACAGCAGAATACGGCGACTATACCCGCGGCCCCCGCATCATCACAGAGCAAGTTCGTGCCGAGATGAAGCGCATCCTTGCTGAGATCCAAAGTGGCCAGTTTGCCCGCGAGTTTGTCCTAGAAAACCAGGCGGGTAGGCCAGTGCTCACTGCCATGCGTCGCTGCGAGGCTGAGCATCCCATCGAAAAAGTGGGTAAGGAGCTGCGGGCCATGTTTAGCTGGCTGAAAAAGTAAGAAGTCCTTACCAGAGGCAGGTCTTGTGCTGGATCTAAAGCTGCTACGGGATCGCCCGGAAGAGGTACGCCAAGCCCTGAACAAGCGCGGGGCCAGTGCTGACTTGGACAGGATCCTGCAGTTGGATCGAGAGCGGCGCCAGTTGGAGACCCGGCGCGGATCTCTGCAGGCGGAAAGCAACAGCCTTGGCAAAAAAGTTGGCGAGCTTCTCCAGCGGGGAGCGGATCCCCACGGAGCGGAAGTGGCGGCTCTGCGGCAGCGGGGGGCAGAGCTCAAAGCAGAAATTGCCCAACTGGAGCAGCAAGAACGGGAGCTGGAGGAGGAGATGCGCGCCCGGCTGCTTACCCTGCCCAACCTGCCGCTGCCCAGCGTACCAGTTGGCCGAGATGAGACCGACAACGTGGAGGTGCGCCGCTGGGGCGACGACCTCAAGCCTGCCCATCCCGTCCTTCCCCACGACGAGATTGCGGAGAAGCTGGGCCTCTTGGAGGTTGGCCGCGCCGTCAAGGTGGCCCAGAGCCGCTTTGTGGCTATGGTAGGGGCAGGGGCAGCTCTGGAGCGGGCCTTGATTGCCATGATGCTGGAGCGCCATCTTGCCGCTGGCTACACCGAGGTCATCCCTCCTTTTTTGGTTAACAGCGCCGCTCTAGAAGGGACAGGGCAGTTGCCCAAGTTTGCCTCAGAGAGCTTTCGCTGTGCGGAGGACGACCTCTGGCTAATCCCGACGGCAGAAGTGCCCCTCACCAACCTGTACCGGGATGAGGTGATCCCAGCCGAGCGCCTCCCCCTAAATTTCTGTGCCTATACGCCCTGCTTTCGCCGCGAAGCCGGCAGCTATGGCCGCGACACCAAGGGCCTAATCCGGCTGCACCAGTTTCAAAAGGTGGAGCTGGTCAAGATTACCCTTCCCCAGCAATCGGAGGCCGAGCACGAAAAACTCGTGCAGGATGCGGAGGCCATTTTACAGATGCTGGAGCTGCCCTACCGGGTGGTGGAGCTGTGCACCGGCGATCTGGGCTTTGCGGCGGCCCGCTGCTTTGATCTGGAGGTGTGGTTTCCCTCCCAAAACCGCTACCGGGAGATCTCCAGTTGCTCCAACTGCTGGGATTTCCAGGCCCGCCGCGCCAACCTGCGCTACAAAGAAGCGGGGCAAAAGGGTACCCACTTCGTCCACACCCTCAATGGCTCTGGCTTGGCGGTGGGACGTACTCTGGCTGCTCTGTTGGAAAATCACCAGCAGCCAGACGGCTCGATCCGCATTCCCCAGGCGCTGCGTCCTTTTCTGAGCTCCCGCTTTCTGGCTGAAGACGGCACTCTTCGACCCTGATTAAGCCCCAACTCAGGAAGGGAAGGCCCTGGAGGCGCTTAAGCTAGCCTGGAGAGGTATTCCTACTTTGGCAAGGGGTCATGTTGCCTAGGCATCGTCCCAAAAAACTGTCGCTGGGCCCTCTGGAAGCAGAGATCCTTGAGATCCTCTGGGATCTGGGCAGCGCTAGCACTCGCCAAATCCACGAGCGCATTCTGGCCGATCCCAACCGCGAGTTGGCCTATGCCTCAGTAACCACCGTCTTGCAGCGCTTGAGCCAAAAAGGCTGGGTAAGCTGTGAACGGCGCACAGATGCCGAGGGGCGGCCTCTGCCAATGCTGTGGCGGCCCTGTCTCTCTCGCCAGGAAGCTGCCAGCCTGAGGGCCTTTGACCACTTGCAGCAGTTTTTGGCCGTCGGGGATCCCGACACAGTGGCAGCCTTTGCCGACAGTCTGGATCAGGCCAGCGTGTCCCAGTTGCAGGCGATTGCCGAGCGGCTGCGGGCGGCGCGGGAAGCCAGGAGGGATCCCCAATGAGCCACTTGGGCATGTTGCTGTTGGGTTTGGGCTTAAGTTGGCTGTGGCGAGCCCAGGTGCGGCTGGATAGAGGGGGTTCCTGGGCCCAGCGCTGGCAGTGGGCCTGGATCCACTTCTTGCTGCCGCCGCTGTTTTTGCTGACCACTGCTTTTGCTCTAGCTTGGATGGGGCCATGGGGACAAATGGCCGGGTCAGGAGGCTGGTTCTGCTATGGCTGTGCGCTGCTGGTGCTGGCCGTGGCTGGGGGCGTAGCCTTGCACTGGGCTTGGGAGTTCTGGCGCTCCTGCCGACGTGCTCACCTCCAGGCTCTGGCCCAAGTTGATCTGTACGGCTCTCCGGCCTACGTCCTGGATTTGGAGATCCCTTTTGCCGCCCAGGTGGGGGTGTGGAAGCCGCAATTGGTGGTTAGCCGCGGCTTGCTGGAGCAGTTGGATGAAGAGCACCTGCAGGCAGTGCTGGCCCACGAAGAGGCCCATCGCCACTACCGCGATACCTTGTGGATGTTTGCAGCTGGTTGGCTGCGGCGCCTCAGCAGCTGGCTGCCGAATACGGAGGTTCTCTGGCAAGAACTGCTGACGCTGCGGGAGCTGCGGGCAGATCGCTGGGCGGCCCAGCGGGTGGATCCCTTGGTGCTGGGAGAGGCGTTGCTCCAGGTAGTGGGCTATGGGGTAAGAGGGCAGCCGTCCAACGCTTGGGTCGGCTTTGCCCTGGAAATGGGCTCCACTCTTGGAGGACGCCTGCAGGAACGCATTGAGGCTCTGCTGCAGGCAGAGGGGTCTGAAGTCTCTGGGCCCTCGCCATTCCCGGGGAGTTGGGCTTGGCTGGGGTTGGCGCTGTTGCCTTTGCTTACTATTCCCTTTCACACCTAAGGCCAGGCTTGCCGATTGGCTGCTGCGTAGGGGTAGACAGCTCTTCTTGAGGGTTGAGGGTTTCTAGCGCTGGCAAGGCTGTAGCTGGCATTGCCGCAGGGGCAGGGCTCGGGGCAAGACCAAGGGGCAAATGGGAACTGGCAAGAGCCAACTCCTGCAGGGCCGCTTGGGCTGGCTGGAACTGGGGATCCAGCTCTAGGCAGCGCTGCAAACTAGCTTGGGCGGCCTCCCGCTGACCAGCCCGCAGTTGGATTAGCCCCAAGGTATGCCAAAAGGCAGGCCGCTGCGGCTGCAACTCTGTGGCCCGTTGGGCGTCGGCTAAGGCCAGCTCCAGCTTCCCCAGCTTCAGGACTTCCCAAGCGCGGTTGTTGAGGGCCACCGCGTCTTCTGGGGTGAGCTCTAGGACGCGCGAGTAGGCTTGCGCCGCTTTCTCTGCCTCCCCAAGGTCGCCATAGACCAGCCCTAGGGCAAACCAGCCCCAGGGATCTTGCTCATTGAGGCTAATCAGCCGCTGACTGGCAGCAAGGGCCTCCTCCAGCCGGCCCAAGCGCCGCAGGCTGGTGATCTGGCCAAACCAGCAGGCTACGCTGCCAGGGCGCTGCTGCACAAGGCGTTGGAACTCCTCCAAGCTGGCCTCGTATTGCCCCAACTCCTGTAGAGCTGCCGCCAAGGCATAGCGAGCCGGAAAGTCCTCTGGCCGGATCTTCAGGGCCTCCTCGAAGTGGATGCAGGCCTCTTTGAGATAGCCCAGTTTCTGGAAAGCCACGCCGCGGGCATACCAGCCTTTGGGGTTGTCAGCGTCATAGCGCAGGGCGCGCTCCAAGGCCTTGCTGGCTAACCGGTACTGCCCAAGGCACAACAGGGCCACACCCAAGTTGTAGAGCGTAACGGGATCCCGGCGGCGCAGCCGCAGCGAGCGCTTGTAACACTCGATAGCGGAGCGCAGCCGCTGGCAGTGGAACAGGGCATTGCCTTGGTAGCGCCAGACCCGTGCGCTTCTGGGGTTGAGCTTTAAGACCCGGGCAAAACTGGCCGCCGCTGCACTAGGCCGCCGCAGCCGTCGCAGGGCAATCCCCCGCCCCAACCAGCTGCGGGCTTGCTTAGGGTTATACCGCAACGCCTTGTTCAAGCTGTTGAGGGCCAGCTTTGGCCGCTTGAGTTGCAGCAGACGAATGCCGCGATTGTGCCAGGCTAAGGCATCTTCGGGGTTGCTCTCCAGCACCTTGTCGTAGTTAACCACCGCCGCTTTGTACTGGCCCAGGCGCCCCAGAATTAGCGCCAAGCGCAGCCGCGTCTCCTCATCGTAGGGGTTAATGCTCAGGGATCCGTGGTAGCTGTCTATTGCCTCACGGTAGCGGCCTAACTGCACCAGCACATCGCCGCGGCGACTCCAGGCCAGGGCAAAGTTGGGATCCATGTTCAAGGCGCGGTCGTAGGCAGCCAGGGCTTCAGTTAGGTTGCCTCGCTTGCGCCATTCTTCTGCGCGCTCAAACTGGATATCGGCGCTGTTCCACTGAAATAGGCGCTGAAGAAATTGCAAAATGGCAATCTTGCGCGCCCCTTCCTCCGGGGTGGCGGAGGGGATTTCGCCGGTAGCAATGCGCAGGATAGCTAGCTGAATGGCTCGCAGAAAAGCTTGGAACCCCCGCACCTCCTCATCTTCAGGAAGTTCCTCGCGGCGGCGGTATTGCAGCCGAAATCGCTGCAGATCACCAGGGGCGGGAAAGCTGGGATCCAAGAAGTGCATCAGCTCGCGGGCCCGGTACTCAAACAGCACCGGATCCTCCTCAGAGCCACTAAAATCCAGCAGGGGCGCTTCTGCTAGGGGCTGAGGCAGCTCGGTGGGCGTGTGGAGCAGCGTCAGCAAACGCTGGTTTTGTCGGGGTGGGGCGTGGGAGAAACCGCTGTAGAGTTCATCTCGGGGCCAGGGATTGGCAACGAATTCCGGCGAGGCCACCACCCCAATCCAGCGGCACTGTTCGATGGCCAGTTGCTGTTCCAGCTTACGGTCATCCCCCGGTTGCAGCCTCCAGCGGTCAAACCAGACCTTGAACCCTTCTCGGTCCAGCCGCTCGGCCAGTTGCTGTACCCAGCGGGCCTGGGCGCGGTGGTAGCGCAGAAAGAGATCAAATTTGTAGTGTTCTGAAGACATGAACGCCCACTTGCTGATTTCTTCCAGCTTATCCTTGCCACCGCCTGGGCGGCTGGGGGGCCATCGAGGAGGGCAGCGGCTCTTCTTGGACAGGGCCAGGATGGCACCCTCCTCTTGTCAATCGTCCTCTCATGAGGCAACGTCTTTAGCTTGCTTCCGCAAAGCGGTAGCCAGGGGCTTTAAGGGCTTCCTCCTGCAGCTGAAGCAGGCGGCTGCTGCTAGCACCCGTAGCAGTTGCAGACTAGGGTAGCAGTTGCAGACTAGGTCAGGGGTTGTTGCATAGTGGTAGTAGGGTCGTTCTTGGCTTGCGGGCAGCGCTTCGTCGGGAAGGCTTTTGCGCCGCGTCTTTCAGTGAAACCCGTTCCCCTCGGTACCTACGGCACTTGGCAAGGGATCCCTGGCCCCCAACAGACAGCTGAGGCGCTGGGCAACCCTGGGGTGAAGGTCATTGGATCCCCGGCGCTGCTAGCCCTGATTGAGGGGTGCAGCAACACCACTCTGCAGCCTTTTTACGAGGCGGAGGAAGCAGCCGTTGGGATCCGCTTTGCTTTGGACCACTGCTCAGCAGCAGTGGTGGGGGAGCCTTTACAGGTTCAGGTTAAGGTGGTGGAGGTAACGGGAAGGCGCGTTCAGTTTAAGGTGGAGATCCTGCAGCAGGGACGGCTCGTGATGCACGGCTCCTACACCTGTCAGGTAGTTGATTTGCCCCGTTTCCTGGCCCGCTATGGATTGAAGGCAGGGGATTAAAGCCGGGCTTGCGCTCCTTGGGGGACTGCTGCTGGCTATCTCTAGGGGGTGGTGGCTCTGCCGCCAGTCTCCCCTAGGGGCTGGCCTTAACCCTGGGGTGGCTTGACCGCCTCGCCGCCCTAACTGGGCCAGGTGCCTGCCTAGGTGTGACTTTTACCCAGGGGGTGCAGGAGCTTTTGGCAATTTCAACCTGGCAGAGCAAACCCTTGCTAAACTGCTGAGTTAAATAGCCGCTCCAGATCGAGTGCTCAGTCGTCTTAGCGAGGGGAAGACATCGTGGCAACGGGTGCCTATGCATTGGTGGATAGCCTGCATCGCCATGGGGTGCGGCACATTTTTGGCTATCCAGGAGGAGCCATCCTGCCCATCTACGATGAGCTGTACAAGGCCGAATCGCAAGGGCTACTTAAACATTTCCTAGTCCGCCACGAACAGGCTGCTGCCCACGCTGCTGATGGTTACGCCCGCGCTACGGGCAAGGTGGGGGTGTGCTTTGCCACCTCGGGGCCAGGGGCAACCAACCTGGTGACAGGCATTGCCAACGCCATGATGGACTCTGTGCCTCTGGTAGCGATTACCGGCCAGGTGCCCCGTCATCTAATCGGTACCGACGGCTTTCAGGAGACTGACATTTTTGGCATCACCCTGCCCATTGTCAAGCACTCCTACGTGGTGCGCGATCCGCGGCAGATGGCCCGGATTGTGGCCGAGGCCTTCCACATTGCCAGCACCGGGCGACCAGGTCCAGTGCTGATTGACATCCCTAAAGATGTGGGCTTGGAAGAGTTCGACTACCAGCCCGTCACTGAGGTCAATATTCCTGGCTACCGACCCACGGTGCGGGGCAACCCTCGCCAGATCCACGCGGCAGCCAAGCTGATTCTGCAGGCCAAGCGGCCCTTGCTCTACGTGGGCGGCGGGGCCATCATCTCCGGGGCCCACGCCGAGATTGCCGAGCTAGCCCACACCTACCAGATCCCGGTAACCACCACTCTCATGGGCAAAGGGGCCTTTGATGAGAATGATCCCCTCTCGGTGGGGATGCTGGGCATGCACGGCACGGCCTACGCCAACTTTGCTGTTACCGAGTGCGACCTGCTCATTGCCCTCGGAGCCCGCTTCGACGACCGCGTAACCGGCAAGCTGGATGAATTTGCCAAGCATGCCAAAGTTATCCACGTCGACATCGATCCGGCAGAGGTGGGCAAAAACCGGATCCCTGACGTGCCAATTGTGGGGGATGTACGCACCGTTTTGGTGGAGCTGTTGGCGCAGCTAAGCAAAATGCCCTACACTCCTGGCCAGACGCAAGCTTGGCTTGCACGCATCGAGCGCTGGAAACGGGACTACCCCTTGCAGGTGCCCTCCTATGAGGGTGTGATTGCCCCGCAACAGGTTATTGACGCCTTTCGACGCCATGCTCCCCACGCCTACTACACCACCGATGTAGGTCAGCACCAAATGTGGGCGGCGCAGTTTCTGCGCACCGGACCACGCCGTTGGATCTCTAGCTCTGGCCTGGGGACCATGGGCTACGGCTTCCCAGCGGCTATGGGGGTCAAGGTGGCCCTGCCCCATGAGGAAGTCATCTGCATCAGTGGCGATGCCAGCTTCCAGATGAATATGCAAGAATTGGGCACGGTGGCCCAGTACGGCATTGCCACCAAAGTGGCCATTATCAACAACGGCTGGCAAGGCATGGTGCGGCAGTGGCAACAGGCCTTTCACGGCGAGCGCTATTCCCACTCCGACATGGCTGCGGGCATGCCAGATTTTGTCAAGCTGGCCGAAGCCTTTGGTGTCAAGGGCATGCGCGTCGATCACCCCGATCAAGTAGACGATGCCATCCAGGAGATGCTGCGCCACGAAGGCCCAGTAGTGGTTGACTTTGTGGTCAAGCGGGACGAGAACTGCTACCCAATGGTGCCCGCTGGCAAAGCCAATTACCAGATGATTGGGCTGCCAGAAAAGCGGCAACTGGAGCAAGCTGCCGAGCTCATCTACTGCCCCAACTGCGGCACCAAAAACCCCAGCCTGCACAAGTTTTGTGCCGAGTGCGGCACCAAGCTCTAGAAGCGGCAGGGCTGGCCATCAAGGCAAGGAAGCGGGGATCCCAAGTTCTCTGAGAAGGTTTGCAACAAGGCCCGAGCTCGGCAGTGGAAAGTCCGCAGGGAGGTCGATTTATTTCAAACTGCACTCGTTTCAAAATTGAAGAAAACACAGCGGGGCAGCTTGGTAACCCTCCGTCCAGCTCGCGTTAGCGGGACGTAGTCCTTGAGCGACTTGAGTCGCTCGCCAATGCTATCACCCACCCCGGTGAAGAAGCCGGACAGTGCTGTAAGTCAACGTGGACTGCGTAAGAATCCCCCAACTTTCCCGAGGGCACCGCTGCCGCGACTGCCAGAGAGGCGAGTGAGGCCCAAGTAGTCGGATCTTTTTCCACACGGTGCGGCTGGAGACTGCCCCCAGGTTTCAGAGGGGCCGGTAAACCCGGTAGTTGAGGTTGGGGAAGATGTTGTCCATGTATTCCACCTTGGCCAGCCACTGCTCGTCTTCGGGGGTGGCTGTTTCCCGCCGAAACTGACCCGCTTGAATCTTCTCGTAGAGGTGGTTGAAGCGCAGCAGGTGAGACTTGGTGCGGCGTACCGCATAGGGAACCATCGTCCCCGTGCGCATGATAAAGGCCCAGTCAGAAGATTGAGCCAGCATCAGCTCCCGTGCCGCCTGGTTTAGGGCCCGCCACTCCAGGTCATCAGCAGGCTCACGGCGGCTCAGCTCAATCATGCGCTCGGTAGCCTTGTGCAGGTGGGGATAGATCCAGGCATTGGTGGGGTTGAGCCAGTACTCGTGGAAGCCGCGCGCCCCCCAGCTGGACTGAGCAGGTTTGCACACCTGGTGGGTGGGGTTCTCCCGCAGGTACTCCGCCAAGTGAGTCATGCGATAGGTGTTTTGGTCAAAGTAGCTCTTGCGGATGAGGAAATCCAAAAACCAGGGTCCCTCGTACCACCAGTGGCCAAAGAGCTCGGCATCGTAGGGAGCCACCACCAGCGGCGGGCGCCCCATGACGCTGTACAAGTACTCGATTTGCCGCTGGCGGTTGAACATAAAGTTGCCCGCATGTTCGGCCGCTTTTTCTCGCGCCCAGTAGGGATCGTAGAGTTCCTTCTGCCCTAGATCTAGGTTCCGCCCCGTGATGCGGTGGTACTTGATGCCGGTGTTTTTCCGCTGGCCATTGGGCATGATGTAAGGCTTGATGTACTCGTAGTCGGCCTCATACCCCAGGTCTTTGTAGAACTCGCGATAGACGGGATCCCCGGGATAGCCCACCTCTGCCGACCACACTTGCTGCGAGGACTCGTGATCCCGCCCAAAGACGGCAACGCCGGTCTCGGTAAAAATGGGAGCGTACATGCCGTAGCGCGGCCGCGGCTTGGCATAGAGCAGGCCGTGGGCGTCGGTGATCATGTAGCGCAGGCCAGCATCGGCAACCAGCCGCTCCAACCCTTGGTAGTAGGCACATTCCGGCAGCCAGATCCCCCGCGGCCATTGGCCAAAGTGCTCCTTGTAGTGCTCGCAGGCCACAATCAGCTGCGCCCAAACCGCCTGGGGGTACATCTGCAGCAGGGGCAGGTAAGCATGGGTAGCGGCGCAGGTGATGATCTCCAGGTTGCCGCTGTCTTGAAACTGCTTGAAGGCCCGCACCAGATCCCGGTCGTAGCGCTCCCAGAGATCCCGCACCATGGCAAATTGCTTGATGTAGTGTTCCGCTAGGTAGCGAATATGGCCGTTGTGGGCATTCTTGTCGTACTCCAGCTGGGCCAGCTCCTCCAACTTGGTTAGGTAGTGGTCGTAGCGCTCCTGCAGCAAGGGATCCCGCAGCATCGACACCAGAGGCGGCGTCAGGGACATGGTGAGGCGAAAGTCAATGCCATCTCGCTGCAGCCCCTCGAACATGTGCAGCAGCGGGACATAGGTCTCGGTGATGGCTTCGTAGAGCCATTCTTCTTCCAGCACAAAGTCCTGCTCAGGGTGGCGCACAAAGGGCAGGTGCGCGTGGAGTACCAAGGCAAGATAACCCATAGCAGCCAGGGATCCTCAGGGAAGATAACGGAGTCAGCTCAGCTTCCTCAGCAATAAATCTGTGGGGAAGTTAAGAGCAGGATTGCTACCTATCCTCCAGCATTTCCCCCTTGCGGTCAAGGGCTGGGATCACTGGGGATCACTCAGCGGTGGCGAATGAACTCGTAGATCTCCAGATATTCTTTGCCAGGGTAGTTCCAGGAGTAGTCGTAGCTCATGCCCTGGATTTGCAGTTGGCGGAACTGGTCGGGAGCGGTATACCACAGGTCGATGGCCCGATCCAGCGCTGACTCTAGGGCTGCTTGATCCGTGTGGTAGAACACGTAGCCATTGCGTTGCTCAGGCAGTTTGCGACTGTCGTAGTCGCGGTCAAAAACCGTGTCCGCTAGGCCGCCCACTCCTCTCACCACCGGAACTGTGCCGTACTTGAGGCCGATCATCTGAGTGAGGCCGCAGGGCTCGTAGTGGCTGGGTACCACGAGGATATCTGCCCCTGCATAGATAAGGTGGGAGAGTTCTTCGTTGAAGCCCAACTCAATGTGAACGTCGGGGTTGTCGTTGAGGTAGCCTTTCTCGTGGGCAAACCAGGCGCCAATTCCCGGCTCCGTTGCTGATCCCAGTAGGACAAACTGAGCATTTTTAAACAAGGAGCGGTAGATGGCATGATGCACCAAATGCACACCTTTTTGTTCATCTAGCCGCCCAATATAGGCCACAATCGGTTTCTCGGCATCTTGCAACAACAGCCGATCCCGCAGCGCCTTCTTGTTTTTGGCCTTGTTTTCCAAAGTTTGCGCTGTGTAGCGAAAAGGAATAAAGCGATCAATCTCAGGGTTCCAGATGTCATAGTCAACGCCATTCAAAATGCCCCGGAACTTGTGCTGGTGCAAGTAGAGCGTGTGTCCCAGACCGTAGCCGTAATCACCAAACCGTGCCTCCAGAGCGTGTGTGGGCGAGACTGTTGTTACAAAGTTAGAAAAAACAATTCCCCCTTTCATAAAGTTGATGGCAAAGGGGTTGAAGTTGTCACGCAAGCGATCGTAGTGGAAGTAATAAGACTCGCGGTTGAGTCCCGTGGCCCAAAGAATTTCCGGCCCGCCAAGACCCTGGTGCTTAAAGTTGTGAATGGTGTAGCATACCCGCTGGTTTTCCATGCCGTGGTACTTGTAGATCTCAAACAGTAGCACTGGCACCAGGCCCGTCTGCCAGTCATGGCAATGGATGATGTCGGGACGCTTGTTGCTCTTGAGGAGAAACTCTAGGGCAGCTTTGCTGAAAAAGGCAAAGCGCATGTTGTCATCTGGGCAGCCGTAATAACACCCCCGATTGAAAAAGTTATCGCTGGAGTGGGGCTCAATGAAAAAGCACAGGCGGCCATGCACCCAGCCGCAGTACACCGAGCAGTGAATAGCCCCGCCATACCAAGGCACCCAGAGGTCGCGGTAGGCGTCGTGCAGGCCCCAGATTTGGTCATAACGCATGGTGTCGTACTTAGGCAGAATCAGCTCGACGCAGTGCCCCCGCACTTCCAGCTCCCGGCTGAGGCCGTACACCACATCCCCTAGCCCCCCCGCCTTGATGACTGGGGCACATTCAGAGGCAATCTGCACAATGTACATTTCGAGATCTCCCGTAGCATTGCCTTACCTTTCTTCACAAATGCCTTAGGAGCACATCTCCCGCAAGGCTAAAAAAGGATCCCCCTGGCGGGATCCTCAGCTCATTCCTTCCAGGGCTGGCTGGGGGATCTCTCAATACCACTGCTGGGCGTAGAGGCGCTGCAGCAAGTAGAACACAAACAGGGGCACGTCGACGCGGCGCTCGTCGATCATGAAAGACTCGAGAGTGCTGGGTAGGGATCCGGCAGTAGTACAGCAGAAGAACTTACGGCCATTTAGGGAGCCGTCGGCAAAGAGGACGCTAAACTGCTTCTGGCCGCCAGCAAACGAGCCAATCAGCGTCTTGCCTTCCAGGCGCAGTTGCAAATCGTGGACGCCGCGTTTTTGAAAGGCAGCAATGGCCGCTGGGATCACTTCTTCTGTAATCAGTTGCTCGAAGGGTTTTTCTTCTTTGACTTCTCTGGCGGTTTTTTTCGCAGCAGCCTTGGGAGAGTCCTGGGTGGGGGTGGTTTCTTCAGACATGGGGTAATGCTCCAACGGGGGTGCAGGAAGGGGGAAGAGAGCTAGCTTTTGGGAATGTACTGGTCCACCACTTTTTCTGCAGGGATCTGCGGGAAGCCCATGCTGTAGTTGGGGGTGCGCCCTTGCAGGTTGTAGGCAATCTCCCCTTGCTTAAGGAGAGAGCGGATGAAGTGCTCCAAGTCAGAGCCAATGCGGCGGAGGTTGTACTCGGTCAGATCCCGGCCTCTGTACTCTTCTACCAATTCCTCGAAACGGGCATAGACCTTCTGCAGGGCTGCCTCGTTCCAGACCAGCTCGTTATCGGGATCCACGTCAAGGGTCAGCACATCGTCGCGGGGCACCAGGCGGTTGTCGGGGGTAACCTCGCCAGCAAAGATGTGAACGTGGCGGGTAGTGCACTTTAGCATGGCAATCGCTCCGATCCTTCTCTTCTTCTCACAGTATCACTCCCAAGGCTGAGGTGGGATCCCTTGCCACTCCAATCCTCCTTGCCAAGGGAAGGGGAGAAGCGGGATCCCTCTGGCTTTGGGTAGGGGTTTGGACTTCAGTTTGAGGAGTGGCGGAGCAATTTTAGGTAGATTGAATTAAGTCAACAATGTTTCGCTTCATCTTAATACAAATTCTATCAAGAGGCAAGTCGTTGGAATCGTGGCCAGAGGGGTTCTCGATTTCAAGACCAATCTGCTCAACGCCAAAGAGCATAAAGGCCAAAAATCCCACAATAGAACCAGTCATCCAACCCAGTTCTTCCACCATCTGAAAGGGCAAAGACAAACAGTAGAGCAGCAACAACTGCTGTAGATGCAAGGCGTAAGCCGTAGGTATGGGGGTCATCAAGATGCGCTCGCAGGCACCCAGAGCTTCCACCCTACCGTTAAGCCGTTCCACCATGATCGTTAGCTGATAGACTTCCACACGACTCTTATCGTACTGGCGCTAGAGATAATCTCCTATCCAAAAGGCAATTTGTAAGGGGGGATAATTGAGGTTTTGAAGGCGTTGCAACTGCTCTAAGCTAAGGAGGGGCTGTAGCTCAGCGGGTAAAAATTCTTGGCGCAGGTGTTGCTTTACAGCTATGGCGAAAGCGGGCAGCAGATACAGGATTTTGATTTTCTCTTCCCGATCGCTTGGCTGCTTTTCCGCAATAGCTACCCAAATGAGACGGGCCAAGTTGCGCACCTCATTCACTAGGCTTCCCCAGGCTTTCCGCCCCTCCCAAAACCGCTCATAGGCAGTATTGGTGCGAAAGACCAGCATCAAGCTCAAAACAAGGTTGGGCACAAACGCCACCGAAGAGGGCAGCACCAGGGGCAGTCCCAACTCATGGAGCCCAGAAACCAGGATCCCTAGCAGGGCACAAAAAAGGGTGCGGGGAAGCACCGCGGGCACAACGGACCCATACAACTGCACAGCCAGGCCCAACCAGCGCAGCCCTTCCCCGGAAAGGTATTGGCGAACCATGGGATAGCGCTGGCGAGCTTGCTCCCTATCCTACCGTCTGCCCTTGCCTCAAGCAGGCTAGGATCACGGCCTTGGTCTCTAGTCGCATTTTCGCTGGCAACTCCTAGACCTTCCCGGCTCCAGGTTAGGGGTCGAGCCCGTACTTCTGGGCTTCAAAAGGCAGAAAGGCTTGGCAGTTTAGCTGGGCATACCTATAGCTAGGGCCTGGCCATCTGCAAAGAGAAGTGACCTACAACCCAAACGCCTTGTTGCTGTTTGCAGGAAGGAAGCTTTGCCGTTGGCGGAAGTTTGCAACGTTGTCTAAGTTTTTTACCTAGGCAGCATCCTTTTCGAGCACCTTCTCCGCCTTTGGCTTCTCGGCGCTGGCCAGAGGCTCGTCATCACTAGTGGGGTTATTCATCTCTTGCTTAAAGCTGCGCAATGCTTTGCCAAAGGCGCTGCCCAACTCCGGCAGCTTCTTGGGGCCGAACACAACCACTGCAATGATCCCAATCACGGCCAGCTCTGGCAGGCCCATGCCAAAGATGCTCACAGCCAGGATAGGTTCGCTCGACAGCAGGATAGCCATAAGTCCCCAAAACCCCAACAACAAAACAAGCCAACCAATCTCGCTGGCAAGGAGGAGAATTATCCCCTCCCAACTCTAGCAGGTTTTCCCGGGAGCAGAAAGGTTTGGCTGCTACCGCTATGGCTCTGGCAATCCCTGCGCTACCAAAAGCAGCAGCCGAGCACCGCTAGACTGAGATTGTTGCTTTGTTGAAGCTTGCCGATGGGCTTTCTCCTGTCTGCCGAACAAGTGCTTCAGTTCGTCACCAACCAGTGGCAGGATCCCTATGCTGTTTTGGGGCCGCAGCAGATAGAGCAGGGGGAAACGTCCTTCTGGCTGGTGCGGGCCCTGGTGCCCAATGCCAAACAGGTTTGGTTGGTAGAACGCGCCACTGGGCAGGCCTACCCCATGCAGCCGCTGCATCCAGAAACGTTGTTTGAGCTGTGCTTTGCGCCTGGCACGCCGGTTCCAGACTACTTTCTGCGGGCGCAGCGGGTCTGGGATCCGGAGGGCCAGCACTTGGAAGAGTGGGAGGATCCCTATCGCTTTCCCCTGGAGAAGGTCAACCACATCGGTGAGCTGGATCGCTACCTCTTCAACGAGGGCAACCACCACCGCATCTACGAGAAGTTGGGCGCTCATCCCATCAGCGTAGATGGGGTTCAGGGAGTCCACTTTGCCGTCTGGGCTCCCAACGCCCGCAATGTCAGTGTCATTGGCGACTTCAACCACTGGGATGGCCGCCAACACCAGATGAAGCGGCTGGGCGAAAGCGGCATCTGGGCGGTGTTCATCCCTGGTGTTGGGCCAGGAGCCGTCTACAAGTACGAGGTGAAAACTGCCTGGGGGGATATCTACGAAAAGTCAGATCCCTATGGCTTTCAGCAGGAGGTGCGACCCAAGACCGGCTCAATTGTAGCCGACCTCCACACCTATACCTGGCACGACCAGGAGTGGCTGGAAAAGCGGGCTGCCACCGACCCCCTGCGCTCGCCCATCTCGGTGTACGAGGTGCATTTGGGATCCTGGATGCACGCTTCAACGGAAGACCCCCCCGCTGATGGGCACCTGGTGCCGGTGGAGCAAAAGCCCAACACCCGCTTTCTTACCTACCGGGAGCTGGCGGACAAATTGATCCCCTATGTCAAGGAGCTGGGCTTTACCCACATCGAGCTCTTACCCGTGGCCGAGCACCCCTTCGACGGCTCCTGGGGCTACCAGGTTATTGGCTACTACGCGGTAACCTCCCGCTACGGATCGCCCCAAGACTTCATGTACTTTGTCGATCGCGCCCACCAGGAAGGGATCGGCGTCATTGTCGATTGGGTGCCGGGGCATTTCCCCAAAGATGGGCATGGGCTGGCCTTTTTTGACGGTACCCACCTCTACGAGTATGCCGACCCCCGCAAGGGCGAGCACAAGGGCTGGGGCACTTTGGTTTTCAACTACGGCCGCAACGAGGTGCGCAACTATCTAATAGCCAATGCCCTCTTTTGGTTTGACAAATACCACATCGACGGCATTCGGGTGGATGCGGTGGCCTCAATGCTCTATCTGGATTACGACCGCAAAGACTGGATCCCCAACTGCTACGGTGGGCGAGAGCATTTGGAGGCGATTGACTTCCTTCGCCAGCTCAACACCCTTATCTTCAAGTACTACCCTGGCGTTCTTTCCATTGCCGAGGAATCCACTGCCTGGCCAATGGTAACCTGGCCAACCCATGTGGGTGGTCTGGGCTTTAACCTCAAGTGGAACATGGGCTGGATGCACGACATGCTGAATTATTTTCGCATGGATCCCTGGTTCCGCCAGTTCCATCACAACCTAGTGACTTTCAGCCTCATGTATGCCTTTAGCGAAAATTACATGCTGGCTTTTTCCCACGATGAGGTGGTGCACGGCAAAAGCCACATGTTGGGCAAAATGCCAGGGGATATGTGGCACAAGTTTGCCAGTTTGCGGGCCCTCTACGGCTACATGTTCACCCACCCCGGCAAGAAAACTTTGTTTATGAGCATGGAGTTTGGCCAGTGGAACGAGTGGAATGTTTGGGCAGATCTAGACTGGGAGCTGCTGCAGTATGAGCCCCACGCTAAACTGCGCCACTACGTAGCCACCCTCAACCATCTATTGCGCTCGCAGCCAGCTCTCTACACTCAAGACACCAAGCCAGAAGGGTTCCGCTGGATTGACTGCAGCGACCATCGGGGCATTATCTCCTTTATCCGCTATGGGGAGGATCCCAGGGAGTGGCTAGTGGTAGTCTGTAACTTTACGCCGGTGGTTTGGCCGAATTACCGCATTGGCGTGCCGCAGCGAGGGTTTTACCGGGAACTGCTCAACAGCGACGCGGTAGAGTTCTGGGGCAGCGGCGTTGGCAACCTAGGGGGCAAGTGGACGGATGACTGGCCCTACCACAACCTGCCCTACTCGCTTGAGCTCTGCCTGCCCCCTCTTTCGACCTTGGTGCTGAAGTGGCAGCCGCCCCAGCCGGCTGAGAGCTCAACGTGACCTACTCCCCCACTCATGCCGACGCATAGAGTGCGGGCTTCAAGGACTACGTCCCGCTTCGCAAACAGTGACTCCCGCTACTGCGTCGGACATTTCCCGGGCTTTAGCGCTCCGAGCCGCTGGCGCGAAAAGAACGGGACGCCCCACCGCTCTGTATTTGATAACTCTCGCCGAGTTGAACCCACAGTGCGGACAGTGGTGCCAACGCTCATCCAGCTTTTTAGGCACTTCTCGACCGCACCCGGAGCACTCTTGACTGCTACCGCGGGGATTCACTGCAATCGTTAACAGCCCAGCTCTTACAGCCTTGACTGCCAGAATTTGCAGGAATTGTCCCCACCGCCATCGAGAATAGACTTACAGCCTGTTAAACCAACTTCGGAAGCAGGATGGATTGATCAGGAGTAAAGGCACTCTCTGCTCCATGCTCTACTTCCCAACTCTGGAAAACTGCCGAGCAAAGTGCTTCAACACCGACCCCATCATCTCAATAGGATTTACTTCCGGTGCATACACAGGCAGGTGTAGGGTTCGCGCTCCTGTTCCCCTAATCAGTTCCTCAACTTCTCGACTCCTATGAAGCTGTCCATAATCCCAACCTTCCTCGCATCTAGCTTCGGACATAACTCACTTCTCAAAAACTGCAAAAAAATCCCCCTTCTTCTTCTCACCCTTGATGACATGGCAGCCAGCTACTCCTCTCAGAGAAATAGCTCCAGTAACAGGATGCTTCTTCCCTTTGTGTCTCTGATGATAATGATAAGCTCTTTGACCGCGTAGACGCTGTTTCCACAAACGGCGGAGCTCCTCAAGTGTCTAGGTGCGCCTCACCAGCGGGTGTTTCGTTGCAAGAGATATGTTTTCAAGGTAGACTGCTGTCCTAGAAGCCCAGAAGCGAGTATTGGGCTACCTGCCCTAGCCTCAGCGAGGCCACTGGCCTGTTCTATAAGGAGTTGTCGCAACTAGAAAAAGCGGCAGCAAGGGCATACTTTTGTCCATTGCTGTAGAGCTCCTTCGGGGTGGCAGTAGGCGGGCGGAGTCTTTGGAAAAGGGAAAAGACTATGCTGAATGCCTTGATCATCTTGCCAATCTTGGGATCCCTGCTCCTGTTCTTGGGGTTGGGGGGGCGAAGGCTGGCGGCGATTTTGGCCGGGATCTCGCTATCCATCTCCCTGTTTTTATTTACCCGCTTTGACTTACAGGCAACTGGCTTTCAGTGGGAGCAGCGGTGGGATTGGCTGCCGCAAATTGGACTGAGCTATTCCCTGGGCCTGGACGGACTGTCGTTGTTGATGGTGGCCCTGAACGGTCTGCTTACCCTCATTGCCATTCTGGCGGCTGAGCCAGAGGTGAAGCGGCCCAACCTCTTTTACGGCTGCATTCTGCTGATGAGTGGGTCGGTCAACGGGGCTTTTGCCGCCCAGAACCTACTTTTGTTTTTCCTCTTTTACGAACTGGTGCTGATCCCGATTTACCTGCTTATTTCCATCTGGGGCAGCCCCAAGCGGGATTACGCTGCCATCAAGTTTTTGATTTACACCGCTGTCTCTGCCATCTTCCTGTTGGGGGCGTTTTTGGCCATCTACTGGCTAGGGGATCCCCATACCTTTGAGCTGGCCGAGATTCGCATTAGCTCTCTGGGCCCTGCTGCCCAAACCCTGACACTCTTGGCGTTGATTGTGGCTTTTGGCATCAAGATGCCGCTGGTGCCTCTGCACACCTGGCTGCCCGACGCCTACGGCGAGTCTTCGCCGCCGGTGGCGATCCTGCTGGGTGGGGTGCTCTCCAAGTTGGGCACCTATGGTCTGTTTCGCTTTGGGCTGCAGTTGTTTCCCCAGGCGTGGGCAGATCTAGATGAACTCCTAGCTTGGTGGGGGGCCATTGCCGTGGTGTTGGGGGCGTTGGCAGCCATTGCCCAGAAAGACATCAAGCGCATGGTGGCCTACAGCTCCATTGGCCATATGGGCTACATCTTGCTGGGGATGGCAGCGGCCACGCCCATTAGCCTGACGGGGGCGATAGTGCAAATGATCTCCCATGGGCTAATTTTGGCGCTGCTGTTTGATCTAGTGGGCCTGGTGGAGCGCAAGGTGGGAACGCGGGATCTAAACGTGCTCAACGGCCTGCTCAATCCCCTGCGCGGCCTGCCCACGGTGAGTGCCCTGCTGATTTTGGGCGGCATGGCCAGCGCCGGAATCCCGGGCCTACTGGGCTTTGTGGCCGAGTTTTTAATCTTCCAAGGCAGCTACTCGGATTTTCCACTGCCCACTTTGCTGAGCATCTGCGGCACCGGCTTGACGGCGGTGTATTTTGTGATTTTGCTCAATCGCACCTGCTTTGGCAGATTGGACAACCGCACCGCCTACTACCCGCGTGTGCAAGGTTGGGAACGGATCCCGGCCTTTGTGTTAACCGCCTTGATCCTTTGGTTTGGCATCCAGCCTATGAACTTGGTGAAATGGCCACAACCGCTGGCCTTCACCCTATCTGCCCAGGTGGCTCAGGCCCAAACGCATACCCTGGCTTCCTATTCTCCCTGAGGACAGCTCAAAAAACCGGAAAAGATCCCACGTAGACTGAGTTGGAGACTTCTTCCATGACAACGACCCTGGTTGCTCCCAAGCTGCCCCCTTCTACTCACCCCTTTGCCGAAATAGTCCATCGCCTTGAGGCAGGGGGATCGATGCTGCCGGATACGCCGGAAAACCTGATGCAAATTATCGGCATCTACAAGGCCTATGCCGTGCCGATGGACTTCTACTGGCGGGATCTACTCTACATTGCCGAGCAGGTGT
Source organism: Synechococcus sp. OH30 (assembly GCF_047462175.1). NCBI lineage: Bacteria > Bacillati > Cyanobacteriota > Cyanophyceae > Synechococcales > Synechococcaceae > Synechococcus > Synechococcus sp. OH30. The sequence continues at coordinate 20,629 of NZ_JANSIP010000012.1, read as the reverse complement.
TTGTGGATCCCTTGCCCATTTTTAAGTACATCATTCCCGAAGAGTATCTGAAGCTAGCCAACCACTACGCAGGAGAAAACGCGGATTTGCGCATTTGGCGTGGCCCGGCTACTGCTCACCCGGAACTTCTGGAGTTTATGGAAAAAGGGGAGCTGAAGCGCAAGCTGCCGCGGATTCTACATCACCTTTGGCATGACCGCATCAACATGGAATTTGCTGAAGAATGTATGCGGGCCATGCTCTGGCACCGGGATATGGGGGGCCTATTGGATCCCTACATGGATTCGGAAGAGTACAAGCAAAATGCCGACCGCGCCATCCGCGCCTACTGCCAGGGCAACCCCTTGTTGATGGGGCTGTACAAGCTCTTTCCGGACATGTTTCTGGAACTTTGCCGCCAGGCCACCATGTACTCCGTGTTGGGCCTGTTTTGGGAGGTGATGGCCCCCGTCTTTTTTGAGATGAGCGATCTCTACGACGAGGGCAAAATCACCAGCGTGCCGGAGGCGATGAACTTTTTGGTTAACGCGATCTTTTCTATTGCTGGGCGGCCCATCTACCACCGGGTGCGCATTCGCGGGGAATGGTACGACATTGTGCCCAAATCCAAGGGATTTACCTGGCTATACGAGGCGGCTTTCCCCTATGTAGAAGCCGTGTTTTATCGCACCTCTCCCTTCCGCGGCACCAAGTCCTATAACGCTCAGGCCAACCAAGTACCTGTTAACCAGCTAGACTTCCACTATGGGATCCTCTACGCTGACAAGTTTCCAGTGGCCAGTGCTGGGATCCCGCCGACCCTTTTGCACCAGGATATGTACCACTTTTTGCCTCCGTATTTGGTGGAGTACTACCGCAAGCACTGCCGCGGTGAGGATGACATGCTCATCCAACTAGGAATCAGCTTCCAGCGCTCCATGTACAACGTTACTTCAGCTGTAATCCAGGCAGGGAGAGCAGCCTTTCTGTACCCTCTCGATGATCCTAATCCGCGGCATTTGATGATGAATCGCCTCTATTTTGAAGGACAACTCAACCGCTTTACTCGACCGGAATACGGGATCCGAGAAGCAGCTCGCCTCTCCTACATTCAGGATCAAAACTATCGCTAGTCAATAGCTATTGTGCCAATTGGCCACTTGAGTTAATCCAACTTCTAGCAAAACAAGGATCTGGACCATGCCTGATATTATCGACATTGCAGTCTCTACTCAAGGTTTTTCCACCTTGGTTACAGCTGTGAAAGCGGCAAATTTGGTAGAGACCCTGAAAGGCCCTGGCCCTTTTACCGTTTTTGCTCCCACCGATGCAGCTTTTGCCAAGTTGCCCCCTGCCACCATTACCACTCTGGTGCAAAATATTCCCCAATTGACTCGGATCCTGTGTTATCACGTGGTGCCCGGTCGCTTGAAGAAAGCAGATTTGGCCAACTACCAAAGTGTAGGATCTGTAGAGGGATCCCCCATCGACGTGTTTATCGAAGGGGACGTGTTTGAAGTGAACAATGCCACCGTTATCCAGGCAGACATCGAAGCCGACAACGGCATTATTCACGTCATTGACACAGTCATCCTCATGCGGCCCCACTGGTTCTGGCCGCTTCTAGCCAGTGCCGATCCCCAGATTAGGCAGAGGCAGTCAGTTAGTGCCCGCTGAGGCGGTAGACCGGCAAGGTGAAGTGAAAACTGCTGCCCTTGCCGGGGATAGATTCCACCCAGATTTGACCATAGTGGGCACGCACAATGCGGCGGCAGAGGGAAAGGCCAATGCCATAGCCTTCCTGCTGCTGATCTCGCTCTAGACGCACGGCGTCAGAGAAGATCTTCTCCTGGTCGGCTTCCGGGATCCCGGGTCCGGTGTCGCTGACGGTTACCTGGATCTTGTGACTGGTGCGGTGGAGGATGGTAAGGCGAATGGATCCCTCGGCAGGGGTGTACTTGATGGCGTTGTCCAGAAGGTTGAAAATCACCTGGCGGATTTTGTCGGGATCCACGTGAACCGTGGGCAGATCTAGGGGAATATCGGCTTGAAACTGCAACTGCTTGGCTTGGATGCGGGGCAGGAGCTCCTCAATCACTGACTGGCACAAGCTGGCCAGCTGAGTTTCCACGGCTCGAATCCGCAGCTGCGAGGCACTGCCGCGGGCCGATTCAAGAATATCGGTAATCATGCTGTCCATCTTGCGCAATTGCTGGCGGGCATGCTCGAACAGCTGCCGCTCCACTGCCTTGTCCAGGGATCCCTCCCGTCCCTGCTGTAGGGTTTCCACCGCCAGGGCTGTAGCCGTCAGAGGACTGCGCAAATCGTGGACCAGCATTGCCAGAACGCGGTCTTTAAAATCCAGCTGTTCCCGCAACTGGGCCCGCTCCTGCCGCAGCAGGAAGACCTCCTCTGACATCTGGAGCAGAGCCTCCGTGGTGGGGGGAGGGGCGGGATCCTGACCTGACTTTTGCTGGTGGGAGGCAAGAGCCGCCTGACCCTGCCAGCGAGGCCACCACACTTCCAGTTGGGTTGCCAAGTCTTCCCCTGCCAAAACCTGGGCTGGCAAGGGCTCTGCCTTCACCAAAGCAGGGGTCACCACCAGCTTGTAGTGCTCCGCCAGGTAGGGGTGCTCTTCCAGCGGCACCACTTTTAGATGGGCAGGATATTGGCCAGGTAAGCTCTGGATGTGCCGACGCAGTTGCTCTGCCAGTTCTTCGACGTTGGCTCGGCCCTGGGCAAACAGCAGCAGCCGAATGGTGGAATGGGTGGAAGTGCGATCTAGCGAGGTTTGCATAGGCCAAAATCCAAGGGGTGGGGGCTTCAGCAGCAATGGCAGCGGACAAGACTTACCGAAGCCTAAAGCAACTCACTGTCCACGTCGTCAAACTTAGTGAAATAGGTAGGCCAGCCCCACTAGCACGGCCAACAGCCCCACCGTTGTCAAGCTAAAGTGCAGGAGGGAAGTTCTGCCTTTGCGCACCATGTGGCGCATGGCCAGGCGAACGTAGCTGGGCGGGGGGCTGACTGGCGAAGGCTGCGACATTAGGAGGTCGGGAACGCAAGCTCGACACTACCTTTAACCTAGCTCAAGCTGACCCTGTTCATACAGCGGTGGGTTGCCAGCTCAATCAAACCGGCAAGGGATCCCCAGGCACTGCCGCAGCAGCTGGCGGTACTCCTGGCCATCCATAAGAAAAGCCCCAAAGCGGGCCAGGTGCGGGTTCATCAACTGGGCGTCAAAGAGGCGAAAGCCCCGCTCCCGCAGGTGTTCCACCAACTTCACCAGTGCCACCTTCGAGGCGTTGGGAATGCGGTAAAACATCGATTCGCCGATAAAGGCCGCCCCCAAAGCAATGCCCAGGATCCCGCCTGCTAAGGTGTCTCCCTGCCAGGTTTCAAAGCTGTGGGCAAACCCTGCTTGGTGCAAAGCCAGGTAGATCTGCTTTAACTGCGGGCTAATCCAGGTTTTCGGACGAGCAGCGCAGCCCTCCACCACCTGCTCAAAAGCACGGTTGATGCGCACCTGAAAGCGACCGCCGCGCACCAAAGGCCGCAGGGAACGGGGACAGTGGAACCGCTCGTCCAGCGGGATCAGGGCGTGCTGCTCGGTGCCATACCACCCTAGGGATCCCGTTTCTTCGTCCGCCATTAGGAAGTAGCCCTGGGCATATCCCGCCAAAATAGCGCCTATGTCCATGGGCCTCTCTCAAGATTGCCATTCCGGCGAGACGCTGGCGAAATCCCCCGCCTCGACCTTGGGGTGACACTCCACGCAGCTGCTTACTCGCACCGGCGCAGGAAAGTCCACTTGCAGGTGCAAAGCCCGGAAGTAGCGAGACTCAGCAAGGCGATAAGGCACTGACTCCCCCTGCCGCAGGGGACGAGAGTTGGGCTGCAAATAGCCCCAAGCCAGTTGGAAAGCCACACCCGTCAAAGGCTGGATCTGCTGGCCGTAGTGGTCGGGATCCTGCAGCAGCTGCTGCCAGCTTTCAGTGGGCAACACTTGAGCAGGCAGCGCCACATGGCAGGTGCCGCAGCTGCGCACATACTGGGCCTGCTGCAGCTGGGTCGGGGTGAGATCCTGCTGCGCTTGTACTCCAGTTAGCAGGGATCCCATCAACCCTGCCAGAAGGGCCATCCAGCTAATAAGCCAAAATTGCCGCCGTCGTTTGAGGGGAGCCATTCACGGTTTTTCCAGGATGAGCCGCTCCTGCAACTAGTTTAGAGGAGCCCCTGAGAGGCTAGGGGCTGTTTGGCGGGCCTAATTGCGGCAGAGGGATCCAAGACGAGCTCGGCAGGTGGCGATTTCCGCGGGGGTGAGGCTGTCCCAACTGACGTCGCGGCGCAGCACCAAGCCATTGTGACCGGTGAGAAAGCGAGGTAGCTCGGCCTGGTTGATTACGCTGAGATCCCGCATGTCGTAGGTGGTGTAGTGGGTAATCTCTGGGGAGGCGAAGTCAATATCGATGAGGGTCAGGGTTTTGCGGGGTGGCAGGGAGCTGCCCAGCAGAGGGCGGGGTCCAGAGCCGAGAAGGCCACAGTGAAGCAGCTGCAATTGCCCTTTGTGGCCAGGATAGTAGGCGTGGTGGTGGCCACTGATGTAAGTGTGGACGCGGTACTTTTCCAGCAGAGCTCGTTTGGCCTCAGCCTCTAGCAGCACCTCTCCCGGATTGTCGCGCCCGACGGCAACGGCATAGAGGGGCAGGTGGCCAATTACGATGCGCAGTTTGGCCTGCTGAGCCCGCTCGCTGGCTAGCGCTGCTTCCACCCAAGCCATCTGTTCGGGGGGAATGGAGTTGCAGGTAGCGTCCCAAACGAGGTAGAAAACCCCCCCTTGTTCAAAGGTGTAGTAGAAGGGGAAATCGCCCCGATCCACAAAATTCAAGCCGGGATCATGGGCTGGATCGTTCCAGAACTCGCGGGCCAGATCCCGTTCCTTCTGAAAGAGAAGATCGCCGCGGCTGCCCCGGGCACAGGAGGCATCGTGGTTGCCCAAGGTAAAGCCGTAGGGCAGCTTGGCAGCGCGCAGCGGGCCAGCCACATGTCGGTCAAAGGCTGCCCACATGGCGCGGATGCGCTCTTCGGAAAGGCGGGGATCCTGCCCGGCCACCATGTCTCCCCCCCCCAAGACCATATCTGGCTGGAAGTAGGGGATGAGGCGGATAGCCCGATCCACCTCCGGGTCGTAATCCAGCGAGCCGTAGAGGCCGTTTAGGTCGCTAATCACCAGCAGGCGTAGGTCCCGGCGGGGAGGAAGGTAGAGGCCTCGAGGCGCTTTAGGATGGGGGACAAGAGTAGGGGTGGGTTGAGGGGGTGGAGGCGGTGCACCCGTTCCTGAACTTGGCTGGGAAGACAGGGGCTGCCGGCTGGCCCAGTAGGCCCCTGCCAAGCCAGCGCTGCTAGCCAACCCCAGCAAGCCCAGGAGTATCTTGCGCCGCCGCATCCTGCTTTTCCTCCCCCTCCAGCGGTAGTGTACTCGTAAAGTGTGTTACCTTGGGCGGAGTGGGCAATGTCCCCCCTCGGACTCAGCATGAGTTGCAACTTCCCATGCCTCGTCCTGTGGATTCTTTGGAAGCAGCCTTTGAGCGCTGCCGTGAGTGCAATCTCCGCCTAAGCCGGCAGCGCCGCTACATCTTGGAACTTTTGTGGCAATGTGGCGAGCACCTCTCTGCGCGAGAAATCTACGACCGTCTTAATCGGCAGGGTAAGCCCATTGGCCACACCTCCGTCTATCAAAACCTGGAGGCTCTGGCCAGCCACAACATCATTGAGTGCCTGGAGCGGGCCGATGGGCGCCGCTATGGTAATCGTACCCATCCCCACAGCCATGTCAATTGCCTAGATAGCAACCGCATTCTCGACGTCGAGGTGGAGTTGCCACCGGAGCTGCTGGCGGAAGTGGAGCAAAAGACCGGCACCCGCATCCACAGCTATCGCATTGAGTTTTTTGGGGTGGAAAATCCGGGGAAGAGCCACGCAGAAGGCTAAACCCAGGTCAGTAGGAGCGGTTTTGGCCCTTGCTAATCTGGGAGTGGATTTGTTCCAGCGAGCTGGCCGGAGCCAGGCACTTGCTGCCCCAACACACTAGGCCTTCCGCCCCTGGGGGCAGAGGTTCTGCTTCTGTGGGCAAAGCAAAGACGGTAGTGGGCCAGGGGCGCTGCTGGAAGGTGGGAATGTGCTCAGCTCTTAGGGTCGCCTTCACCCAGTTGCTGTACCAGTCCAGCCCAACGAATAGAGTGGGACAGACGCGTGGCTGGGTGCTCATGAGCTGGGCAAAGGTTTTCAGGGCTTGCTCTGCTTGCTCCAGATAGTCCAGATTGCCCGTGAGGGCGGCCAGACGCACCAGGTTGGCGATGGCCACGCCGTTGGCTGAGGGCATGGCGTTGTCCTGAAAGTCCTTCTCCCGCACCAACAGTTCAGCGGCGCTCTGGGCATCACTGACAAAGTAGCCCCCTTTGGCTTTATCCCACAGTTGCGTGTCCATCTCCTGCTGCAGCCGGATGGCAGCCTCCAGCCACTGCTGGGAACTGGGATCCCCTGCTCTACCCAGGCAGGCCTGGTGCAGATCCAACAGGGCCTTGATGAACAGGGCGTAGTCTTCCGATTTGGCGGGCACCTGAGGTGTGCCGTCGTAGTTTAACCGCTGCAGGGATCCCGTCTCGGGGTGGCGCTGGTGGTTGAGGATAAATTGCGCAGCCCCCACAGCCAGTTGGCGATAGTCCTCGTTGCCAAACACCTGGTAGGCCCGCGCCAGTCCAGAGATCATCAGGCCGTTCCAGGAGACAATCATCTTGGTGTCCGTAACAGGTGGGATCCGCCCCGGCCAAGAGCGTTGGCGGGCCGAGCGGGCATCTACCGCGGGCGGGAAGGGGGTTCTCCGCTCGGGGGAGCCGTAGCGGGCTCGAAACAAGTGGGTCGTCAAAGCCGTTTCCACGTCCGGCGGCAGTTCTCCTCCCTGTTGGCGCTGCAGGACAATGCAGCCAGGCCGGTCGGGAAAATTGCCCCCTGGAGACAGGAAGAAAGCCTGCTGCAGGGCGCGGAAGGTTTCTTCCTCGAGCAGCTCCTGTAGCTCCTGCCAGCGCCAGACGTAGAACTCGCCCTCCTCCGGCTCCTCGTCTTCTGCTCGGGCAAAGCTGTCGGCATCCTGGGCGGCATAGAAATACCCAGCAGGGGCAGTCATCTCCCGCGCCACCCATTCCACCGTCAGGCGCACCGCCCGCTCGATGGCGGCATCTTGGATCCCGTAGGCCCACAGCTCGGAGAGAAACTCCAGGATCTGTCCGTTGTCGTAGAGCATCTTTTCAAAGTGGGGCACCGTCCAGGTGGGATCCACGGTGTAGCGGTGAAAGCCACCGGCCACATGGTCGAAGATCCCTCCCAACACCAGCGCCATTGCCCGCTCTTTGGCCCGTTCCAGGGCTGTCGGCGAGCCAGGGATCCCTTCCGGCAAGTCAAAGCGAGCCGAGCGCAGCACCAACTGGGCATAGGGCATCATGGGGAACTGCTGCACCGCCCCAGCATTGGTTAGCAAGGGCTGGATCTTGGCGATCCCAGAGCGCAGCAAGTCTGGGGGAAGGTGGTCTTGCGGCACCAGATCGCTGAGGGTGGTCAGGGCCGTCAAAATCTGGCCCTTCATCTCCTCGAGCTTGTCTTTTTCCTGGCGGTAGAACTGCAGGACGCGCTGCAGCACCGTTAGAAACCCCGGACGGCCAAAGCGGGGCTCCACCGGAAAATAGGTGCCTGCGTAGAACGGCACCAGGTCGTTGGGGGTGAGAAAGACATTGAGGGGCCACCCTCCCTGCCCGCTCATGAGTTGCAGCGCCTGCATGTAGATGCTGTCCAGATCGGGCCGCTCCTCGCGATCCACCTTGATGGGCAAAAAGTGGGCATTCAAGAAGGCGGCAATCTCCGGGTCGGAAAAGGCTTCCCCCTCCATGACCGTGCACCAGTGGCAACTGGAATAGCCAATGGACAGGAAAATGGGCTTATCCTCAGCGCGGGCCCTCTCCAGCGCCTCCGGGATCCAAGGCCACCAATCTACTGGGTTATTGGCGTGCTTGCGCAGGTAGAGGCTGGAACAGGTAGCAAGGCGATTGGCCATAGATACCCCCCTTTTGGTTTTAGGCTAGCGCGTCCTCCTCCGGAGGCTGGGCCGACCGACTCGACCGACTGTTGTTCAGGATACACTCTTGCCTAAGGGATCCCCCCTTAGGCCTGCGCCTGTTCGGCAGTCGGCAGCAGCAACTCCAGGGATCGCCCATACAGAACCAAAGTGGTGCTGGGGTTTTCCACAAAGCCAATGCGCTCGTAAAAGCCGCGCTGATGGGTAGTAAATAGGTAGATGCGTTCCACAGCCCGTAGGTGGGGATGGCTGATCAGGGTTTCCACCAGCTTGCGCCCAATGCCTTGGCGTTGGTAGTCAGAATCCACCACGATATCCCAAAGAACGGCTCGGTAAACCCCATCCGAGGTGGCGCGGCCAAAGCCAATCAGGCGCTCCCTGTCCCAGGCGCTGACCACCGGATAGCTGTGGGCAAGGGCCCGCTCCATCTCTTCCCGACGGCGATTTTGCGCCCAAAAGGCATTGCGGTTCAACAGCAGCAGGAGCTGATCCAAATCCAGATCGCCCCGCTCTAGGGAGAAGCGAATGTTGCGGTTGTCAACAGGTCGAGGAGGAGGAGCAACCAGAGGCTCAGGAGGGGGATCAGACATGGATCAAGCCTTTGCAGCCGCAAAAGTCGACAAGGAGTCCAGGAGTTGTCCAGCAGGAGACCGGAGCTAGCTGACCGAGGCGCCGTCGGCTCTTAATCTTGCCTGCTCCAAGGCATAGACCTTGAAGCGCTCCAAGTCGGCCTGGAGGGTGTTCTCCACTACTTTACCCACAAACAAGCCGTCTAGAATCTTGCCAAGAATGCCGGGGATCTTGTAGGCCACTGACAACTTCACAATGGTGCTGCCCTTGCGATCATAAAACCGCAGTGCCCCCCGATTGGGCAGCCCTTCCACCGATTGCCAGGCAATGTGTTGGTGTTTCACCACCGTCTGGGTGCGGGAGATCCAACTGAAGGTGAGGCCGCGCGTATCTAGCGTCCACCGCGATAGGTCGTGATCCAGCACTTCCACCGAGCGGATCCACCGCATCCAACGCGGCATCAGGGCCAGGTTGGACCACAGATCCCAAACCTGTTCAATGGGAAGCGGCACCTCTACCTGACAGGTGTGCTCTAGCCAATCTAACTCTGCCATGGGGCCTCCCAAACAAGTAGAAAGGAGAACCACCCCTTTGCCCTGGCCACCCAGCCGCTGGGGGGATCCCTGCCTTTACAAAATTTTATACCGGCCTAAGATAACATTATCAGCCCAATTTGGGTCTTTGCGCCTTTGACCAGGCAGAGTGGGGCTGATGCCCATGAGGTGAGGCAGAAGGGGGGTATCATGGTTGCCATCTGCAAGCTTCACTTGCATCAGCCCGGTGCACCCACTTATTTACCTTGACGGGACGACCTTGCCATGGTTTCTCAATGGAAACAGCATCTTAAAAACTACTTTGTGGCAGGGCTGCTGGTGGTGATCCCTCTGGCCACCACCATTTGGCTGATGGTGGAAGTGGCCACCTGGAGCATTGGCTTTCTAACCAGCATTCCTAAGCCGTTTAACCCCATCCAAGGGCTGCACCCCATTCTGATTAACCTCATCAACCTAGCAGTGGGCTTGGTGACGCCAATCCTGCTCATTTTGTTGATTGGCTTTATGGCCCGCAACATTGTCGGTCAGTGGCTGCTCAACCTAAGCGAGCAGTTGCTCCATGCCATCCCGGTGGCGGGGCTGGTCTACAAGACCCTCAAGCAATTGCTCAGCGTCTTATTTGCCCCCAACAACCAGGGTTTTCGACGGGTGGTGCTGGTGGAATACCCCCGGCCAGGGATCTGGGCTTTGGCTTTTGTAACGGGCATCATTCAAACTCCCCTTCGACCGGACGGGCCGCCGCGTTCCCTTAGCGTGTTTATCCCCACCACCCCCAACCCAACCACTGGCTGGTATGCGATTGTGCCGGAGGATCAGGTGGTGGAGGTGCTCATGCCAGTGGAAGATGCCTTCAAGATGCTGATTTCCGGCGGGATTGTAACCCCCGAAACTTTTGAAGCAGGGCTCAAACGGCGGGAAGCTCTGGCAGTAGCCATGCCCAGTTTGCGGGAGCTGGTGGAACAGGAGCGGGCGGCAGAATTGGGGCGGGTCGACTCGGCAGCTAGAGAGTCGGGCCTAGAGGCGCAAGGGCTCCCGTGATCAAGGGTGTTCCTGGCTGGAGGGGTCGGCCTGCCAGAGGTGGTACTCCTTAGCCTGCTCCAGGCGTACATAGAAAGGCTGCATCTGCCGATCCAACGCCTCCACTTGGTCAGGAGGAAAGGCCTTCCAGTCGGCGCGGCTGGCCCAGCGGATAATTAGGTGAATAAGGTGAGGATCTTCTGCATCCAGCCAGACTTCCTTGCCCAAAAAACCTGGCTGTTGGCGCAGGGCAGGTCCCCAAACCCGCTCGTCCTGGAGGATAAAGGCCTGCTGGCCCCCAGGAGGAACCCGGAAGCAGAGGTGCTCGATGGTCACAGGCGAGAGGGACATCCTAGGAGGTTGAGGCGGTGAGGCGTTGCAGGGTAGGGATGAAGTCAGGGTAGGAAATGCGGGCACAGTCAGCCCCTCGGAGAGTAGTAGATCCCTGGGCAGCTAGGGCAGCCACCATGAGACTCATAGCGATGCGGTGGTCGGCGTGGCTGTCCACCTCGGTCCCCTGCAGAGGGATCCCCCCTCGAATTTCCAGGCCGTCGGGATACTCAGTAACCTGAGCGCCCATCCGGCTCAGCTCCTGGGCCATAGCTGCCAAGCGGTCGCTCTCTTTGACCCGCAGCTCTGCCGCATCGCGAATGACCGTGATCCCCTCGGCAAAGGCCGCCGCCACGGCCAAAACCGGGATCTCGTCGATTAGCGTGGGAATGAGATCGCCACCAATGCTGCAGCCCCGCAAGCGAGCCGAGCGCACCCGCAGATCCCCCAGGGGTTCACCTGCAACTTCCCGGCGGTTTTCAATGGAAATATCGGCCCCCATCTCCTGCAACACCTGCAGCACGCCGATGCGGGTGGGATTGAGGCCCACGTCCCGCAGCAGCAATTCGCTCTCCGGCACAATCGAGGCGGCCACCAGCCAAAAGGCTGCCGAGCTGATGTCCCCTGGCACCTGCACTGTCTGGCCCACCAGGCGGGATCCTCCCACCACAGCCACGGTTTTCGCCGCCGTATCCACGTGGATCTCGGCACCAAAGGCCCGTAGCATCCGCTCCGAGTGGTCGCGGGAAAGGGCCGGCTCTGTAACTTGCGTGGTGCCTTCTGCCAAAAGGCCCGCTAGCAGCAGGCAGGATTTTACCTGGGCCGAGGCCACCGGCGAGTGGTAATGGATCCCCTTTAGGGATCCCCCCTGCACCGCCAAGGGCGCCAAGGTGCCCCCCGCCCGCCCCCAAATGCTAGCCCCCATCTGCCGCAGCGGCTCCACCACCCGTCCCATGGGCCGCGAGCGCAGGGAGCGATCCCCAGTAACAGCAAAAAAGCGGCCCCTCTGGCCGGCTAGGATCCCCAGCATTAGGCGCAAGGTGGTGCCAGAATTGCCGGCATCCAACACCTCTGCTGGCTCTTGCAGGCCGTCCAAGCCCACCCCCCGGATGCGCACACATTCGCTGTTAAGCTCGGGGATCTCGACTCCCAAAGCCCGAAAGCAAGCTGCTGTACTGCGGGGATCCTCCCCCAGCAGCAGCCCGCGAATGACGGTTTCCCCTTCCGCCAGGGATCCCAGCATCAGGGCGCGGTGGGAAATGGACTTATCGCCGGGGATGTTTACTTGACCGCGCAGGCCGCGGGCGGGCGAGAGCGTCAGGAGGTCGGCAGAAGAAGCAGTGGTCAGCACAGCAGCCGTGACAATAGACAAAGACAGAAGCCGTCTTAATCATACGCTAGGCTGAAACCCGCCCTGCTCTTGCCGGCGGTCGGCCTTGCCCGCAGAGGATGGATCCTGAACTCCTGGAAGACAGCCCGTCTTTTGACGGCAGCCGAGCCTATCCCCGAGGATGGGCTTAACAACATGGATTCCTCGGTCGGGGCCTGGCCTCGGCCTTTTTTTGCAAGCCCTTATGTTGTGAATGCTAGCGTTTGATGGTACTAGAGTTCCCTACCGATCCTGCAAGGGTAAAGCTAGCCCGTTGGGCGGGGAAAGAAGCAAAGCCACCCCCTGCACCTATGGACTTGGCAAGAGCTCAGCTTGGGGAAATGCCGCTGTACCACCACGAGTCCGTTTTGACGGAGGCAGTGGTGGCCTACCTGCACCCTCAGCAGGGTGGCACCTTTTTGGACGTGACGTTAGGTGGCGGTGGCCATAGTTTGGCGCTGCTGCAGAAGGGAGCAGAGCGCGTGGTGGGGCTGGATCGGGATCCGATGGCTCTGGAGGCGGCTCGGGCGCGCTTGGCTGCAGCAGGGATCCCCCAGGAGCGCATTCAGCTTTGGCACCTCAACTTCGCTGATTTTGATCTGCAGCGGCACGGCTTCCGGGATGAACAAGGGCAGGGGATCCCTTTCGATGGCATCGTGGCCGACCTGGGGGTAAGCTCGCCCCAACTGGACTGCCCCGAGCGGGGCTTTAGCTTTCGCGCCGAGGGGCCGCTGGATATGCGCATGGATCCCACCGCCAGTCAGGAAACGGCCGCCGATTGGGTCAATTGCCGGCCAGTCGAAGACTTGATTGACATCTTTATCCGCTATGGCGAGGAGCGCTTTGCCCGCCGCATTGCCCACCACATCGAACGCTCCCGCCCCCTTTTTACCACCACCCAACTGGCTCAGGTGGTCTGGCAGGCGGTGCCGCCGGCAGCGCGGCGAGGTCGCATCCATCCAGCCACGCGAGTCTTCCAGGCCCTGCGCATTGCCGTCAACCGAGAGCTGGAGGCCCTAGAAACCCTGCTGGCCCAGGCTCCCAATTGGCTAAAACCCGGCGGCAGATTGGCTGTAATCAGCTTCCACAGCCTGGAAGATCGCCTAGTGAAATGGGCCTTCCGCACGGATCCCCGCTGGCAGGTGCTCACCCCTAAACCCTTGTGCCCTTCGCAGGAGGAAAAGCTCCACAATCCCCGGGCCCGTTCTGCCAAGCTGCGCGTGGCCGCCCGCAGCAGTCAGGTAGGTGCCCTGCACCCTTGTCGGCGCAGGGATCGGATAGAGTAGGGCCGAGGGATCAGCAAGTGCTTGGTAGGTGAGGGGTAGACTCTATGCTCAGCCAACCTTTGAGCCCAAACCGTGGTCTCAGCTCTCTCTGGCAGGCCCAAGCTGCGACTTTGGTTCCCTACCCTCCCTCCCAGAGAGCTCTGGCCCCTGCTGCTTACCAAGACAGCTCCCCTCAGCCCTTGAAACCAGCCCATCCCCGCCGCTGGGAGCTCACCTGGAAAGAGCATCTCCTGTGGTGGCACCGGACCTCTACTGGCCTTGCCATTGCCTCAGGGCTAGCGGTGCTGAGTGTCTATAGTTGGACAGTGCATACCCAAAGCCAATGGAGCCAGCGCTACCAGGTTTGGCAGCGGCTACAACGCCATGAGCAGCAGTTTCTCCTCACTCAAGAATCCATCGCCAATTCTCTGCGAGAGATTGCCGAGCGCTCCGAGATGGTTCCTCTGGTGCCGGAGCGGATGATCGAGGTTCCCATCGCTCCCCCTAGCCCAGCTTCTGGGCAGCGTCAGAATACCTCTCAACCAGCTAGGCCCTTTTATCCAGTTGGGTATTGAGCAATCGGTTGCAACAGCTGCAGCTAGACCTTTAGGGCGCCGCTTGATTCACGGGAAACTGCTGCCATTCCTGGCGGATTCGCTGCAGCCTCTGTAGCAGCTCTTCCCACTGTTCGTCCTCAATGAGCTGCTTCATGGTCTCCAACTCAGCCTGGTAGCTGCCTAGAGCAGCCAGCAGGGCCTGCCGGTTGTAACGGGCCATCTCCAGGCCTAACTGTGGCACCCCACCGCCAACCCGACTGGTATCGCGAAAGCCACTGCTGGCCAAGGTGCGGGCTAGGGCTAGAACCTCCTGGTCCTCCTCTTGGCTGACGGCAGCAATTAGGCCAGCCCCTACCATAACCGGCAGATGGCTAATCCAGGCCACTGCCTGATCGTGACGGACAGGATCAGCAAGGACAACTTTGGCACCTACTGCTGCCACTAGCTCCTGCATCACAGTAAGAGCTTGGGGCTGCGTCTGGGGAATAGGAGTAAGCACATAGGGTCGCCCCAGAAACAAGTTAGCCTCCGCCGCCTGGATCCCTTGCAACGTCTTGCCAGCCATGGGGTGCCCCCCCACGAATAGGGGCCATAGCGCCGTTGCCGGCCCAACAATTGGCTGCTTGACTGAGCCGACATCGCTCACCACTGTCTGGGGTGATAGATGGGGCACCAGGGCCTCCAGGGTGGCCAACACGTGCTCCAGGGGGGTACAGATCACCACCACCTGAGGATTGAAAAGCGTCAGCTGCGCCACCTCGGTTCCGCAGCCCTGAACGGCTCCTCGTTCCAGCGCCCTTTGGCAGGTAACCGGGTTGCGGCTGATCCCCCAGACGGAGTACCCCTCCTCGGTAAGCTTGAGGGCTAGAGATCCGCCGATCAGTCCCAACCCGACGATGGCAATGCGCATGCGGTCTCCAGGAGGTCAAGGCTTTGCAGCAGGGGGAGACTACCTTTTGGGATTTCTTCACCTCAAAAAATCAATTCTGCCCCATGAAGGACCTACAGGGGAGGGATCCAGCCGCTAAGATGGAAGGGTGAACTGGGTAACCCCCATAACAGTTCGCCCGCATCTTTCGTCTCAGGAGGGGACCGTGCTTCATCGTAGGATCTATCAACTCAGCCGCGAAGGCAAGGAGGTGTGGATCTACCTGCGCGATCAGGGACGCTGGCTGGAGCGAGCCAAGATCCTCGATATCGAGGGGGACACTATCCTGGTTCGCTACGAAACAGAGGATGAGGAGGAGATTTGCTCCTGGGAGGAGATGATTCGTTTGGAGAGCATTGGGGCTGTTGCTCAGCGCCTTTCCACCATCCCAAAAGGAGTGCATAGCACTTCTGATTTACCCACAGCCGAAGAGTGCCCTCCTGCTGAGCTCCTCCATTTGCCAGCCCCCCCTCGCGTCACAGAGCCCCTCGACGAAGAGCGTGCCAGCGGCGAGCGCCTTGGGGAAGAGCCGGATCGGGAAGCCTCTGCCCTTCGCGAGAGCGAAATGGAGTCTCTGCTGCCGCTTCGCTTGAACGGAGAAGACCTCAAACGGGTAGATCGTTGCCGCAATGACTCAGAGGGTCAGCGGGAGAGTAACCACGACTAAGCTGAAGTCTTCCCAACGCAGAAGCCCTTCTGCCAGAGGGCATGCTCGGCAGGGATCAACGGCGAGGGGGCTGTAAAGCTCCTCTAGGCGCAGCTCTAGTCGAACTTGCCCACTGTGCAGGCTAATCTTGCCCTGGCAAGTCAACTGGCCAAGCGACTGCCTCTTGGCCCGGTGGCCTTTGTTCCCCCGCTGTGAGTTCTTGGGGCAGCGGTGGTATAATGGAGGCTAGCCTTGGTAAGGCCTGGAAAAGCAAGGGCGGTTAGCGCAGAGGTAGCGCACTTCCTTCACACGGAAGGGGCCACAAGTTCGAATCTTGTACCGCCCATTTCAGTTCCTCCACCGCCTAGCTCCCTACCCTTCAAGCAGAGTCTCTAGCCGGTTGGCAGCAGGCAGCTTCCTTGGGCAAGTGCTTTGGCCTAGGTAAGGCAGCTAAAGGGCTCCCCTACCTGTAGCCAAAAGCCAGAAGATGCTTCATGAGTCCTTTCACCAACCCTCCCCAAGCATTGGCTGCCGGCGAGTTTTTTACTTAGAGGAGACAACGGGAGCCTGCAAAGTTAAGACATCGATTATCACCTTTTACAGCAGAATTTGGAGTCAAGCATTTGATCTCAAATTTTCCAAGGGTAAGTGGATCTTTGGATACAGCCCCTACCAGAGAGCGCTTCTAAAAGCTAAGCTCCAAAACAGCAAATCCTATCCAACATCCTGCGTTGTCAGGACCTTCACCGGCGAAAAACACAAGCGCAAGGCCCCCAATGGCAAAATTGTTTTAATCCCGACTAAGGAGCTAAGAACGGCCCCAGGGCAGGTTATTAGGCTAACTCTAGAGGAATGCTTTGCCTGCCACAATACAGATGCCCGAACAGGAGAGCCACTCCCCATCGAGCAAGTAGCAGCAGTGGGAGTTAGGAAACGCTGCTAGGGCTAATCCCACAGGACTAAGGCCATGTAGGTTAACCCCAATCAAGAGCTTGGCTCCAAGCGCAACAGGGATCCGTTAGGGGCATCGGTCAATAAGTAGAGCAAGCCATCCGGGCCCTGGCGCACATCCCGGATGCGACCCACCGCCCCCTCCAGCAGGCGCTCTTCTGCCACCACGCGATTCCCCTCCAAAACCAGGCGTGCCAAATGCTGACCGGCCAGCGCTCCCACAAAGAGATTGCCCCGCCACTCAGGAAAGACATCTCCCGTGTAAAAGGCCATGCCAGAAGGGGCAATGGAGGGCGTCCAGTGCAGCAGCGGCGAGGCCAATCCAGGAGCTGCTGCTAGTCCCTTGCCCACTGGTTCGCCGCTGTACTCGCGGCCGTGGCTAATCAAAGGCCAGCCGTAGTTAACGCCAGGGGCCAAGATGTTGATTTCGTCCCCACCCTGCGGCCCATGTTCGTGTGTCCAAATCGCCCCTGTCTTGGGGTGGCGAACCATTCCCTGAATGTTGCGGTGGCCATAGGTAAAAATTTGCGGCAAAGCCCCTGCTTTTCCAACAAAGGGGTTGTCTGGCGGGATCCCGCCTGTATCCGTAACGCGCAACACCTTGCCGGCAGCATCCCCCAGATCCTGGGCCCGATCCCGCTCGCCGCGGTCGCCGGTGCTGATGTAGAGAAATCCTTCTTCGTCAAAGGCCAGGCGGGAGCCGAAGTGCTGTTGGGCAGGGGTTTTGCGCTCCATGTCAAAAATCACTTCCAGATCCTGGAGTTCTCTTTCTCTCAGACGGGCCCGCGCCACCCGCGTCCCCCCGCCGCCTGGCCCAGGGGCCGCATAGGACAAGTAGATCCAGCCATTCTTCTCGTAGTTGGGGTGTAAGGCAATATCCAGTAGCCCTCCCTGGCCGCGGGCAAACACCTCTGGCACCCCAGCGATGGGCTGGGGATCCAACCCCTGGTCGGTAACTCGGCGCAGGCGGCCTGGACGTTCGGTCACCAGGATTGTCCCGTCTGGCAGAAAGGCCATCCCCCAGGGATGCTCTAACCCGGTTGCCAACGTCACCACCCGAAAGCGCTGCTTCGTTTTGGCTCTGGGCAACGCTTGGGCGTGATCCCCCTGTTGCAGAGACATGACCGTTTCCGGGCTGACCGGGTAGGCCCCCACAGGGGCGGACAACCCCCCCAAAAGCAACAGCAAGGAGAGGAGTTTTATCGCCGGGATCCTCAGAGCCATTGCCACCTTGTTTTCGCGATGGATTTTGAGGTATTGCTGCTGCTTTTCTAACCCTTCTAGCAAAGATGTACCGATAGGAGCAGAGTTGGCTGCCCACAAGAGGGGGGAGTTTCCTGTGCCCTTGCGGCCTTGGGTTAGCCTTGAGAGCAGCATCTGCCCCCAAATCATGCTGGAAGCTAGCGAGATCTTCGGCCAGCCCCAGAGGCAAACCTGTGGATCCCTGCAGGAACTCCAGATCCACCCCAGAGGGATCCGTCTCCTCTGTACCCAGGGCCGCTGGTCTATTCAGGTGCTCACCCCTCGTCTACTGCGGCTGCGCTTTAGCCCCAGCGGCGAGTTCTTGCCTCGTCGTTCTTGGGATGTGGCTTTGGCCGATGAAGAGTGGCCGCCGGCTCCTTTTGAGCTGCAGGAAAGCCCCACCCAAATCCACCTCAGCACTTCTCTGGTGCAACTGCAGATCGACCGGGATCCCCTCCGCTTCAGCTTTCGGGATCCCCAAGGGCAAATCTTCTGCGCCGATATCTCTGGGGGCCTCAGTTGGGGATCCGAGAGCATCCGCCTGGTTAAATCCCTCCACCCCGCCGAGCACATCTACGGCCTGGGAGAACGGGCTGGGCTGCTTAACAAACGGGGCCGGCGCTACAGCCACTGGACCCGCGACTCCTGGGGCTACGACGCCCACAGTGACAACCTCTATCTGGCCATTCCCTTTGTCTTGCTCCTCCGCCCTGGCCTCTGCTACGGCCTCTTCCTCCACTGCACCCACTGGAGCCAGTTTGACCTAGGCCAGGCGGATCCTGAACAGTGGGCCATCGAAGTGCGCGCCCCCGAGCTGGACTACTACCTTATTTACGGCCCTACCCCCCCTTTGGTCCTCCAGACCTACACCCAGCTCACTGGGCGAACCCCCCTGCCTCCGCTCTGGGCTCTCGGCTACCAGCAGTGCCGCTGGAGCTACGCCAGTGCTGCTCAGGTACAGAACATTGCCGAGCAATTTCGCCGGCGCCAGATCCCCTGCGATGTCATCTACCTGGATATCGACTACATGCGCGGCTACCGCGTCTTCACCTGGGATCCCCGCCGCTTCCCCGATCCCGTCCGCCTCACGGCCCAGCTGCATGAAGCTGGCTTTCGAGTGGTGGCCATTGTGGATCCCGGCGTCAAGTTTGATCCCGAAGCCGACTACGCCGTTTTTGACGAGGGCCTAGCCCAAGACTTCTTCATTCGCCGCGCCGACGGCCGCCTCTTCCACGGCTATGTTTGGCCGGGCAAAGTCCTCTTTCCCGATTTTTTACGCCCCGAAGTGCGGCAGTGGTGGGGATCCTGGCAGCGGGTTCTTACCGAAGCCGGTGTGGATGGCATCTGGAACGACATGAACGAGCCAGCCCTCTACGACCGCCCCTTAGAAGATGGGGGCCAAATTGTGGACATCCCCCTCGATGCTCCCCAAGGCCCCCCTGAAGAGCGCACCACCCACGCCGAGGTGCACAACCTCTATGGCCTCCTGATGGCCCGCGCCTCCCGCGAGGGTCTAGAACAGCTCTGCCCCAACCAGCGCCCCTTTGTCCTTACCCGCTCCGGCTTTGCCGGGATCCAGCGCTGGGCTGCCGTCTGGACAGGAGACAACCAGTCCTCCTGGGAACACCTGGAGATGTCCCTGCCCATGCTCCTCAACCTGGGCCTGTCAGGAGTTGGCTTTGTCGGCGCCGACATCGGCGGCTTCGGGGGCAACGCTACTCCTGAACTGTTTGCCCGCTGGATGCAAATGGGGCTCCTCTACCCCCTCATGCGCGGCCACAGTGCTCGGGGGACTCGCCCCCACGAGCCCTGGGGCTTTGGCCCCGAAGTGGAAGCCATTGCTCGGCAGACCATCCAGCTGCGTTATCAACTGTTGCCCTACCTCTACAGCCTCTTCTGGGAGTCCAGTCAAACCGGCTCCCCCATCCTGCGCCCCCTGTTCTACGAATTCCCCGACGATCCCCAGACCTACGAGATCTCAGACCAAGCCCTGCTGGGACCCGCCCTCCTAGCCGCCCCCGTCGTCCGCCCCGGCGTCCGCTGCCGCGCTGTCTATCTCCCGGCAGGCACCTGGTTTGACTGGTGGACAGGCCAAGCCCACAGCGGCCCTGGCTATGTGCTGGCCCCCGCCCCCCTTGAGCAACTGCCTCTCTTTGTGCGCAGCGGCTCTATTCTGCCCTTAGCTCCCCCCTGCCAGTCCACCGCTGACCTGCGCCGTGACCAACTGCGCCTTAAACTCTACCCCGGTGACGGCAGCTTTACCCTCTACGAAGACGACGGCCAAACCCTCGCCTACTCAGGCGGCCACTGGGCCACCACCACCTTTCGCCTGCACCAGCAGGCCAGCCAGCTCCTCCTGGAAATTGGATCCCGCCAGGGCACCTGGATCCCTCCCGAGCGCACCTGGATTCTAGAACCCCTTGGCCAGGCCCCCCTCCTCTTGCCCGACAGCGGCCAGGCCCAGCAGATCTGCCTGCCCAGTTCGGAAAGATCTCGCCCTTAGTTAACCGCCCTCACTGCCTCCAGGAGCTCGCGGTTGTCCCGCTTGAAGATAGGCAGCCACTCCACATGCTGGTAGCGCAGGATCCCTTGGCTATCCACCACAAAGTAGGCTCGCCGCGTCCCCAAAAAACTGTCCACTCCATAGAGCTGGCTCACCTTCCTATCCACATCGCTTAGCAGAGGAAACTCCAGCTTCAGCTGCTCTGCAAAAGCTTCGTGCTTGGAGACAGGATCACTGCTGATCCCCAAGATCTCGCACCCTGCTGCTCGAAAAGCTCCCCAGTCCTCCCGGAAACAGCGCATCTCGCTTGTGCACACTGGCGAAAAGTCCGCTGGGTAAAAAGCCAGCAGCACTTTGCTCTTGCCCCGATAGGCCCCCAGCGAGATCTGGGCTCCCTTGGGAATTCCTTTTCCAACCGCAGGCAGGCTAAAGTCAGGGGCTGGCATTCCAATCTCGATCTTCATAAAGCTGTCCGATCCCCTCTGAGCTCACTTCCCCAGTCTAACGGTGGCCTGCTCTAAAAAACCCGCTTTGGGGTACTTGACGTTGAGGGGTGGTGTGGGATAGGGTAGTGAAGCGCTGACAAGGCCACC
>NZ_JANSIP010000011.1:0-49017 GCF_047462175.1 Synechococcus sp. OH30 | reverse complement strand
CCCCCCCCCCCCCCCCCCCCCCCCCCCCCCCCCCCCCCCCCCCCCCCCCCCCCCCCCCCCCCCCCCCCCCCCCCGGCGGCGCCAGTTTGGGCGCAGGATCCCTTCCGCAGTGGGGCCAACACTCGCCCCATTAGCCCTGAGGTGGCTGCCGCCTTTGAGGAGTTTTTCTGCGCAGGCCGCTATACCCAGAGCCGGGAAAAGCTAGAGAGGGCCCGACAGGCTTCTCCCCAAGAGCCAATGGTCTACGCCTTGCTGGCAGCCCTGGCCTACCAAGAGGGGGATCTGGAGTCTTTCGCCCAGTTGGCCACCCAAACCCGCCAAGTGGCTGCCGAGCTGAAGAAGACGGATCCCTTACGCGGCAACCTGTACGAGGGCGTGGGCTACGGGTTGGAAGCAGCCAACATTGTGGTGCGGGAAGGGGTGGTGCTTGGCTTGCCTAAGGCATTGCCCACCCTCAACCAATTGTTTGCAGCCATCCGCGCTGCCCAAGCAGTAGACAGCAGTGACCCGGAGCTAAATCTTCTCAACGGCTATATTGACTTGTTGCTGACCTACCGCGAGAAGGCTTTGAACCAATTTCGTCTGGCAGCGCCTGAGTATTTAGCCTACCGCGGTCAAGCGCTGGCCTACCGGGATATGCAACGCTATGACGAGGCGCTGGCGGCGGTGGATCGGGCAATTGCAGTTTCCTGTAACAACCCTGAACTTTACTACCTCAAGGCCCAGATCCTGGCTGCCAAGGGTCAAGACCGGGAAGCCGTCCCCCTTTTTGACCAGGCTTTGCAGGCCGCTGCCCAGTTGCCGCAAGCCCTGGTGGAGCAAATCCAGATGGAGCGGGATCGCGCCGCCCAGCGCAGTGGGTTGACCGGCCAGTTGCCTACACCAACTCCCTCTCCCTAACACCAATGGGCCTGCGCATCAGTGGCAAACAGACGCTGCAAACCCCCCCTGGCCTGGGAACTCGGCCTACCCCTGGGCGGGTGAGGCAAGCTCTGTTTAACATCCTGCGGGGGCAGGTGGAGGGCTGTCGCTGGCTGGATCTCTGCTGTGGGGCTGGCACGGTAGGGGCAGAAGCCCTGTGCCAGGGAGCAGCCTTCGTGGCTGGCATCGAGATTGCCGCGCCAGCCTGTCGCCTCATCCAGGCCAACTGGGCCAAGGTGGCCAAGCCTGGACAATCTTTCCAGGTGATTCAGGGAGATGCCCGCAAGCTGCTCAGTCGAGGTCTCGCTTTGGATCCGTTTGATTACGTCTACTTTGCTCCCCCCTATGATGCCGGCCTGTACACCCCCCTCCTGCCGCTCATCCCGCCCTTGCTCAAGCCAGGTGGAACCTTGATTGTCGAGCATCGCAGTGGCCAAAAGTTACCGGAGCAGGTGGGATCCCTGCTGCGCTTGGACCAGCGGGCCTACGGGCAAACGGCGCTAGCTTTCTATCGGCAGCTGGGAGAGGGGCCCTAGGGGAAGGGGGTGCTGACAAAGCCAATCTCGAGAAGCTGCTGGTAGGCCTGGGTGCCTAGCTCCCGGGTTGGGGTCTGGCTCTTGATGACCTGGATCAGCCAGCCCACGGCCTCCTCAGGACGGCCGGCAGCCCGATAGACCACGGCTAGATCATAGGCGGCTTGATCCCGAGCCTGGGCGGCAACGCGGGCCAGCTCCCGCTGCTCTTCGGAGATGCGGTTTTGGATGCCGGCAAAAGCCCGGGAGAGATCCTGGTGGTAGTTGGAGCGCTGGTTGTAGGCGTTGAACACCTGTTGCAGGAGCTCAATGGCCCGGTCGTAGTTTTGGGCCTGGATGGCGGCATCCGCCTCAGCAGCCAACTGTTCGGCTCGCAAGGCGCTAAGGGCGCTGCTGGGCTGTTCTAGGGCACGAAACTGCTGGGGATTGGGAATAAGCTGCTGGCTAGCAGCAGGCAGTTCTTGAGCTGTAGCCCAGAAACTCGAGCTGACACCCAGCCCCAAGCCCAGCAAGAGACCAAAGGCCAACTGCAACCAAGAGCGGGGCCGAAAGGCAAGCCCACGGAAAGTAGGTCGACTCTTGCCAGCACCAGCAGGGGGTGGTCGGAACATGGGCCAGGAACCCTCGAAACCGTGCTAACCCGTTCTACTCTACCTTACTTCTGACTCTGCTGCAGCTCAGGGGCCTCCTCCAGAGGGGATTGCCGAGGAGGCAGCTCTTCAGACGGCGGGGAACTGGCCGGGAAGGGATCCGGTTGAGCCGAGAGGGTTTCTGGCAACAGGGGCAAGTTCATAATCCGCTCGTACAGGCGCAGGTATTGCAAGGCGGAGCGGCGCCAACTGAAATCGCTGGCCATGCCCCGCTTTTGCAGTGCTTGCCAGGTGTCTTTGTGCTGAAACGCCTCCCAGGCCCGCGCCAGACAGGTGTAGAAGTCCAAAGCCTCGTAGCGGTCAAAGCAGTAGCCAGTGCCAATCCCTTTGCTGGGAATATGGTGGCTGACCGTATCCACCAACCCCCCCGTGCGGCGGACGATGGGCACACACCCGTAGCGCATGGCAATCATCTGGCTAATGCCACAGGGCTCGAAGCGGCTGGGCATTAAAAAGACATCTGCTCCCCCATAGATCAACTGGGCCAGTTGGGGCTGGTAACCCCGTTGGTAGGCCACTCGGCCTGGGTGCCGCTCGGCCATCTCCTGCATCCGTCCTTCGTAGTAGGCTTCGCCGCTGCCCAGCAGGACAAATTGCGAGTCACTGTAGGCCAAGAAGCGATCCAAGGTTTGGATAAGCAGGTCGATCCCCTTTTGTTCCACCAAACGCGCCACCATCCCCATCAAAAACACATCGGGGTTGACGGTCAAGCCCACGCGGGCCTGCAGCACGGCCTTGTTCACCGCTCGACCGCTGAGGTCGTCAATGCTGAAGTTGGCGGCTAGATGGGGATCGGTGCGGGGATCAAACTTCTCGGTGTCGATCCCATTCAAGATCCCCCACAGGCGTTCCCCCTTCCAGGCCAGCAGATCCTGGAGGCCTTCTCCATAGACACTGGTGCGGATCTCCAGGGCGTAGGTGGGCGAAACCGTGGTTACCTGGTCGGCGTAGAGGATCCCGGCAGCCATGGCATTGGGAGCGGAAAAATACCAGGGCAGCCAGGTCATGCGTTCCAGTTGCCAACGCCAAGGTCCTTGATAGGCCAGGTTGTGAATGGTAAAGACAGTACCGATGTCAGGAGCCTGGTGCATCCAGGCCGGGATCATGCCGGTGTGCCAGTCGTGGCAGTGGATGATGTTGGGCCGCCAGGGGTAGTAGGTCCAGGCAAATTCGGCTACGGCGTTGGCAAAAAAAGTAAAGCGCCAGAACTCGTCCTCGCCGTAATAGATGCGGTGGGGGGCAAAACAGTAGTGGCTGACCAGGTAAAGGGGGACATCGGTGCCGGGTAAAACGCTTTCGTAGATATCAGCCACCTGGCCCATGACCTGCTTCGACCAGATGGGATCCTTAGAGCGGGGGTATTGCCCTGGTTCCTGGCCAAACTTGTCCCAGAGAAACCCATAGAGGGGCATGATGATGCGCACATCCTGCCCTAGCTTGCGCAAGGCAATGGGCAGGGATCCCACCACATCCGCCATGCCTCCTACCTTTGCGAGGGGAGCAACCTCTGCCGCCGCAAACAAAATTCTAGCTTGCACCACAACGCCCTCCCTCTTGTTAGGCAAATGGTCCTCGGCCCTACCCCTCCCCATCCTAGAACACTAGGGATCCCTAGGCAGAACCAGCTGAGGCTGCCTGCCCCTGGGCAGTGGTGTCGGCAGAGGACTTAGGGGTTTCCCTCTCGCAGACGAGCGCGGATGGCCTGCCAAACCTCTTCGGCCAACTGCGGTGGGCTAATTTCCCTGGAGATACGCACGCGTACATCGGCCTGGGCGTAGAAGGGTTCCCGCTCCTGCATTAGCTTCTGCAAAGTAGCGCGGG
This sequence comes from Synechococcus sp. OH30, assembly GCF_047462175.1. NCBI lineage: Bacteria > Bacillati > Cyanobacteriota > Cyanophyceae > Synechococcales > Synechococcaceae > Synechococcus > Synechococcus sp. OH30. Next base: position 45,092 of record NZ_JANSIP010000011.1, on the reverse strand, counting down.
GAGCAGGAGTTTGCAGCAGGGGGCGGTGGCCGGGATCCCGTCTCAGTCGCTGCCAAATGAGCTCTGGGGTCGCATCCAGCCAAACGGTAAGGCCGTGGTGCAGGTAGCTCCAATTTTTGGGTCGCAGCACAATGCCGCCGCCGGTGGCAATGACCAGACGAGTGTAGCCACTCAGTTGGGCCAACACCTGGGTTTCCAGCTCTCGGAAGTGGGCTTCTCCCTGCTCGGCAAAGATCTGGGCTATTGAACAGCCGGCCACCTGCTCCACCAGAGCATCGGTATCAAAAAAGGGGCGGCGCAACTGGGCGGCCAGCTCCGCCCCCAGGGTGGATTTGCCGCTGCCCATCATGCCAATCAAATAGATGGTGACGCCGCGCAGGCATTCGGCTTCTTGGGGAGGGATCATGGGGCAGGGTCGGCTGGGACTTCCTGGGACCTAAATGTAGCCGTGCTCCGCTAGAAACTCCAGGGAGATGCCGCTCTCCGGCCAAGCCAGGCCCAACAATTTTTCCACATATTTGCCCAAGAGATCTGCCTCCACATTTACCAGATCCCCCACTTGCAGTAGGGAGAGGTTGGTCTCGCGGTAGGTGTGAGGGATCACCGCCACCTTAAACCAACACCCCCCTTGGCGCACCTCGGCAATGGTTAGGCTGACGCCGTTTACCGCCACACTGCCCTTGGGCACGATGTAGCGGCCAATTGCCGCCGGCACCTCAAAGCTCAGTTCCCAGGCGTTGCCGCTAGCTGCTTGTTCGCACAGTCGCCCCACCCCATCGATATGGCCGCTGACGAAATGTCCCCCTAACTTGTCCCCCACCCGCAGGGCTGGCTCTAGGTTAACTAGGCGCGGGCCGCGGGATCCCTGGCCCCAAGTCGAGCGGCGCAGGGTTTCCGGGGAGACATCTGCCAAGAAGCCATCGGGCAGGATCTCCACTACCGTCAGGCAAAGGCCGTCTACCGCCACGCTGTCCCCATAGGCCAACTGTGGCTGCAGCTCTGGGCAGGTAACCCGTACCTGAGAAGAGGAGATCAACTGAGCTGTACCCAAACTGCGCACCAGACCCGTAAACATGGCTTTGTTGGCTCTCCTTCTAGGCCTTGGCCTGATCCTCGAAGGGGAAAAGGGATCCCGGGTTGGTTTTGGCTCCTCGAGGAGAGCGCGGGGGGTGATCTTGCTGCTGGGCCAAGAGTCGCTCCACCTCGGCATTGAGCTGGCTTTCGCTAAAAGGCTTGGTCAGGTAGCCGGTTGCTCCCGACCACTTGCCGCGGATGCGATCCAACAGGCCGTCCCGTGCGGTCACCATCAGGATAGGGAGAGACTTGAACTCTTCCAGGCTGCGCACGATGCGGCAGAGCTCCAGGCCATCCATCCCGGGCATGGCGATGTCCATTAGTAGCAGGTGAGGCCGGTACTGGAACAAGAGGGGGAGCACCTCAGCGGGGTTGCCGGTTGTAATGACCCGATACTTGGGCAGGTACTGGCGCAGGATCTCCTGCATAACAACGCTGTCATCTACCGCCAAGAGGGTGAGGGGGGTAGGGCGCTGGGGGGGCAGCAGCTCGGGAGAAGTTTGTAAGCTCACCAGCCCTTTTTTGACCCAAGCGGCAAAGAGGCCAGCTACCTCCAGCCGATCCCGACAGAGCTTTTGGGCAATGGCCTCCAGCGACTGGCCATCTTTGGTAAGAGCATGAAGCTTTTGGCGCTGTTCGTCGCTAAGGCGATAGCGATTGACCCGCTCCCAGTTAACCACGGGCACCGCCAGAAGGCTGGGGATGGCCACCTTTAGTTCTGCCCAGCGATCGTGGCGGCGGGCAGCTTCTTGCAGCAGGGGCTCCAGCTCAAACCCGCCAATGGGTGCCTCCTGGGCAACCCGTTCCTGCACCTCGAAGTAACAGGTGCCCGCCCGCTCGAATAGGTAGCGATCAAAATCGGTGAGCAAGTTAAGCCAGAGGGCGTCTTCCACCTCGCCTGGCTTTATTAAACCCAGCTCGGCCATCACCTCCAGCAACTCCGGCAGGGGGCTGTCTCGGAGCAGCCGCTCCCGCAGCACCCGGATAACCCGTTGGGACCACTCTAGGTTGAGGCGAGGGATAAAGCGCGATAGGCGCTGCAGCAGAATTGGGGCTCCAAGGGGCTGATCAGCGGAAAAGAGCAGCCGGCCGCAGTAGTAGGTCAGCACCCAAGGCTCTGGTTCCGCGGCGGGATCCCCCCTCTTGAGGTAAAGGTGGAGGTAGCCAGTGGTAAACTGCCGACTTTGCTGCCGGAGTAGAGGTGCCAGTTCCGCCGCTGCAAAGAGAAAATGGGACATAGAAGCTCCTCCGGCCTCGTCTTTTCAGGCCACCCAAGCAGCGATTACCTTGGCTACTCACCCTAATTTGCAGCTGCTTTATAAAGTTATCTCCCCTTCATCAAATCGTCAAAAAGCCCCCGCTCCTCGGCTGGGCCTAGGCTCACAAGCCGACAAAGGATCCGTTGGCTACGAGTTTAAGGCGTCCCGCTGGGCCTGGAGCAGTTTCTGGATGCCGGCCTGGGCCAGGTCTAACATTTGCAACAGTTGCGAGCGGTCGAAGCAGCTGGCTTCAGCAGTCCCCTGAATCTCGATTAAGGCTCCCTGCTCGTTCATAACCACGTTCATATCCACTTCCGCTTGGCTGTCTTCCTCGTAGCAGAGATCCAGCAGCACCTCCCCTTGCACAATCCCCACCGAAAGGGCTGCCACCTGCTGCCGCAACGGCGATCCCTGTGCCGGATCCAGCAGCCCCTGTTTGTAGAGCCAGGTGATGGCATCATGCAGGGCTACATAGCCACCGGTAATCGCGGCGGTACGGGTGCTGCCATCGGCCTGCAGCACGTCGGCATCGATGGTGATGGTGCGGGATCCCAGTTTCTGGAGATCCAAAGCAGCGCGCAGACTGCGCCCAATCAGCCGCTGGATCTCGGCGGTGCGGCCGGAGAGCTTGAGCACCTCCCGCGGCTGGCGCTGTTGGGTGGCGGTGGGCAGCAGGCGGTACTCTGCCGTCAACCAGCCTTGGCCGGTGTTTTGTAAAAAAGGGGGGACCTCTTCAGCCACGGTGGCGGTGCAGAGAACATGGGTATCGCCAAACTTCACCAGCACTGAGCCAGGAGCGTAGCGGGTGAAGTGGCGCTGAAAGGAAATCGGGCGCAATTGGGCAGCTGTGCGGCCATCAGGGCGTTGCCAGCTCATGGGCAGTCAAGAAAGGATCCCTTGCATTGTCGATCATGTTCACCCAAGGCAGCTTTTGCAAAAGTACTGCTGGCGCCTAGAACAACAGGCCTCTGGAAAATTGCAGTGGTAGGTCAGGGGGCAGGTTACAGTGTAAAGAAGTTCTTAGCTAACTTTTCCTATTGTTGCGGCAAAGCCCCGAACCTGAGGGGTCCTACCCAGCAGGACCCCAACAATTCAGTAACGCAAGACACAAACGCTCATGATCCTTCTCTTCCTGCAACGGCTACGCCAATCGGCTCTCGACCCCTTCCAAGAGATCCATTGGACTCCGGAACTGTTTGGGATCCTGCTGGTGTATTTTGTGCAGGGGGCGGTAGGACTGGCAAGGCTAGCCACCAGCTTTTACTTGAAGGATAGCCTGGGCCTCAGTCCAGCGCAGGCAGCGGCGTTGATGGGCCTGGCTGTAATTCCCTGGACCCTCAAGCCTCTTTACGGACTCCTGTCGGATACGCTGCCGCTGGCGGGCTACCGGCGCCGTCCTTACCTCCTGCTTGCGGGGGTGTTGGGGTGCGGGGCTTGGCTGGGGATGGCTTGGGGGGCACCGACAGCGGAGCTGGCTGTGCTGTGGATGGTTTTGGGATCCCTAGCAGTGGCGGTGGGGGATGTCATCGTCGATTCGCTGGTGGTGGAGCGGGTGCAGGGCAGTGACTGGGCGGGAACGGGCACGCTGCAGTCTTTGACATGGGGGGCAACAGCTCTGGGATCCCTGCTCACCGCCTATGCCGGAGGCGCGCTCTTGGCCCACTACCCTCCCCAAGTGGTGTTTGGGCTAACAGCTCTGTTGCCCTTGCTGATTGCCCTGGCTGCCTGGGTAATTGGGGATCAGCCTGTAGCCAGCTCTTGGGGCTGGGATCCCTTGCAGCAACAGGTGGGTCGGGTGTGGCAAGCGCTGCGGCAGCCCAGCATTTTCCTACCGGTGCTGTTTGTGTTTGTCTGGCAGGCAACTCCCAGTGCCGACGTAGCCCTGTTTTATTTTGTAACCAACGAGCTTGGCTTTGGGCCGGAGTTTCTGGGCCAGGTGCGGCTGGTTACCAGCATTGCCAGCTTGGCAGGGGTGGGGATCTTTCAGGTGTATCTACGACAGATCCCCCTGCGGCCCCTCTTTGGCTGGATGACAGTCATTTCAGCAGGGCTGGGCCTGACCACTCTGATTTTGGTCTATCACCTCAACCGCGCCTGGGGCCTCGACGATCACTGGTTTAGCCTCGGGGATAGCCTGGTGTTGACGGTGGCAGGGCAAATTGCCTTTATGCCAGTGCTGGTTCTGGCCGCCCGCCTTTGCCCGCCAGGGGTTGAGGCTACCTTTTTTGCCCTCTTGATGTCGGCCTTCAACTTGGCGGGGTTTCTCTCCCAGGAGCTGGGATCCCTGCTCATGCACGCGCTAGGAGTAACCGAAAGCAATTTCAGCAACCTGGGGCTATTGTTGGTAGTAACCAATCTCTCTACCCTCCTGCCCTTGCCCTTGTTGGGCTGGTTGCCCGCAGAGGGGATAGCTCCCAGCTCAGCAGAAGCAGCCGCCAGGAGGGAGACGATCCCTCGGGGAGAGACAGAAGACTACCCGACCCTTGTCCTCCAGACCACCTGCGGGCTTGAGGAGGGAACAGCAGCCCTGCAGTTGGCAAGCAACCCACCAGAGCCTACAACTGGCTAGGGTCCGGGTGGATATGCAGCCATTTGTGGCCAATCTGGAAGCTTGGCCCCTGCTTCTATCGCCCTGGGAGTACAGAAGCTGCCCCCGTTGAGAGAACGCCCACCTCTTCAGGCCTGTTGTGTGGCTAAAAAGGGTTCACTCTTGCCTGGGCAGCTGCTGCCGCCGTTCTCTGCCTTGCCGCTTGAGCAGGGTTGCGGACTTGGGGCTATTGACCCTCCCGCTGACTTAAGTCGGGGGATTCTTGCGCAGTAAAACGCCCCCCCCAGTTCCTTGAGGCCAAGCCCTAAGGTTGACTTTAGCAAGTTGGGCCGGAACCCCCTCTTCGCCTTTGATACCCTACCCGCCCAGAGGCTTGCCACCGGTCGGGTTTTTCGTTTGCCTCCAGGAAGCTGGCTGGCAAGCTGTACCCATAAGCAAGCCGCATTTTTGGTTGGCAACCAAAGCTGCTTACGGGCTTTTCCGCCCCGCCCTACAGTACGGGGCCACCCAGCTATCCTATGTACTGGCTAATATCTTCTCCGCGTTCTGCCAAAAAAGAGAGAGCGCGGAAGCGCAGGGCCACCACCTGGTCGTAGAGGGGGTTGAGTTTGCACAAGGGGGGAATGTGCATCACCTTGCGGCCAAACAGCACCACATCCCGCTCGAAGGGACACCGGGCAGGGATCAGGCGGCACAGGAAGCGGGCCACCTGGGGATTGCGGACTTGGATCCCGTCCAGCCAGGAACGCAAGGGAGCCAAAAGGTCGGTGTAACCGCTCTCGGCTGGAGCACCTCCTGGGGAAGGCGCAGCAGAACCCTTGTCGACCAAGGTGGTTTTGAGCAGATGGAGCTGGGGTAGCTCCAGCCCCAAGGCGGCGGCAAACCGCTGCAGGAGCCGATCCTCTGCTTTGGAATACACGCCGTCGGCAATGGCGGTCATCACGGCCGTACGTAGGAAATCTTCCCGCAGCTCCGGTTGCAGTTGGGCTGCCAACTCCTCCGGGGATAGGGGGGATAGATCCTTCCCCTCCACTTCTGGCCAGTCGGAGCGGATGAGATCTTCAATGAGTCGCTGCTCTTCGGGGCTATATTCTCCATCGGCCCAGGCAATGCCCAGCAGCCCTTGTAGCCACACTTTTGCCTGCTGCGGTGAGCACTCCCTCGCAGAAGGAGGCATGGAATGGCTGGCCATAGCGGAGCTCCCCAAGAAGCCAACGCCATTTTACAGGGGCTGTAGGGGGAGATAGCCAGCCCAGAGCAGAGGGCTAGGCTGGATCCTGAAGTCTGGGAAACCTCTTTTTGGTCATGACGGATCCTTTTCCACCCCTAGCTGGTCCAGCTCAACCCGGCCCCCTTGCAGGGAGCGTTGAAGAGTCCAACCCGGATCTCCTAACTGCTGCCTACGACTACTTTCTACCTCCTGACCGCATCGCGCAAAAACCGGTGGAGCCGCGGGATCAAGCGCGGATGTTGGTGGTGTACCCAGATAGGCATGAGCACCGCCGCTTCTGCGACCTGCCTGACTACCTGCAGAGCGGGGATCTGCTGGTTCTCAATGACACCAAGGTAATTCCGGCCCGGCTGTGGGGAGCCAAGGTCTTGCCGGGAAAAGACTCTTTTGGGGCACGGGTAGAGGTTTTGCTGCTGGAGCCTGAGTTGCCAGGGATCCCAGCTAACACCTTCCAGCAGGAGCAAATCTGGCGGGTCTTGGTTAGACCAGGCAAGCGGGTCAAGGTGGGGGATCAGATCCGGTTTTGGGATCACCAGGGATCCCCGGCGGAACTGATGGGCACGGTACTTGCTGTGGATGCGGAGACCAGTGGCCGGGTGATGCGGTTTACCTGGGAAGGAGCGGATCCCTTTGAGAAGATCTTGGAGCGAGTGGGGCGGATCCCGCTTCCCCCTTACATCAAGGCTGCCCACACCCTTAATCCGGCGGAGGCGGGAGTCCGACCTGAAGACTATCAAACTGTTTGGGCTAGACAGCCAGGCTCGGTGGCCGCCCCCACCGCCGGGCTGCACTTTACCCCCCAGCTCTTGGAGCGCTTGGCTCAAAAGGGGATCCAAACCGCCTTCATCACCCTAAACATTGGCCTAGGCACCTTCCGCCCCGTGGAGGCAGAACGAGTCACTGACCACCACTTGCACAGCGAGTGGCTCAAGGTGCCGGCGGAAACCGTAGCTGCCGTTCGGGCAGCCCAAGCGCAGGGAAGGCGGGTGATTGCCGTGGGAACAACCGTGGTGCGGGCGCTGGAAACGGCAGCCCTCTCCGGCACCCTGCAGCCCTGGCAGGGGAAGAGCGACCTCTTCATCTACCCCGGCTACTGCTGGCGGGTGGTGCAGGGCCTAATCACCAACTTCCACCTGCCCCGCTCCAGCCTGATGATGCTGGTGGCAGCGCTGATTGGGCGGCAGAGGCTACTGGATCTCTACCAAGAGGCCATTGAGCAGGGCTATCGCTTCTATTCTTTTGGGGACGGCATGCTGATCCTGCCCTAAGGGGATCCCTTCCGTCCGCTGAGTCAGGCGGCTTGGGCAGGCCGGTCTTGGCCAGTGGCAAACCACCTCTGGAGGCGCTCCCATTCCACTTGGGGGTAGCCATCCACTGCCCAGTTGGCCCGCCGCTGCAGCATGTGCAAAGGAAAGAAAGTGGCCAGGGCCAAGACCGGGATCCCTTGGGAGCGAGCTGCTTGCATGCCGGCGTAGGTGGCTTCAAAGCTCAGGCACTCCTGAGGGGAGAGCCCCATCCGCTCTAGGAGCAGACGGTGCAGCTGCCCTGAACCCAGGTCAGGATCCATCTCCTCGCCGGTCACACGGTACCGGAAATGGTCGGTCAGCCGGGCCAGGAGCGGACAGGGGAAGCGTTCTAGAAAAGCCTCCACCTCAGCAGCAGCGTGGCCGCTCACTAGGCCCACCTTGAGCTGCAGCCGCTCCAGCCTCTCTAGAGTCTCCACCAAGCCGGGGACAAGAAGGGATCCCTTCTGCTCCTGCAACGCCTGCCGGTAGTACAGGGCCTTGCGGTGCAGCAACTCTTCTCGCTGCTTGGGGCTGAGCACCCGCCCCTGGGCTTGCCAAAGGGCGGGCAGGCGCTCCCGATCGGATCGGCCTAGGTAGTGCAGCCGGTAGAGCTCCTTTTGGGCAGGGGATCCTAGATCCCAGGGACGCAAGTTCTCCTCCAGCAGCACCTGGTTGATGGCGGAGAGGTGCAGCCCCTCATCGTCGGCCACTATGCCGCTCCAGCTTAGGATCACCCCTTGCAGCGCCATAGGAGAACCTCTTCCGCCCTTCTCTTGCTTGATCCTTAGGATCACTCTGGACAATTCCGAGAAGCTGGGATCCCTGCGCGGGCAGGAGGAGCCATGAAGCTGGGGGGAATGGATTCGGGGACGTGCCTATGCAGGATCTCGTCGATGGCCTGCCTTGCCTCCGCCTCCAGCGACCAGCCCCAAACTCCGGCTAGGTCATCCAACTGCTGGCGTTTGCGCGCTCCCCACAGGATTGCACTCACTCCCGGCTGATCCAAGAGCCAGCGCACCGCCAACTGAGGCAGGGTTTTGCCGTAGCGCTCCCGTGCCAGCTGGCTCAGCTCTTCTGCTGCTTGTAAGTACTGGGAGTAGCGAGGTTCCACGAACTTGGGATCGATGCCGCCGCGCAGATCTCCAGGCGGAAACTTGGTTTGGGGCGTCAGCCGTCCCCCCAACAATCCCCGGCAGAGGGGACTGTAGATCAGCGTAGCAATGCCGTTAGCCCGACAGTAGGGCAGAACGTCCGCTTCAATCTGGCGCTCAAACAGGTTATAGGGCGGCTGGACGGTGTGCAGGGGAGCCACCTGGCGAAAGCGCTCCATCTGCTGAGGAGAAAAGTTGCTCACCCCAATGGCACGGATCTTGCCCTCCTGCAGCAGGCGGTAGAAAAAGGCGGCCGTTTCCTCCAAAGGTTCTAGGGGATCTGGCCAATGCACCTGGTAGATGTCAATCACCTCCGTCTGCAGGCGGCGAAGGGAGTTTTCCAGATCCTGAGCTAGCCAACTTAGGCTGCAGTTGCGCACCACCTTGCCGTTAGTCCACTGCAGGCCGGCCTTGGTGGCAATGACCACGCGATCCCGGCAGCCGGCATCCCGGATGGCCCGTCCCAAAAGCGTTTCCGAAAGGCCGCGGCCATAGGCCGGGGCTGTGTCAAAGAGGGTAATACCTAGGTCAATAGCCTTGCGGAGGGTGGCATAGGCCTCCTCAGGGTCTGCTGGCCCCCACCAATCCCCGGTCATGCTCCAGGTGCCCAACCCCACGCGGCTAAGTTTTAGACCTGTCTCGGCAAGCGTGACAAACTCCATGGCAACTTCTGCAAAGAGGAGCCGGTTTCAGGATGCTAACAGGCGCCGGGAGAAGACAAAGCCGGTTGCGCCTAGCTGCTGGTGGAAAAGGAGGCCGGGCTTTTGCCTCTACTTTTCTAACTAGAGGCTCAGTAGAGTGGGGATTGAAAGATTCCCACCGGAATGGCCCGATGAAGTCCATTTTCCCTCTCTGCCTGGCCGGGGGCAGCGTTCTAATCTGGGGATCCCTGCTCTCTGCGCAGGCACAGGTGATCACGCCCCTTTTTCCAGAAACTTCCCGAACTCCTATCCCGCTGCCCCCCAGCCAGGATATTCCCACCCTGCCCATCGTGCCGGATCCCCGGCCTGTACCGACGACATCCCCCCGGCCAAGGCCGCTGCCAAGGGGGACTTTTGAGGAGATTAGCCGCTACTTCCGCGATCTCAACCGAGCCAAGAACTTAGCCCGCCAAGCGGCTGAAATTGCCAACGGGGGCTTGCAGCGCTACCGCGCCGAGGCCTCTATGCACGGGGCAGCCATCGATGCACCGTTTGAAGAGTTTGCAGATGCCTGGATCTTCACCTTCCGGGGCGGCGAGCCTGGCTTTACTCAGCCCAGCATCGAAACCCAGGTGCGGGTGGATCGGCGCACCTTTCAGACCACCATCCTCTACAACGGCCCCATCCGCTCTCGGCCCTAAGGGATCCCTGCCATAATCAAAAAAGGGCAAGGGACCCGGGGTATGACCAAGTTTGTCTTCATCACCGGCGGAGTTGTCTCCAGCATTGGCAAGGGGATCGTAGCGGCCAGCCTGGGGCGTTTGCTCAAGTCCCGCAACTACACCGTGTCAATTTTGAAGCTGGATCCCTACATCAACGTGGATCCCGGCACCATGAGCCCCTACCAGCATGGGGAAGTGTTCGTTACTGACGATGGCGCCGAGACCGACTTGGACTTGGGCCACTACGAGCGCTTCACCGACACCAACATGTCCAAGCTCAATAACGTCACCACCGGCGCCATTTACCAGGCGGTGATCTACAAGGAGCGGCGGGGCGACTACCAGGGCAGCACAGTGCAGGTGATCCCGCATGTTACGCAAGAGATCAAAGAGCGCATCCGGCGGGTGGCCCGCGAGACCAACGCCGATGTGGTGCTGGTGGAGGTGGGAGGCACGGTGGGGGATATTGAGTCCTTGCCCTTTCTGGAAGCCATCCGCCAATTTCGCAAAGACGTGGGCCGAGCCAACGTGGCCTACGTGCACGTGACCCTGGTGCCTCTCATCAGGGCAGCAGGGGAAATGAAAACCAAGCCCACCCAGCACTCGGTCAAGGAGCTGCGCTCGATTGGGATTCAGCCGGACGTGCTGGTGTGCCGCTGCGAGCAGCCCCTACCCCGCGGCCTCAAGGAGAAGATCTCTGAGTTTTGCGACGTGCCGGTGGAATGTGTCATCCAGGCGCAGGATGCCCCCAGCATCTACGACGTGCCCTTGATCCTAGAGCAGGAAGGGTTGGCGCAGCGGGTTTTGGAGATCCTCAACCTGGAGCCGCAGCAGCCGGATCTGCGGGAGTGGGAGCTCCTGGTGCAGCGGCTGCACCACCCTCAAGAGCAAGTGGAGATTGCCATTGTCGGCAAATACGTGCGCCTCACCGACGCCTACCTCTCAGTGGCGGAAGCCTTGCGCCATGCGGGCCTGGCCCTCAATGCCGGCGTTACCTTGCGCTGGATCTCTTCTGAAGAAGTTGAGGAGCAGGGGCCGGCAGCCCTGCTGGCCGGTGTGGACGGCGTGGTGGTGCCGGGGGGGTTTGGCAGCCGCGGCATCGAGGGTAAGGTGGCCACCATCCGCTACGTGCGCGAGCGGGGCATTCCCTTCCTAGGCCTGTGTCTAGGCATGCAGTGTGCGGTGATCGACTGGGGATGCCACATTGCCGGTCTGGAGCGGGCCAACAGCTACGAGTTTGATCCCGACACCCCCCACCCTGTCATCAGCCTGTTGCCAGAGCAGAAAGATGTGGAGCACTTGGGGGGAACCCTGCGCCTGGGCCTCTACCCCTGCCGCATCTTGCCCAACACCCTGGCGGCCAAGCTCTACGGGGAAACCATTGTCTATGAGCGCCACCGCCATCGCTATGAGTTCAACAACGCCTACCGCAGCCTGTTTTTGGACTCCGGCTACGTCATCAGCGGCGTCTCGCCCGATAACCGCCTGGTGGAAATCATCGAGTTGCCCAGCCACCCCTTTTTCATTGCCACCCAGTTCCATCCCGAATTTCGCTCCCGCCCCAACCGCCCCCATCCCCTCTTTTTGGGGCTGATCGAGGCCGCCCTGCGCAGCCGTTCCCGGCCGCAAGCCCTGCAGTTGCAGAACACAGGGCAGTTATCTGGTTAAGTTATCCAAGGGTTGTTGTTTCCAGCGCGCCATGCCCCACCACCGAAAAAAGTCGGATTTGCCCAGCAAAATCTGCCTCACCTGCGGCAGGCCCTTTACCTGGCGCAAGAAGTGGGCCGACTGTTGGCCGGAGGTGAAATACTGTTCTGAGCGGTGTCGCAACCATCGCCCCAAGGGATCCCGGTCCTCCTAGACGTCTGGGGCAGATAATGGGGTCGTCAAAGGGGGGTGGCATGCGGTTTCTCAAGTGGCTCTTGCACAATCCTCACGAAACGGAAGAGGAGGATCCCTTTCTGCGGGCCATCATCCGCCTAGAAAGCCTGATCTCGAAGCTGCTTTCTATCTTGATGATTGGGCTGATTGGGGTAGCTGTGGTGGATTTGACCCGCTTCCTGGTAGCTGATCTGCTGCAGGAGCCAATCGGGTTTTTCTCTACCACTTTGATCGAGATCTTCGGCCTCTTTTTAAATATTTTGATTGCGCTGGAGATTCTGGAGAACATTACCGCCTACTTGCAAAAGCAGGTGGTGCAGGTAGAGCTGGTGATTGTGACTTCTTTGATCGCAGTGGCGCGCAAGATCATTATTTTCGATTTTGAGAAGCTGGGGGGCCTGGATCTCATTGGGCTGGCAGCAGCGACGCTAGCCCTCTCCGTCAGCTACTGGCTGGTGCGACGAGCCAAGCCGTGATCCCTGTCGAGCGAAGGGCGGGCCTGGACAAATCCTGATAGGATAGGGGCGGAGCTTTCTGGCAAGAGAGATGCGCGTGCTCTCGGGGGTTGCCCACCTGTTGAAGCTAGCTGTGCTGGCGGTGCTGCTTTGGGTGGGATCTGGCTTTCTTCCCGCTCTGGCCCGTCCGCATTCTTCTTACGATTTGCTCCTAGCACAACAGTTGGGCAAAACCGTGAAAACCTACAACAGTCCTCCGCCAATGGTCATCGACCCGGCCAAGTCCTACACGGCCACGCTGGAGACCACCGCCGGCACGATGGTTTTGGAGCTGTTCCCGCAGGAAGCTCCCCTTGCTGTCAACAATTTTGTCTTCTTGGCCCGGGATCATTTCTACGACGGCGTCATCTTTCACCGGGTCATTCGGGGTTTCATGATTCAGGGCGGGGATCCCACTGGCACAGGTCGAGGTGGGCCAGGCTACCGCTTTCCCGATGAGCCGGTGCGGCGCCCCTACACGCGAGGGACTTTGGCCATGGCCAATGCTGGCCCCAACACCAATGGCAGCCAGTTCTTCATTATGCATGCCGACTACCCGCTGCCTCCTCACTACACCATCTTTGGGCAACTGATTGAGGGGGAAGAGGTGTTGGATAAAATTGCCACGGCGCCCACGGGCCCTCAGGATCGCCCCTTGAACCCGGTTGTGATCAAGTCTGTTCGCATCTCGGAATCAAACTAGGTTGGGCCAATCCGGCGAAACAGTTTGGTTAAATTGCAACTTGCTCTATGGGGGACTTAGGTATGGAGTTCACTAGGCCCCCGCGAATGTCCCCCCGTATTCTAGTTCTGGATTTTGACGGCGTGCTCTGCGACGGGCGGTTGGAGTATTTTGCCTCCTCCTGTCGCGTCTGTGGCCAGGTGTGGGGTTTAGCCCCTGCCCAGTTGGAGCTATTGCGCCCTGCCTTCGACCGCCTGCGACCCCTAATCGAGATTGGCTGGGAGATGCCTCTGCTGCTATGGGGGCTACAGCAAGGGATCCCAGAGGACGCTTTGCGCCAAGACTGGCCCGGCTGGCGGCAGCGGTTGTTGCAGCAGGCGGGGGTTTCCGAGCGGGCTTTGGCCCAAGCCCTGGATGAGGTGCGGGATCGCTGGCTGGCAGAGGATCTCCAAGGCTGGCTGGGGCTGCACCGCTTTTATCCAGGAGTAACGGCCTGGATGCGCCAGATCCAGGCTGCTGGCGAGCCGCGCCTGGCCATTCTCAGTACCAAGGAGGGGCGCTTCATTCAGCAGCTTTTGCTCCGCGAGGGGATCCAGCTGCCACGCCACCGCATCCTGGGCAAGGAGGTACGCGCCCCCAAGGCCACCACCCTCCAGCGGCTGCTAGCAGCGACCCAGGTAGCGCCTGAGGAACTCTGGTTTGTTGAGGATCGCCTGCAGACGCTGCGCCAGGTGCAGAGTGTACCGGAACTGGAGCAGGTGCTCTTGTTTTTAGCCGAGTGGGGCTACAACCTGCCCGAGGAGCGGGAAGCGGCCGCTCGGGATCCCCGTCTCCATTTGCTTAGCCTAGAGCAGCTCTTCCAGCCCTTTGAGCAGTGGTTGGCCCCGCCTCCTCCTTCTCCCCCCCTTGCCATCAGCCCGGCTAGCCTGGAAGACTTCGCCCCTAGCCGGAAACGCCCGGAAGCCGGCCTGGCCTCGCTGGTGCTGACCTTGGTGGAGCTGCTGCGGCAGTTGATGGAGGCCCAAGTGGTACGCCAAATGGAAGCCAATCGCCTTTCGCCCGAGCAAATTGAACGGGCTGGCAGCAGCCTGCAAGCTCTGCGAGAGCAAATTCGGCAACTCTGCGCCCTGCTGGAGATCGATCCAGCGGATCTCAACCTCGATCTAGGGGATCTGGGCACCCTTCTGCCCCGCCAGGGAGACTACTACCCCGGCCAGCCTGACGGCGAGGGATCCCTGCTGGAACTCCTGGATCGGCTAATTAACACCGGGATTGTTATCGACGGCGAGATCGACCTGGGCTTGGCGGACTTGAATCTTATCCATGCCCGCCTAAAACTGGTCCTCACCTCCAGCGCCAAGCTTTATTAAACCCAGGGAGGGTCAATGGAGACGATTGGGAGAAGAGATGCCAGGAGCAAGCTAGAGAATCCAGAAATCGCGGTATGCTGGCTTTGGATCCCGTTAATCTCTCTTCATAGTCTTCTCCTATGGATGTCTTTGCCCCAACTGGAAACCTGCATGCTGGCGCCATTTGGCCGGAGGTGGTGGTCACCCTCACGCTGTTGATGGTCTTGGTGGTGGATTTAGTAGGCGGGTCAGCAGCCCGCAAAAGTCTGCCCGCCCTCTCCCTCTTTGGCTTGATCGGGGCTTTGGTAACCCTGGTGTTGCAATGGCAGCAGCCTCAGTTGGAGAGCTTCTTGGGCAGCTTTGCTGCGGATCCAGTTAGCATTCTCTTCCGGGGCCTAGTGGTGGTAACGGCAGCCCTGACGGTGATGATGGCGGAGCGCTACATCGCCCAGGCGGGAGCGCCCACCGGTGAGTTTTATGTGCTGCTGCTCACGGCCACCTTGGGGGGAATGTTCCTTGCAGGGGCCACCGATCTCATCATGGTGTTTGTCTCGTTGGAAACGCTAGGCATCGCCAGCTACCTGATGGCCGGCTACACCAAGCGGGATCCGCGCTCTTCAGAGGCAGCACTGAAGTATCTCTTGATCGGGGCCAGCAGCACAGCCATCTTCCTCTATGGCATGTCGCTGCTCTATGGCCTTTCAGGAGGTCAGACGCAGCTGGCAGCTATTGCACCACACCTGGCCAATGCTGGGCTGGCGGGGATCCTTGCCTTGGTGTTCTGCCTTAGCGGCATTGGTTTTAAGCTGGCGGCGGTGCCCTTCCACCAGTGGACGCCCGATGTCTATGAGGGATCCCCAACGCCGGTGGTGGCCTTTTTGTCAGTGGGATCCAAGGCGGCAGGCTTTGCCCTGGCCATTCGCTTTCTCGCCACTGTGTTCCCGGCAATGACAGAAGAGTGGCGGGCGGTGCTCTCGGTGTTGGCCATTTTGACCATGGTGCTGGGGAATGTGGTGGCCATTGCCCAAACCCGTCTCAAGCGACTGCTGGCCTACTCTTCCATTGGGCAGGCGGGCTTTGTTTTGATTGGGTTGGTAGCAGGGACTGAAGCGGGCTACGCCAGCTTGATTTTTTACCTAATGGTCTATTTGGCCATGAACCTGGGGGCCTTTCTCTGCGTTACCCTGTTTAGCCTGAAGACGGGTACCGACGAGATTAACGAGTACAGCGGCCTCTACCAAAAGGATCCCTTCCTCACCCTTTGCCTGAGCATTTGTCTGCTCTCGCTGGGCGGATTGCCGCCGCTGGCGGGCTTTTTCGGCAAGCTGTATCTCTTCTGGGCTGGCTGGCAGGCAGGAGAATACACGCTGGTGCTGGTGGGCTTGGTTACTAGCGTCATCTCCATCTACTACTACGTGCGGGTGGTGAAAGCCATGGTGGTAAAAGAGCCGCAGGAAATGTCGCTTTCGGTGCAAAACTACCCCGAGACCGACTGGCAGGCCGAAGGCATGCCGGCTTTGCGGGTGGGCATGGTGCTGACGCTGGTGGCCACCATCTTGGCTGGCATTCTCTCCAATCCGCTGTTTACTCTCTCCATCCAGGCAGTAGAGCAAAGTCCGTTTTTGGGGTTCCCGACAGCCCAGGCTTTTGCTCCAGAGCCAGCTAGCCCTTCTCTGACCGTTGCGGGCTCTGCAGCTTTGCCTAGCTACTAGAGCTCCCTCACCCCCAGCCCCTCTCCCTTAGGGAGAGGGGGGTTTTGCTTGCTGAGTCGACTGCTGGGATCCCCCCTCAAATACCTTCTAGGCTGACATTGAGAAAGCGGGCGATCTCGGCTGCTTGGTTTTCGATCTCGGCCAAAGAGGGTGGCTGACCCACACCCGTGAGGGGGATGTCGCCGCGTCCTTTTACCCGCAAGTAGATAACCCGACGGGGGTTGAGGCCTTCTCGCAGCTCTACCCGCAGGCTTTGCACCTCGGCAAAGTCGTATTCTAGGCGCACCTCGCGGTTTTTGCCCGGAAAGCCCTGCCGCACCAGCGTTATCTTTTGGGTGCGGCGGTCGAACTCGTTGTAGCCGCCCCCTAGGTTCCAGTACAAACTTAGCCATTGGTACAGCCCCGCCAGGGATCCGAGCAGGCCGTAAAAGAGCATGGCAATGCCCTGGGGAATGAACACCAGGCTGGCGGGATCGGAAAAGGGAAGCAAATTGCGGTGGAAATAGCTAGAAAGACCAGCCAGGGTAAAGCCCAGACCCCCCGCTGTCAAGACCACTGCCCAAAAGTAAACACTGGGCCGCCGCGAGCCAATGACGGTGTAGCGCAGCAGGTCTTCAGAGCGAATTTCGGGAATGGTTGCAGCCACAGACGGGATCCCTTTCTCCAAAGCTAGCTTCTTCCATCATTATTAGGCGGGAAGCCCTGCCCTAGGGAGGGGCAACAGAGCCTTTCTCCTTAGGGGCTTTCGACCTCTCGGTTTCCTAAAGCCTGGGATCCCTTAGCGGGGTGTAACGATTTCCCCTGCCCCTGGGGTAACTGCCGGAGGTTCACTGGGGGAAGGCTCGCCCTCAGGGGTAGGAGAGGTGGGTTCCGGCTGGGCTGCCGGCGGAGAAGTTTCGGCTTCCGGCGTTGGACTTGGCAGGGCCGAGAGCTGGGCTACCGCCTCCTGAGCTGTCCGCCCTCCAAAGGCCGACAGGGCAATTGCCGCTTCCCCACGGCTGACCGGCTGGAAGGGGTTAAAGGTACGGATGGGGCCGAAGGTGCGCAACACGGTGGAGGCATTCTCCAGGCTGCGATCTGCCACCAGGGGAGCAACCGCCTCCTCAGGGATCTGCGCCGCATCGGTAAAGCCCCAACGCTCCTCCAGCTCTAATCGGGATCCCTTGATCTGCCCAGGCGGAAAATCCAAAGGCACCTTCATGCGGATGAGCTCGGCTCGCGACAGCAGGCTGTTGGGACGAAACTCGCGGTTGGCGTCTCCGCTAACGATGCCGGCAGCTCCCAGGGCCTGGATGTAGCGAAAGTTGGGATCCTCCTCCGGCACATCCAAAAAGAGGGGGCGCTCGCTGGCAGGTCCCAGCCGGATTTGGCGGCTGGGCTCGTCGGCGTAAATGGCGTTGTTGGCCAGCACCAGCCAGCGGGCAAATTCGCCGCGGCGAACACTGCGCTGGGGCTGAAATTCCCTGCCGCCAATATCAGCAAAGACCCCCAGTTGATCCAGGTAATAGACCGAGCGGGCCACCAGGGATCCGGGCTCCAGATCCGTGAAGCGGCTGCTGAGCTGGCTGGGCAGAGGCGTGAAGGCAGCAGGGGGAGTTGTAGGAGGAGAGGGGGAGCGGGGTTCGATCCAAGGGGAAGGCGTCTCAGCTTGATCTGCAGAGGGAGAGGCAGACAGACCCACCGGTCGCACCGCTCGTTGCAGCCGCTCTCCCCACTCGGTTCCCTGACAGGCCGACACCAGCCCCAGCAGCAGGACAAAGCTTCCACCCTTGAGCCAGCTGCTGGCTAGAGACAGCGATCGCCCAGACCGCCTAGGATTGCCTTGCTGCTGCAGCGCCTTCTCCCGCTCTACTGAGCCCATTTGCGGCTGAACTCCTCCAGCACATCCAGCAGGTTGAGCAGGCTTTGCATGGGCAGCAGATCGGCTAGAGGCAGCTCTTTGCGCCCACCCCCCACTTTTACTGGGATCCCTTGCAAAACCTCGGTAACGGCATTCTCGTCCACCTTGCCTGCCATCACCTGGGGAGCCAGTCGCTCTGCCAAAACCGTATGCAGGTGGGCATCCCGCAGGTAAAGGTGCCACCGGGCTACATCGATGTAAACTTCCTTGCCAATGGCAGCTGCCAATTGCTCAATCTCTGGGTTGCTGGGCACTTGGGCCATTGCTCAGCTCCGTCAGGGGTTGCCCTCTGCCGATCATAACCTGCTCCCACCTCACGGAGAGGTGGCGGCAGAGCGACTCGGTAGAGGCAAGGCAAAGTTCTCCTGCAACTGCCGCAGCAGCAATAGGTGCTCCAGAGCTAAGCGATCCCGCTCGAGGCGCAACTGACTCAGTTGGGCCTGGACCTGGCGGATCTCCTCTTCGTCGGAGTCCCAGGTTTGCAAAAGGCGGTAGAGGCGGTCTTGCTGGCTAGCAATCTGCTGGTTCAGGCGGGCCAAGCGGCGGCTGAACTCCCTATCCATCTCTTCTGCCAGCTGGGGATCGGGCAGGAGGGGCAGCTGAGCCCAATCGATGCCCAGCTGGGTTGAAGTTGGTGGGAGTGGCTCCAACTTTTTGAGGAGAGGGAAATCGGGAAAAGGGGAGAGCTCTACCTCAGAAGCAGCCGGTTGGTTTTTTGGGGTAGAAGCCTGCGCCCTGGCCAGCGGGGGGGTGGGCTGGGCAGCAAACTTCAAGGGACTGGGAGAGGGGTGCGCCAGAGGGTTACCCCTGGGATTTGCCTGGGCTGCCCAAGATCCCAGACTGCCCAGCCAAAGACAAATGGCTAGCCCCCAAGCCCGGCGGATTGCTGTGCTCACCCTGCCCTCCTCGGTCTTCCTTCAAGCTAGCTCAAGCCTTACTCCCCGCCCAAGTCAGCTGGAGAGTTGGGCAGCGGCTCAAACAAAATTGAGTAGGCGTCTTGCTTCTCTCCTGGCTCGAACAGGTAGCGCTGGGCAAGCCGGGCAGAGGCTGGCACCATGGCCACCCGCACCGGCGGCTCCTCCAGTGACACCAAGGGCTGAGGGTGCAACCAGCGCCAGCCTGCCCAGCCGGCTCCCGCCAAGGCCACCACAGCCGCTGCCACTTGTCCCCAGGGAAAGCCGCTGCAGCGCCGCCACCCTAGAGCAACCGCTGGCGTTCGCTCCAGCTTCTCGAACACACGGCTAATTAGCAACTCCGTCTGAACGGGATCCGAGGTTGGCGCCTTGAGGTTGGCCAAGCCAGCTTGTAAAGCCGCCAGCTGGCTATACAGTTGCCGCGCCTGGGGATTGCTAGCCAGCCAATCCTCCACTTGCCGTGCCTCCTGGGGAGCCAGTTCCCCATCTAGGTAGGCGCTTAACTGTTCAAAGCACTCCTCCACTGGCGGTAGCTCCGCTGGGGAAAGGGAGGCGGCCTTCTCACGGTCAGGGTTGGGGCAAAACATGGTCATTCGCCGTTGAGGTAGGGTTTCAGGATGGATTGCAAGCGGGCGCGGGCCCGCGCAATGCGGGATTTAACAGTACCCAAAGATACCCCCGTAATCTCTGCAATTTCCTCATAGGCCATCCCCTGAATTTCTCGCAGCAGGAGAGCTTGGCGAAAGACCTCGGGCAGATCGTGGACAGCTTGGTGCAATCGCTCGTAAAACTCGCAGGTGGTGAGGTGGTCATGGGGGCCGGGGCTATTGCTGGGCAGTTCCCATTCCATCTCACTCTCTTGCCTTGAAATCGAGGCATCTAAAGAAAGGGTTGGCTGTTGACGCTTGCGCTTGCGCAGCTCGTCATAAAACAGATTGGTGGCAATCCGGCCCAGCCAACTGCGAAACTTTGCTGGTTCCTGCAAATGTTTTAGGTTGCGATAAGCTCGGATCCAAACTTCCTGAGCCAAGTCCTGGCGATCTGGCCAGCTGGGCGCAAGGTGGTAGAGAACCTTGTCTACGTAGGCTTGATAGCGGCGTATGAGCTCGGCGAAGGCCTCGCGGTGGGGCTGGGATCTCTGCTGACACAGCAGTACCAGCTCTTGATCAGCAAGCTTTTCTGGCGGCACAGGCTCGTCCTTTACTGAAGCCGACCAGCGCTGGCCACTGAGGTCGTCGAGGACAGCATCCATAAGCAGCCATGGAGCAGGAGGACAATAGCAGAGGGATCCCTTCTGCTTACCAGACGAATTCAAGAAAAGCGGGTTCCCTTCCTAGATCTTGGCGCAAAGGGCGAGGGGTTGAACTGGCGAGAGTGCCCTTGCAGGATAGCTCTCGAGCTGGCAACTGGGCTACAGTGGGCTTGCGGTAGAGTGGGCGCCCATCCCCATGACTTCCGAGGCAGCTGCTGTTCTTTCTGAGCTCAAGGCAGTGCCAATGCTGGCGGAACTTTCGGCAACGTCTCTGCAGTGGCTGGGATCCCAGGTGAGGCTGCGGGACATCCCGGCAGGGCAGCTGCTCTTGATGCAGGAGGCCTGGGGCAACGTCGTTTACCTAATCCTCTCCGGCTGGGCCAAGGTGCGGCGGGCGCGGCGGATCCGCACCGCCCAAGGGATGCAGGATGGCACCCAAACCCTAGCCCTGCTTGGCCCGGGCGCTTGGGTGGGGGAAATGGCCGTGCTGGATGAAGCTCCCCGCTCGCGGGATGTGCTGGCCCTAACCCCGCTGCGGGCTGCCGGGATCCCGGCGGCAGCTTTCAAGGCGCTGATGCTCCAGGAGCCGCGCCTGTGCTACCAACTGGCCTGCAGCCTCTCCCGTCGCTTGCGCCTAGCCAATTTGCAGGCCGATCTGGATCAACAAAGCCCCCCGCTGCGGGTGGTGCAGGCGCTGGTGTACCTGGCGGAAGCCTTTGGCGAGAAGACTGGCCAGGGGATGCGCATCCTCTACCCACCGCTCCAGGATTTGGCCGATATCAGCCGAGTTAGCAAGGAAACAGTGGCAGCGGTGCTAGAGCGCCTGCAGCAGCAGGGGGTTATTCAGCCGCTGCCCGACCAGCAGTCTCTGCTACTGGTCCAGTACGCTAAGTTGGTGGAGGCAACCCGCCTGCTCTAGCTGGGGCTGCGCCTGGAAAAGCTAGTAGGGGCACGCCACCCTGTACCTGCAAGGTCACTTGGCAAGGCCGCAGGCCCACGCTAGCCAGGCGGCCTCTTCTTCCGACAGGCTAGCTTGGTGCAGGGCGTAAACCTGGCGGTGATACTCCTCAAGCCAAGTCTGTTGCGCCTTGTCTAGCAGATCCCAGTCAATCAAGCGCCTATCAAAGGGGATCCAAGTTAGGGAGCGAAAGCCCATCCAGCCCTCCGGCTCTGGAAGGGCAACCACTTCATAGAGGTTTTCCAAGCGAATTCCACCCCAGCCCGGCTGGTAGTAGCCCGGCTCAATGCTAGTGATCATGCCTACCTTGAAGGGGGTGGTGGCGCGGCGGTGGATCCCATTGGGCCCCTCGTGGACGTTCAAGAAGGCGCCGACACCGTGGCCGGTGCCGTGGCCATAGTCCAGCCCTGCCTGCCAGAGGCTGGAGCGGGCAATGCCATCCAAGGAGACCCCGTAGGTATCCGGGGGGAAGATCTGGCGGGCGCACTGGATGTGGGCTTTAAGCACCTCGGTGTAGCGCCGCTGGCACAAGGGATCTGCCGGTTGCGGGCCAATCCAGATGGTGCGGGTAGCGTCGGTAGTGCCCCCCAGGTAGTGGGATCCCGAATCCAACAAAAACAACTCGCCTGGCTGCAAAAACTTCTGAGGATCCGGGGTGCCGTAGTGAACAATGGAGCTGTTGGCGCCGGCCCCGGCAATGGTGTTAAAGCTCAGGCCCACCCAATCCCCTTCCTCGCGGTAGTGGGCTGCCATGGTGGCCGCCACATCGGCTTCGCTGATGGGGATCCCCGCTTGAATTTGCCGGTCAATCCAAGCCAGGGTGCGGATCTTGGCCCGGCTGGCCTTGCGGTTAGCTAGCCGCATCTGCTCCAGCTCAGTGGGGTTTTTCACCGCCTTGAGGGCCTCCACAGGGTGATCCAGCTCGCGACAGGGGATCCCTTGCAGCAGCTCTTGGGTGCCCTGAGTGGTCTGCTTGGGATCCAATCCCACCGGCCCGTAGCCCTTGGCCCACTGGGGCAGCTGTTCCGGGTAGGCCTCGTAAGGCCAGAGCTCGACCTCGGCTTCCACCAGCATTTGCCGAGCCGAGGGCGTGAGGCGCTCCAGGTCAGTAAACAGGGCAACCCTCTCCAGGGCGACCAGCGCGTAGGCGCGGAACACTGGGTTGTAGGGGATGTCAGAGCCGCGCAGGTTAAACAGCCAAGCTACCTGGTCCAACTTGGTTAGGGGCAACAATCCCACCCGCTTGCGACGCATCTCCTGGCGCACCTGGGCCAGCTTGTCGCTGGCAGTAGCCCCGCAGAGCTGGGCAGGGACAGGATAGATGGGTTGCTGCAAAAGGGCTTGGCTAGCTTCCTTGGCCAGCTTGTCCAGCGGGTTTTCGCTAACCGGCACCAGTAGCACCCCCCCGGCTTGGGCGTGGGTCTGCAACTGGCGGTAGGTGGCCACTGATACTGTGAAGGGATCCACTCCTAGGCGAAAGCCGGATCCCAGCTCTTCCACAATCTCCATCAGGCTGGGCTGCTCCGGCAGGCCGCCTTTGATGACGGTAAACAGGTTGGGATCCACTTCCCGCTCCGCCTGCTCGTGGTAGCGGGGATCCACCCACAGCCAGGCCCTGTCCCGGCTAATCAGAGCATCCCCCACCGAGCCGGTAAAGCCTGTAATCCACTGCCGCCGCTTGCGGTATTCCAGCAAATACTCATTGAGGTGCTCATCAGCCGAGGGCACCCAAAACCCATCCAGATTTTGTTCCTGCAAAAGCTGGCGCAACTGCTGCAAACGGGCGGCAATATCCAAGCGAGGCAGGGTTTGGAGCATGGCAGGGACAAGAGGGAGATCTGGGCCGATGGCCCTAGAGACCAATATAGTTCTCTTTGGGAAAGCAGACGGAACATAGAGGAAGCGGCTACTTGGTGGTGGACTACAAAGCAGGAGCCAAGGGCTTCTGCGCCGTGTTTTTCGGCGACCTGGGTGTTTTCCCAACTAGCACCGAAAAAACCGTTGGCTACCGCGAACCCCCTCCAGGAGAGGGGCTAGCTTCTAGCGCTCTTCGGGAAAGCCAGCCTCTCGCCAAGCGCGGATGCCGCCGTCCATGGAGATCACGCGGCGGTAGCCCATTTTCTGCAGGTTGTCGGCTGCTAGCGCCGAGCGAAAGCCGCCACCACAGTAGAGGACAATCTCGGCTTCTTTATCTGGAATCACCTTCTCGATATCCCGCTCGATGATGCCTTTGCTTAAGTGAATGGCGCCGACAATGTGGCCGGCCTGCCACTCCGACTCTTCCCGCACGTCGACTAGGTAGAAGGGATCCCCTTGCAGTTGTTTTTGCCTCACCTGTTCAACGGTGAGCTCTTGGATGCGGCTTTTGGCCTCGTTAACCAAAGCCAGGAAAGCAGGAGAGTGGTGGGATGCCATGCACACCTCCCAGAGAACCCAGCTCCCAGGATAAACCCAGGCCCAATCGCGTTGGGCAACACTAAACCTTCAGCAAGCTAAACTAAGGGCAGATTTGCCCCCTGGAGGCTCCAGTTTGAGCTCTCGATTCACCCTTTCCCAACTGCTTGGGTTCCTTGCTCTGACTTTGAGCTGGGGGATCCCTTTCCCTGCCAAGCTGCCGGCTCAAGCTGCCCCCGTCCGCCTAGAAAGCGGGATCCAACGGCAAGTCTCTAGCCCGCCGCCAGCCTCGCTCGTAGAGTGGCTGCAAAAGCAGATAGACGCTGCCAACCGCCGCGACTTGCCAGGGGTAATGGCTGGCTATAGCCCCGACTTTCGCCACCGGGACGGCCTGGATCGACAAGAGGTGGAGGAAGCTATTCGCCAGCTGTGGGAGGCCCATCCCCAATTGACCTACTCGGCTCAAATTGTCTCTTGGCGGCAGGTGGGCCCTGAGATCGTGGCCGAGATCGCCAGCCAAGTGCAGGGATCCCAAGCTTCAGCACGGGGGGAGTTTCAGGTCAAGGCTGCCGCCCTGGTGCGCAACCGCTACCGCCCGGATGTGGCCAATCCAGGACAACTGCTGCTCGTAGACCAAGAAGTCCTGCGGGAGTCTAGCACCCTCCTCTCCGGCTCGGCACCTCCCACTGTTACTTTCAAGTTGCCCGAGGCGGTCAAGCCAGGATCCACCTACTCGCTGCAGGCTATTGTGGCAGAACCCCTCACCCAGTCCTTGCTGCTGGGCGCTGTCGATGAGCAACCCGTCGCTGCAGGCGGCTACTTGGATCTCACTTCGTTTGCCCTTGAACCTCTGCAGGCAGGCGGGCTCTTTCTCCAGGCAGATGCCCCCCCAGAACCGGGCGCTCGGTGGATCTCGGTGATGCTGGTTAACCAAAGTGGCCTTGTTGTCGAGAGCCGGCGCCTTGCCGTCCAACCGTGACCTACTCCCGAACCTCCTGCTGACAGGACAGGCTGCATGGCTTACGCCGCGCTCTGCCCACGCTTCAACGGGATCCGGTCGTCCCTCCACAAGCAGACACGGAAGGCGCCAGATTCCGGCAACCCCGTTGTGTATAGCCCTTGTAGGGGTGGCTGGGTTCCAAGACTGACCTTGCAGGTACAGTGATGAGCCAGAGAGGAAGGTTCTTGAAGCAACCTAGCA
This sequence comes from Synechococcus sp. OH30, assembly GCF_047462175.1. NCBI lineage: Bacteria > Bacillati > Cyanobacteriota > Cyanophyceae > Synechococcales > Synechococcaceae > Synechococcus > Synechococcus sp. OH30. Next base: position 20,443 of record NZ_JANSIP010000011.1, on the reverse strand, counting down.
AAGAGTTGGGCTTACTGGAGCGGAAACTCCTCAAAAAACTATCCGCTCTCACCCACCACCGAGGAGAAACAGGCGGTCCAGGAGAGAGCGGTCTAGCGGGCCTTCAACTGGAACCTGACTGCCGGGAGGAACTCCAAGCGAGCCAGAACGCGAAGACTCCTCAGCAAGCTAAGGATCTGAGTTCAGGCCGTTAGAGAACAGCCCCGGCGCACAGCCGGCTGAACCCAACTTGACGACCCTTACACGAACTACTCTCTGGCATCCCCTGGAACCTCCCTTCCTCAACGACATCCTGAGGCTAGCACGAATCTTTACCTTTACCAAGAGGGCGGGCTGGATCCCTTCTCCCCAAAAGGGCTTCAATGAAGGGGATCTCAGGAGACACCGCTGAGGAGAGAGCAACGGCGTAGGATAGAAGGACACCCTTTAGCCTGATCAACCAGTTGCCGTGGACTACAAGAGTACCCTCAACCTGCCGCAAACCCAGTTTCCCATGCGGGCGGAGGCCGCTAAGAGGGAGCCCGCCATCCAAGCTTTTTGGCAGGAAGAACAGATCTATCAGCGTCTGTCGGAAACCAATCCCGGGGATCCCTTTGTGTTGCACGATGGGCCGCCCTATGCCAATGGCGACATCCACATGGGCACCACCCTCAACAAGATTCTCAAAGACATTGTGAACAAGTACCACATCCTGCGGGGGCGCAAGGTGCGCTATGTGCCTGGTTGGGATTGCCACGGCCTACCCATTGAGCTAAAGGTACTGCAAAGCCTCTCCCCCCAGGAGCGGGAAAGCCTTACCCCCCTGCAACTGCGGCAAAAGGCCAGAGAGTACGCCCTGCACTATGTCAACGTGCAGCGGGCCAGTTTTCAGCGGCTGGGGGTATGGGGGGATTGGGATCGGCCCTACCTGACCCTCTCGCCGGAGTACGAGGCGGCCCAGATCGAGGTGTTTGGTCAGATGGCCCTCAAAGGCTACATCTACCGCGGCCTCAAGCCTGTCCACTGGAGCCCCAGCTCGCAGACGGCCTTGGCAGAAGCGGAGCTGGAATATCCCGACAACCACGTCTCCCCCAGCATCTACGTGGCTTTTCCTCTGCAGAGCCTCACTCCAGCAGCACAGCCGATTTTGGAGCCCTTCCTGCCGGGCTTGCGGGTGGCCATCTGGACGACTACCCCGTGGACGATCCCGGCCAACCTGGCCCTTTGCTTTAACCCCAGGCTCACCTATGCGGTGGTGGATTCTCCCCACTTCGGTCTGCTGCTCATTGCTGCCGAGCTGCGGCAGCGGCTGGAGAAAGTTCTGGAGACCCCTCTGGAGGTCAAGGCCACGCTGCCGGGATCGGCTCTGGAATACTGCCAGGGACGCCACCCCCTCTTTGACCGCCCTAGCCTCTGTGTTTTGGGAGACTATGTCACCACCGAGTCCGGCACCGGCATTGTCCACACAGCGCCGGGGCATGGGGAAGAAGACTTCAAAACCGGCCAAAAGTACGGCTTGCCCATCCTCAGCCCCGTGGATGAGCGGGGGAGATTTACAGCGGAAGCCGGCTCCCAGTTTGCCGGCCTGGATGTGCTCTCCAAAGAACCGGAGACCAGCGGCAACCTGGCCGTAATCAAGGCCTTGCAGGCTGCCGGCGCCCTGCTCAAGGAGGAGCCTTACCACCACAAATACCCCTACGACTGGCGCACCAAAGAACCAACCATCTTCCGCGCCACCGAGCAGTGGTTTGCGTCTGTAGCCGGCTTCCGAGAGCTGGCCCTGCAGGCCATCAAAACCGTAAAGTGGATCCCGCCGGAAGGGGAAAACCGCATCACCGCCATGGTGAAGGAGCGCTCGGACTGGTGTATCTCCCGCCAGCGGGTTTGGGGCGTACCGATCCCTGTTTTCTACGACGAAGAAACGGGCGAGGTTCTGCTCACGGCCGAGACCCTCGAGCACATCAAAGCCATCTTTGCCCAGGAGGGATCCGACGCCTGGTGGAAGCGACCGGTGGAAGAGTTGCTGCCGGAGCAGTACCGCCACAATGGCCGCACCTACCGCAAGGGCACAGATACCATGGATGTTTGGTTTGACTCCGGCTCTTCTTGGGCGGCGGTGGCCCAGGCCCGCGGGTTGGGCTACCCAGTGGATCTCTACCTGGAGGGTTCCGACCAGCACCGGGGTTGGTTCCAGTCCAGCTTACTGACTTCCGTGGCCGTCAACGGCTGTGCCCCCTACAAAGCGGTGCTCACCCACGGCTTTGTGCTGGACGAAAAGGGCCAGAAGATGAGCAAGTCTTTGGGCAACGTCATCGACCCAATGGTACTCATCAACGGCGGCAGCAACCCCCAGACGGATCCCGCCTATGGCGCCGATGTGGTGCGGCTGTGGGTTGCCAGCGTGGACTACTCCGGCGATGTGCCCCTGGGCAAGACCATCCTCGGGCAGATGGCGGATATCTACCGCAAGATCCGCAACACGGCCCGCTTTCTGCTGGGCAACCTCTATGACTTCAACCCGGCTCAGGATGCCGTTCCCTTTGCAGCGTTGACGGAGTTGGACCGCTACCTCCTGCACCGCCTAAAGGAGGTGGGGGAGGAAGTCACTGCAGCTTTTGAAAGCTACCAGTTCTACCGCTTTTTCCAAGCGGTTCAGAACTTCTGTGTGGTGGATCTCTCCAACTTCTACCTGGATATTGCCAAGGATCGCCTCTACATCAGCCACGCCCGCAGCCGGCGGCGGCGGCAATGTCAGACGGTGCTGGCATTGGTGCTGGAGAACTTGGCCAAAGCCATCGCCCCCGTACTTTCCCACCTAGCAGAAGAAATCTGGAGCTACCTGCCTTACCCCAAGCCTACCCGTTCAGTGTTTGAAGGGGGCTGGATGCAGCTACCAGAGCACTGGCGGGATCCCCAGCTGGCGGCCACTTGGGAAAAGCTGCGGGCAGTGCGGCAGGAGGTGAACAAAGCGCTGGAGCAGGCCCGCACCGCCAAGGTCATCGGCGCTTCCACCGAAGCCAAACTCCTCCTCAAGGTAGGGGATCCCTACCTGTATGCTCTTCTGGAGGAGCGGGCAGCTGACCTGCGCTACCTGTTTATCACTTCCCAGGTGGAGCTAATCAAGGCGGAGCCTGAGCAGGCAGAGGTGCAGGTTGCCGTTCAGCGGGCGGAGGGCAAGAAATGCGTGCGCTGCTGGAACTACTCCCCTCGCGTGGGGGAATTTGCTGAACACCCCGAGCTGTGCGAGCGCTGCGTAGCGGCCCTGGCTGGCGAGTTCTAAGCAGGACCGGGCCGGGCATTACCTAACCAAAGACTGGGGCAGGCGGGAGGCCGACTCCCGCTCCAGGTCGCGGAAAAGGGGAGTGCTGAGGTAGCGCTCGCCAAAGCTGGGCTGGATCATCACAATCAGCTTGCCAGCGTTTTCCGGTCGCCGCCCCACCTGGATAGCGGCAGCCAGGGCCGCCCCGGTGGAAATGCCGGAGAGGATCCCTTCTTCTTTGGCCAGGCGGCGGCTATAGACCATGCTCTCTTCGTCATCTACTGCAATCACCTCATCCAGCAGGTCGCGCCGCAAGACCTCGGGCACAAACCCTGCCCCAATGCCCTCAATGCGGTGGAAGCCGGGCCGCCCCCCACTTAGAACAGCACTTGCCTTGGGCTCGACGGCCACCAGCCGAATCGAGGGTTTCTTACTCTTGAGGAACCCGCCCGCCCCTGTGATGGTGCCGCCGGTGCCCACCCCCGCCACCAGGATGTCCACCTGGCCATCAGTGTCCTCCCAAATCTCAGGGCCGGTGGTGCGGGCGTGGATTTGCGGGTTGGCAGGATTGGTAAATTGGCCCAGCATGTAGGCATTGGGGGTGCGGCGCACGATCTCTTCTGCCTTCCAGATGGCCTCTCCCATGCCACCTTCGCTGCTGGCCAGGTGCACCTCTGCTCCGTAGGCCTTCAACAGCAGCCGCCGCTCCAGGCTCATGCTCTCAGGCATGACAATGATCAGCCGATAGCCCTTGGCTGCTGCCGCCATAGCCAGGCCAATACCTGTGTTGCCGGAGGTGGGCTCCACCAAAATGGTCTTACCCGGAGCAATTAAGCCGGCTTGTTCAGCTGCCTCAATCATGCTGACGGCAATGCGGTCTTTTACCGAGGCCGCTGGGTTGAAGCTCTCCAGTTTGACCACAATCTCCGCCAGGCAGCCTTCTGCCTGGGGGATCCGGTTCAGCCGCACCAGGGGTGTGCGGCCGATGAGTTGGGTGATGTTATCGGCAATCCTCATAGGCAACAACAAGCCAATTCAAGGCCACCTCGAGAAGCTGGGCCTTTGTCCGATGCTAACCCTACTAAGGGATCCCTGGCCGCTGTCGGCCACCTGAGGAGGTGGCTGGGGCAACCGGCCACTTTGGGAAAAGGATGATTTAGAGTGGGATTACACCAAAAGGACTCGTCTTCTATGCACCTGAGTGAAATCACTCACCCCAACCAGCTCCGCAACCTAAACCTCGGCCAGTTGCGCAGCTTAGCCCGGCAGATCCGCGAAAAACACCTGCAAACGGCTGCCAACTCCCCAGTCGGCTGTCACCTGGGGCCGGGATTGGGGGTAGTGGAGCTAACCTTGGCGCTCTACAAAACCCTGGACCTGGATCGCGACAAGGTGATCTGGGATGTGGGGCACCAAGCCTACGCCCACAAGATGCTTACTGGCAGGTACCACAACTTCCACACCATCCGCCAGAAGGGGGGGATCTCTGGCTACCTCAAGCGGAGTGAGAGCCGCTTCGACCACTTTGGGGCCGGCCACGCCTCTACTAGCATCTCGGCAGCCCTGGGCATGGCCATTGCCCGCGATCGGCGGGGGGAAAACTTCAAGGTGGTGGCCATCATCGGTGACGGCGCCCTGACGGGGGGCATGGCCTATGAGGCCATCAACCACGCCGGGCACCTGCCCAAGACCAACCTGATGGTGATCCTCAACGACAACGGCATGTCGATTTCCCCCAATGTGGGGGCGCTCCCGCGCTATTTAAACCGCCTGCGCCTCAGCCCGCCGGTGCAGTTTTTGACCGACAGCCTGGAGGAGCAGCTCAAGAATCTGCCTCTGGTTGGCTCCAGCCTCAGCCCGGAAATTGACCGCATGAAGGAAACGGTGAAGCTGGTTACTGCCGTGCAGAACAACAAGGCCGGCATTATCTTCGAGGAGCTGGGCTTTACTTACGTGGGGCCGGTGGACGGGCACAACCTGGCGGAGTTATTGGATGCTTTTGAGTTGGCCCATGGTCTCTCCGGACCGGTGCTGGTGCATGTGGCTACGGTTAAAGGCAAAGGCTACCCCCCTGCCGAGGCGGAGCAGGTGAGCTATCACGCCCAATCCCGCTTTGACCTGGCTACCGGCAAACCCTATCCTCCCACCAAACCCACTCCCCCCAGCTACAGCAAGGTCTTCGGCCATACTCTTTGCAAACTGGCGGAGCGGGATCCCCGTATTATTGGCATCACGGCGGCCATGGATACGGGCACGGGTCTGGACAAACTCAAGGAAAAGCTGCCGGATCAGTTTATAGATGTGGGGATTGCCGAGCAGCACGCTGTTACCTTGGCTGCCGGTATGGCCTGTGAGGGGATGCGTCCAGTGGTGGCCATCTATTCCACCTTCCTCCAGCGGGCCTACGACCAGATTATCCACGATGTCTGTATTCAAAAGCTGCCGGTCTTTTTCTGCTTGGATCGGGCGGGCGTGGTCGGCCCTGACGGCCCCACCCACCAGGGTATGTACGATATTGCCTATCTGCGCTGCATTCCTGAGATGGTGCTGATGGCCCCCAAAGACGAAGCGGAACTGCAGCGGATGGTGGTGACCGGGATCCAGTACACCCAAGGCCCCATCGCCATGCGCTACCCGCGCGACTCTGGAGTTGGGGTGCCCTTGGCAGAAGATGGCTGGGAGCCCATCCCTATTGGCAAAGCTGAGGTGCTGCGCAGCGGCGGCGATGTGTTAATCCTGGCTTATGGGTCAATGGTGTACCCCAGTTTGCAGGCAGCGGAGCTTCTCAAAGAGCACGGCATCTCCACCACTGTAGTCAATGCCCGCTTTGCCAAGCCCCTGGATACCGAGCTAATCCTGCCCCTAGCTGAGCAAAGCCGCCTGGTGGTGACGGTGGAAGAAGGCTGCCTTCTGGGCGGGTTTGGCTCAGCAGTAGGAGAAGTTCTGCTGGACGCTGACATTCGAGTACCGCTCCTGCGGCTGGGGGTGCCGGATATTTGGGTGGAACAGGCCACCCGCGAAGAGTCCCTAGCAGACCTTGGCCTCAACAGTGTTGGCATTGCCGAGCGGATCCGAGCCAAGCTTGAGAAGCTGCAGAAGCCAGGGGCTGCGGGATCCCGGGCTACTCTGCTGCAAGGCCCATCTGGCGGTTGAACTGGTCAACAGCGGCCTGCTGGAGAGCCTTGGCAACCGCCTGCGTTCGCAGGAGAACTTGCACATCTTGGAGCAGTTTCTCCCGCCACAGGTTTTCCCGCAGTACCTCTAGCCGGGCGTAGCTGGGATCCAGACGCACAGCCTTGGCGGCCAACTCCTCTGCCCTTTGGGTGTCGCCGCGCACGTAGAGAGCGGTGGCCAGGGCTAGGTAGGGCTCTGCCACAGCAGCGTTGATCTCGAGAGTGCGTTCCCAGCGCTTGATGGCTGCTTCCAGATCCCCCTGCTCGTAGTCCACTAGGCCGAGGTTATTCATGGCTGGCCAGTAGGCGGGATCCAACTCCAGGGTCTTCTCATATTCCTGCCGGGCGGGATCCCACTGATCCAGCATCAGGTAAGCATTGCCCAGTTGGAAGCGGGCGTTGGGATTATCCGGCTGCAGGGTGACCGCCCGCTCCAGGGCCTCGGCGGCGGCAAAGTAGCTGCCCTGTCGCAAGTAAGCCGCTCCCAGCGAGTAGAGGACATCTCCATCCTGCGGAGCCAGAGCGCGGGCCCTCTGCAGCACCTGCACGGCCTGGTCAGAGTTCCCCAACTCCAGATAGACGTTGCCCAAAACGTAGAGCAGCTCGGAAGAGTTGGGCACCATGGCCACCGCCAGTTGCAGGCGGCGCAGCGCCTCTTCTGTCTGGCCAAACTGGGCCAGCCGCAGCGCATCGGTAGCCAGTTGCAGCCCCTGGGCCCGCATCAACTCCCCATTGGGTAGGGGAATGTGCAGCAACACTTGGGCTCGAGCAGGATCCCCTCTCCCTACCCCCAACCCCAGGGCAAAGCCCAGCGGCAAGGTTAGCAAAAACCGGACAGGTAGCCGGAATACCAGTGGCGGCATGACACCCACGCAAAAACAGGCCATGCCCATGTTAGCTGCAGCAACCGGGGATCCTTCCTGCCAGGGCTAGTTCCAACCAGATTCACGTTTGCGCCGGCGGCGCGGAGCACCATCTCTAACTCGTTGGGAGAGGGGTTAGGGGTGAGGGCAGCGATTCAAACTAGAGGCGTCGCCACCGCCGCCCGGACTGGGCTAGCAGGTCTTCGGCAGCCTTGGGCCCCCAGGTACCCGCCTCATAGGTGTACAGCGGCGGTGCGGCATTGCCGCCCTTGTCATGGCCAGGCGGCGCCTCCCAGGCCGATAACACCGGTGTCACCACCCGCCAGGCGGCTTCCACCTCGTCGGCGCGGGTAAATAGGGTGGGATCCCCCAGCAGGCAGTCCAACAGCAGGCGCTCGTAGGCATCTGGCGTGGTCGACCCAAAGGTTGTTCCGTAGCGAAAATCCATTTCCACTGAGCGGGTGCGGATCTCTGGCCCTGGCATCTTGGCCTCAAAGCGCAGGGAGATGCCCTCGTTGGGCTGGATGCGCAGCACCAGGATGTTGGGGCTCACCTCCCGCGCTGCCGATGGAAAGAGAGAGAGCGGCACCTGCTTAAAGTAAATGGCCACCTCGGAAACCTTCTTGGCCAGGCGCTTACCGGTGCGCAGGTAGAAGGGCACCCCTTTCCACCGCCAGGTGTCGCATTCCAATTTCAGGGCCACGTAAGTGGGGGTTTGCGAGTTGGGGTTGACATTGGGCTCTTGGCGATAGCCTGGCACCGGCTTGCCGGCAATCCAGCCGGGGCCGTACTGGGCTCGCACTGCTGCTGCAGCTACATTGCGAGTGTCCGCCAGGCGGGTGGCCTGCAGCACCTTAGTCTTTTCGCTACGCACCCCGTCGCCGCGTAATGAGACGGGTGGCTCCATAGCAGTGAGGCAGTAGATCTGCATCAGGTGGTTCTGCACCATGTCCCGCAGAGCACCGGCAGCGTCGTAGTAGCCAGCCCGATCCTCCACCCCCACCGTTTCCGCTACAGTAATCTGCACATGGTCAATGTAGTTGCGGTTCCAGAGGGGCTCAAAGATGGCGTTGGCAAAGCGAAAGACCAGCAGGTTTTGCACCGTCTCTTTGCCCAGGTAGTGGTCGATGCGGTAGACCTGCTCTTCCTGGCAGATCCGCTGCACAAGGCGGTTCAGCTCCTGGGCCGAGGTGAGGTCGTGGCCAAAGGGCTTTTCAATCACCACCCGCGTTTTGGCCGGGTCAGCCAACATCCCGGCTGCCCCCAACTGTTGAATGGCCTGGGCATAAAAGTCCGGCGCCACCGCTAGGTAAAATACCCGGTTGCCGCGGGTGCCCCGCTCTTCGTCTAGTTGGTTGAGGAAGTGCTTGAGACGCAGGTAGCCCTCGGCATCACCAAGATCAAGGCGGCAGTAGAACAGGCGGCGGGCAAAGTCCTGCCAGAGGGCTTCTGGCCCCAGATCTTGGGGGGCAAATGCTTCTAGGGCCGCCCGCATCTTGTCGCGATAGATCTCGTGGCTCCAGTCGCGCCGGGCCACTCCCACCAAGGTAAACTCCGGCGGCAGCCGTCGCTGCACAAACAGCCGGTAGTAGGCCGGGATCAGTTTGCGGGTCGCCAGATCCCCGGAAGCGCCAAACTGCACCAGGATACAGGGATCCGGGATGCGCTCTTGGTTGAGGCCAACGCGCAAGGGGTTTTCAGCCAGGGTCACCATAGAGTCAGCTCGGCTTGCGTGGGCGGGGTTCAGCGAAGGCAGCGCAACACTTCCTCCACATTCTCGCGGCTGCCAATAATCAAGGGCACCCGTTGGTGCAGGGATTGGGGCACGATGTCTAGGATGGCCTCGCTGCCGGTGGTAGCCACGCCCCCCGCCTGCTCAGCCAAAAACGCCAGAGGGTTGGCCTCGTACATCAGCCGCAGCTTGCCCTCTGGTTTTTTCTGGGTGCCGGGATAGAGATACACCCCGCCCTGGAGAAGAATGCGGTGAAAATCCGCCACCAGAGCGCCGCTGTAGCGGGAGGTGTAGCTACCTTGGCGATGGGCATAGCGAATGAAGTTTTGGATCCCTTCGCTCCACTGGCAGAAGTAGCCCTCGTTAAGGCTGTAGACGGAGCCGCGTTCGGGAATGCGAATATCGCTCTTGGAGAGGATGAACTCCCCCAAGCTGGGATCTAGCGTAAAGCTGTGCACCCCTTTGCCAATGGAATAGACCAGTTGGGTGCTGGGACCATAGAGGATATAGCCAGCAGCCAGTTGCCGGCGGCCCGGCTGCAGGAGATCTTGGTTGTCTGCTTCCGGACGATCCTCGAGGGGGTGAAGGATAGAGAAAATCGAGCCAACGCTCAGGTTGGCCTCGATATTGGAGGAGCCATCTAGGGGATCGACAAGCAGCGCCAAGCGGCTAAGGGAGCAGTTTTCCGGCAGGCGAGCCGGGGTCTTCAGCTCTTCCGACACCAGCCGACACACCAGGCCCGTCTGCTCCAAGGCGCGGATGAAGGCCCGGTTGGCGTAGTCGTCCATCTGTTGCTGTTCTTCCCCTTGGACGTTGAGGCTGCCGGTTACCCCCAGCACCCCCTCGATTAGCCCTGCCTGGCTGAGGCGACGGGCAATCATCTTGCCGGCTAGGGCAATGCGGTTCATCAGGGCGCTAAAGTCCTGCGCCTCAGCGGTAAAGCTGCCAAACTGCTGCAAGACATGGCGGGAGAGGGTGAGCACATCCCGCGCCATCTCGCGTTCGGCGCTGCTGGGCACGGCGGCTGGGGAGGGAGGAGAGCTAAGAACCATAGGCGGCTTCACCAACACCTGAGGGGGAGGAAGCTTCTGGATCTCGAACTGGAGGGCAAGGACTGGGTTCTGTTGGCGCAATTGGAATCTGGGATCCCCTTTACTAGGTAGGCTGGCCGATTCTCGGCGCAGGTGCCGAGAACTTACAGAGTTGCTTCAGATTCGGTCGGATCCCTCTTGCCAGGAGGGTTAAAGCGGTAGGATGAGTTCTACCCATTCTTTTCCCGGCTCACTTTTCTCGGTTTCTTCTTGCCAATGATGATGCGCAGCCAAGTGGTCACCCAGGGAGTGCAGCGCTCCCCCAACCGTGCCATGCTTAGAGCGGTGGGCTTTCGCGATGAGGACTTCGGCAAGCCCATCGTCGGCATCGCCAATACCTACAGCACCATTACTCCCTGCAACATCGGCATCCAAGCCCTGGCCGAGCGAGCCGAGGCCGCCCTGCGGGAGGCCGGCTGCATGCCTCAGATCTTCGGCACCATTACCATCAGCGACGGCATTTCCATGGGCACTGAGGGCATGAAGTACTCCCTCGTGTCGCGGGAGGTGATTGCTGATTCCATCGAGACGGTGGTCAACGGCCAGAGTATGGATGGTCTCTTGGCCATTGGCGGCTGCGACAAAAACATGCCAGGGGCGATGATCGCCATGGCCCGCCTCAACGTGCCCTCCATCTTTGTCTATGGCGGCACCATCAAGCCGGGGCACTACAACGGCCGCGACCTCACCATCGTCAGTGTCTTTGAAGCGGTAGGGGAGTACAGCGCCGGGCGCATCTCCGAGGAAGAGCTGCTGGCGGTGGAGCGCCACGCCTGCCCCGGCGCCGGGTCCTGTGGCGGCATGTACACTGCCAACACCATGTCCAGCGCCTTTGAGGCCATGGGCATGAGCCTGCCCTACTCCTCCACGATGGCGGCGGAGGACGAAGAGAAAGCCGAAAGCGCTGCCCAATCGGCCAAGGTCTTGGCCGAGGCCATTAAAGCCAACATTCGGCCCCGCGACATCATCACCCGCCAGAGCATTGAGAACGCCATCTCGGTCATCATGGCGGTAGGGGGATCCACCAACGCCGTGCTCCACTTTCTGGCCATTGCCCACGCTGCGGAGGTGCCCCTGACGCTGGATGACTTTGAGACCATCCGCGCCCGCGTGCCTGTTCTCTGTGACCTCAAGCCTTCGGGCCGCTTTGTTGCCACCGATCTGCACCGGGCTGGCGGGATCCCCCAAGTAATGAAGATCCTGCTCAACCACGGCTTGCTGCACGGGGACTGCCTCACCATCTCCGGCCAGACAATTGCCGAAGTCCTGCGGGACGTGCCAGACGAGCCCAGCCCTGACCAAGAGGTGATTCGCCCCTGGCACAGCCCCCTTTACCCCCAAGGGCACATAGCCATCCTCAAAGGTAACCTTGCTCCCGAAGGGGCAGTGGCCAAGATTAGCGGCGTCAAGACACCCAAGATCACGGGGCCGGCGCGGGTCTTTGACTCGGAGGAGTCCTGTCTGCAGGCTATCCTTGCTGGCCAAATTCGACCAGGGGACGTCGTGGTGATCCGCTACGAAGGCCCCAAGGGCGGCCCTGGCATGCGGGAGATGCTCTCCCCCACTTCGGCCATCATCGGCGCCGGCTTGGGAGATAGCGTGGGGCTAATTACCGATGGCCGCTTCTCTGGCGGCACCTACGGCATGGTGGTGGGCCATGTGGCACCTGAGGCCTACGTAGGCGGCCCCATTGCCCTGGTGGAGGAAGGGGATCTCATTACCATCGATGCCCCCGCTCGCCTGTTGCACCTGCATGTTAGTGAGGAAGAACTGGCCCGCCGCCGCGCCCGCTGGGTTCCCCCCGAGCCTCGCTACAAACGGGGTGTTTTGGCTAAGTACGCCAAGCTCGTCTCCAGCAGCAGCCTGGGGGCGGTGACCGATTTGAACTTGTGGGAGTAGGCCCTTCTCCCTCAGGGAGAGGGGAGTAACTCTTGCAGGAAAAAGCGGCAGGGATCCCTGCCGCCCGTTTTGCTACAGTGACAGCTTTAGCACCAATTACGTACCGATAATCCCGCCGTCATAATCACCGCCACCGCCGAGCGGGGGTAGAGGTTGTTGTTGTAGTCAATTGCCAGCAGCCCTGTTGGACTAGGGGGGATTTGGAGGTTCTTGTCGTATCCTAGAGAACAAATACACCCCATCGCGATGGTAGAGAAGCTGAAACGAGGTTTCTTTTTGTAAAGCGGCAAGCAGGGTCTGGGAGAACTCTGGGCTGCTGCGCCACCCCGGATGGCGGCTGTTAAGCAAAACGTAGTCAAAGGGATCCCATTGTTGGGGGGGAGATCCCTTGAAGCGGCTCTCGTCGGTAAAGTAAATAACCCGTCGATGGGTGAGGTGGGGGCTAATCTCGTGGGTGGTAAGGACACCCCCTTGGGTGGTGATGTGGGCAAGGGCCTCGCGAGTGGCCTGCCAAGTGTCAAGAGACTGAAGATAGATGGAGCCGAAAAAGGGGTATTTTGCCAGGGCTAAAAAAGCCAGCAAAGACCAGGCTAGCGCTGCTTTTCTGCTTTTGACGGGGCAAAACCAAAAGGGGACTGCTTTCGCGTTTTCGATAACAGCTAGAAAGAGAAAAGGAACAACAGGTAATGCATACTGATGCACCAGATCCCGATAAGCAGGATTGCTAGAAAGTATATTCAGCCCCAGGGTTGGCAAGGCAGGGATCCAGGGATCCCAGTGGCGCCAAGAGAGGCCCCAAGCCACAGGGATGACTAACAAAAATCCATAGAATAGGGTGTCGAGAGAGAAGACCTTGCCCAGGACTAATGTTGGCTTGAGAACCAAGTTTTGGATAATTTCAGGAACGGAATTGCCCAAATAGCTATAGTGAGAAACGGCTGCCGGCTCGCTGCCACTGAAGTGAGGAATAATCCAAAAAGTAGCCATGCCAAACCAGGCCGACCCTGCCGCTATGGCAAGCCAGCCGGCCACTTGGCAGCGCCGTTGCCAGCGCTTTTCAACTCGTCTGCTTTCAAAGAGCAACAGCCAAGCTCCTAGGGCAACGACATTGAGAGACAACACCGCCTTGCAGCCGAGGATACCGCTCAAACACAGCAAGAATTCCCACAACTTGCCAGAGCGAACACAGAGTATAGCTGCCAAAAAAAGGGGAACAGCCAACACTTCTGGATGAAAATCAAAAAGGTTGGCGTTGAAGATGGCTGGGTAGAGAAGATAGGCAGCGGCAATTGTTCTTGCTCTGTCAGAATCAATCTCGGCTTGGAGCGCCAGATGGTAAACGGCCAGCGCTCCCAGCGTTAGTGCCAGAGCTTGGATGCCAAACAGCCAATATACAGAGGGAACAATGCGATACAAGAGACTGAGAGGATACAAGATAAAAGCTGCGTGATCCCCAAGAATGTGGATCCCGCGAATAGTAGAAAAAGGAACCTCGCCACGGCTGATTAAATAAACAGCTTGGTCGAAAATACCGAGATCATACCCTCCCGACTGAAACAAGTGGTGCCGCACAACGCTGCAGCCTAAAAGAACAAAGAAGGCTCCAACCAGCGTCGCCAAGAAAGACTTGGACAGAGGATGTTCCTTCATTGCCGACTACAACTTGTTTAGCGTAGAATCCAGGCTCTGCCAGCTAGCAGCAAGACCGCAAGCCAGCTCAAAGACAGCCCCTTTTTCTCTGGCAAGAGAGGCTCGAATCCGGCTAGCTGGAAAAATTGCAGGAAGGAGGGATCCCTGCCCAAGCCAGGCAAGAGGCTGGGGTTGGCCATCGCAGGGAGAACGCCCAAAGCCTTGAGAAGGTCTAAAGTTTTGGGATCTTTCCACTTTTCCTTTCTAGGATACGGGCAGACTCTCCAGAGCTGCTGCGTGGGGAATTCTGCATGAGTGACGCCATCCGCTATGACCTGCTTTTGGTGGGAGGAAGCTCCTCCAACCTGATCCTGGCCCATCGCCTTTTGGATCTGGCCAAGCTCTCGGGGCTCAAGATCTCCATCGCCATCTTGGAAAAAGCCCGGCAATTTGGCGGGCACATCATCAGTGGTGCCATCTGCAATCCCCAGGTAATCGCCAGGCTTTTCCCGGATTTTGAGAGCCAAGGATTTCCCCACGAGGGGCGGGTGGAAGTGAGCCACCTGAGCGTACTGGGATCCCAAGAGCGCTGGGATCTGCCGGAAGCGGCGATCCCAAAGGGGTTGCGCAAACAGGGGCAGTTCATCCTCACCCTTAGCCATGTCATCCGCTGGCTGGCCGAAACCCTGCAGGAAAAGGCCAAAGGGATCCCCAACGTTACCTTGGATGTATTCCCCGGCTTTGCCGCCCACGAGATCCTCTATGAGGGGGAGCGAGTCATTGGGGTGCGGGTGAGCGACTCCGGCCAAGTTTACGAAGATTGCGTCTTTGCCGAGCTCACCTGCTTTGGCGACAAGGGATTTATCTCCAAAGACCTGGTCGAGAAGTTTCACCTGCGCCCTCGACCGCAACTGTGGTCGGTGGGGGTCAAAGAGCTGTGGCAGATCCCTCGCTCGCTGCAAGGGCAGGTGTGGCACACCCTGGGCTACCCGGTTTTGGATGGCAGCTTCAGCGGCGGCTTTGTCTACGGCCTCAAAGATAACCGCCTGGCCCTGGGCCTCATCATCGGCCTCGACAGCAAAAATCCCAACCTCAACCCGCAGCAGCGCCTGCAGGAGTTCAAAGCCCACCCCTGGATCCAATCCCTGATTGCCGGTGGCAAGTTGCTCAAGTACGGGGCCGCCGTCATTCCTGAGGGGGGCTACTACAGCCTGCCCACCCGCTTTGGCGTTGAAGGGGCCTTGCTTTTGGGGGATGCCCTGGGGGTGCTGGATGTGGGCAGCCTGGCCGGGATCAACAACGCCATGGAGACCGGCTACCTGGCAGCGGGCCTCATTCACGACGGCTTTTTAAAAGGGGATCTGCGCATTCAAGAGGCCTACCAAAAAGCCGTGATGGAGAGCTCGGTGGGGCAAGATCTCTACCGCAGCCGCTATTTTCGGGAAGCCTTTTTGGAAAACTCCCGCCTGCTGGAAGAATACCTGCCCCAGATCTGCTGCAGCGTCGATGCCGGCCACCCTTGGCTGGGATCCCTGCGCTGGGGCCTGCAGGATCCTGTGCGTCGCGGCGGGGAACTCCTGCGCGCCTACACGCTGCTGACGGGACGGGTCAGCGCCGGCGAGCCGCCCCCACGGGGGTATGTTGCTCCCCATGCCGCCATCCAAGCGGACTTTGTGGCTCCCCTAGGTCTGGATCCTGAAGCATTGACCACGCGATGGGGCTATTTCTCGCGCTCAGATGCCGTCTTTTTTGCCGATCCCCGCTACCCGGAAGGCAACCGCCACATCCTTGAGTTCAGCGCTGACACCTGCCGCCAGTGCATTGCCACCTACGACAAGCTCAACCGCCCTACCCCCTGCGTGGCCGATTGCCCGGCAGAAGTCCACCACATCCGCGAACGCAATGGGATCCGCTCCCACGCCATGTCGCTGGAAAACTGCATCCAATGCCGCACCTGCGAGATCGTCTGCCCCCACCTCAACCTGCGGGTTAACCCCAGCTACGAGGGATCCGGCCCTGATTTCTACGGACTGTAGCGTCCCAAAGAACCCTGGGCCAGCTCTCTGGCCAGTTGGGATGGCCGACCACTAGAATCCCAGTCTAGGTGGCTAGAGGAGAGAGTTCTTGGCCAATCCCTGTAGCCAGAAGAGGTCCTCTTGCAGGAGGGAGGGGGGGCCCTTTTTTAGCTACACCCTGAGCTTGGATCCACACCGCCTATGGGTGCCCTTGGCCTGTTTTGGGGATGGGCTCTGTATCTGGCTGGCCTTCGGGGCGGCTTATTGGCTGCGCAGCTTGCACCCCCACCAGCTTTTACCGTGGGATGTCTACGCTGGCCTGGGGTTGTTGACAGTCCTTAGCTATTGGGGCGTTCAGGCCGGCTTGGGAGGATACGGCGAATCGAAGCGCTTATCTCGCTTTGAGGAATGGGTCAGTTTGCTGCTGGGGCTGGGGGTAACCTTTGGCCTGGTGCTGGCGGGGGCCTTTTTCGTGCGCTCCGTCTCGCTGTCGCGCTTGGTGGTGGGCTATGCCGGCCTGCTGGCCCTGCTCAGCTTGACGGGGATGCGGGCAGTGCTGCGGCTGGGCATGGGCTGGCTGTATGCCCACGGGCAGGGGCGGCGACGGGTGATCTGGGTGGGATCCGGCCTGCTCTTGGCTGAGGTGCTGGAGCGACTGGAGCGCTGCCCAGCCTTGGGGTTTGAGATCAGGGCTTGGGCCGTGGCCGGGGATCCCTCGGCACCGGAACCAGAGCCTTTGCAGAAGCTGGAGCGGCTGGAGCCCAGCCACCTGGTGGCCTATGTGCAGGCTCACCCCGAGATCCAAGAGGTGTGGTTTGGGCAGCCGGAGCTGGCCAACGCACCCCTGCTCCTCACGCTGCAGGCCCTGTCGGTGCAGGTACGGCTGGTGCCGGACATTCTCAGCTTCTTAACCGTTAACCTGCAGTTGCACTCTCTGGACGGGATCCCGCTGCTGACGCTGCGCCAGCCCCCTCTGCGCTACGCCCACAACCGTTTCCTCAAGCGAGCGGTAGACATCCTGGGGGCCTCCCTGGGCCTGGTGTTGCTCAGCCCCCTGTTTCTGATCATCGCTGTGCTAGTGGCCTGCAGCAGCCCCGGCCCCATCTTGTATTGGCAGGAGCGGGTGAGCTTGGATGGGCGCCGCTTTTGGATTGCCAAGTTCCGCACCATGCGGGTGGATGCCGAGGCACCCGGCCAGCCGGGCTGGACGCGCCCTGGGGATCCGCGCCGAACCAAGATAGGAGCCTTTTTGCGCCGCACCAACCTGGACGAGCTGCCCCAGCTTTGGAACGTCTTGAAGGGGGAAATGAGCCTGGTGGGCCCCCGCCCGGAGCGGCCCTACTTCGTGGAGCAATTTAGCCAGGAGATCCCCAAGTATCCGGATCGGCATTTGGTGAAAAGTGGCCTCACCGGCTGGGCTCAGATCCACGGCCTGCGGGGAGACACCAGCATTGCCCGCCGCACCCAGTATGATCTCTACTATGTGCAAAACTGGTCTCTGTGGCTGGATCTGCGCATCCTCGCCATTACCCTTTGGCAAGGGATCCGCGGACGGCTGACCGGCTATTAGGGGTTGCCTATGTCCTCCTCGCCCACGCCCCCAGAGCTCCTCTACGAGGGCAAGGCCAAGCGGGTCTACCGCACCGCCGATCCCCACGTTTACCTTTGCCACTACAAAGACGACGCCACCGCTTTTAATGCCCAAAAGCGGGGATCCATCGCCGGCAAGGGGGAGGTCAACTGCACCGTCTCCAGCCGGGTGTTTGCCTACCTGGCGCAGCAGGGCATCCGCAACCACTTTTTGGCCCAGACCGGCCCTCGAGAGATGCAGGTGCGCGCCCTGCGGATCCTGCCCTTGGAAGTGGTGGTGCGCAACCGCACGGCCGGCAGCCTCTGCCGGCGCCTAGGCCTGGAGCAGGGCCTGCCCATCGAGCCGCCCCTGGTGGAGTTTTACTACAAAAACGACGCCTTGGGGGATCCCTTGGTAACCCCCGACCACATCCGCCTGTTGCACCTGGCCACGCCAGAGCAAGTGGAGAAGCTGGGATCCCTGGCCTTGGCGGTCAACACTCACCTTCACCACTTCTGGCGGCGCTGCCGGCTGGAGCTGGTGGACTTTAAGCTGGAGTTTGGCCTGGACGAGGAAGGGGAGATCTGGCTGGCGGACGAGATCAGCCCCGACACCTGCCGCCTGTGGGATCTAGAAGGGACTGAGCCGCGAGTGCTGGATAAAGACCTCTTTCGCTTTGATCTCGGCGATCCAGCAGCCGGCTACCAAGAGGTGCTGCAGCGAGTGCTCCAGGCTACTGATCCCAATCTCCCCTTTCCTGCAGCGCGGGAGAGGGGCAGGGGGTGAGGGTGCCATGACTTCTCCCCGCTCCTCTGGCCCCGACGACCGCTTCCGCCGCCAATTGGCCGACCTGTTGGACACCTGGGTGGAGCAGGGGCTGATTCAGCCGGCGCAGCGGGATCGCCTGTGGGAGTACTACCAACTCGATAGCTTGCCGCGAACAGCTGCTAGCCGCTTTACCCTGGTGCTGCTGCTGTTGGGCGCCGTGCTGGTGGGCTTGGGGGTGATCTCCTTCGTGGCCGCCAACTGGGACGCCATTCCCCGCTCGGTCAGAGCCCTGGGATCCCTGGCCCTCATGGTGGGACTGCAGGTGGCCGGCTTGCGGCTTTGGCAGCAGGGATCCCCGCGCTTGGGCAGCGCCCTATTGATTGCCGGGGAGCTGGCCCTGGGAGCCGCCATTATTCTGATGGCCCAGTGGTTCCAAATAGGGGGATCCCCCGCGGGCTTGTTCTTGGGCTGGGGGCTGGGCAGCTTGGCCGTGGCCTACAGCTTGTTCCACACCCCCAGTGGCGTCCTGGCCTGTCTCTTATTCGCCCTGGCCGGGATGACTGACCTGTGGCAGAGGGGGATCCGCTCGGCTCTGGATCCCCTCTACCCCTGGCTGGCCCTGGCCCTACTGCTGCCCCTTGCCTACGGGTGCCGCTCCCGCTGGATCTTGGCTTTGGCTTTGGTGGACTTCGGCCTGGCGCTACAAAGGTTGGCAGGGGGCTGGGACAGCTCTGGAGAAGGCTTGACCCTCTGGCTGCTGCTTGGCCTTGCCGTTGTCTGGGGGCTGGGCTTTTGGCACCAACGCCATGGTTACCGACTAAGCCGGATTTTGACCGGAGAAAATGGCCAGGATGGCGATCAGGAGCAAGTCTTGGATCTGATCCCGACGGCGGAGGGCCTGGCTTTGCTGGGGCTGGGTTTCTTGCTCTACGTCTGGAGCTTCCGTGACCCCTGGGACTGGGATCCCGACCCCTTACCTCTGTTCCAAGCTATGGATCCCTGGGCAAGCTTGTCGGCGGCAGGGTTGCTGCTGCTGGCCGGCTGGGGCTGGTGGCAGGGGTGGCAGGCCAAGAGATCCCAGCCTGTCTCCGCCTGGCTTAAGGATGCCGTCGTTTTCCTCTCCCTGATTACCCTGGCCCTTTTGCTGGTGATCAGCAATGCTGTTTCTGGGGACTTGACCTCAAGAGTGGCCCTGGCGTTTGTTGCCCCCTGGATCCTAACCCTGCTGCTGGTGGGGTTGTCGGCGATCCTCTGCTGGGAAGGGTTGCAGCAGGGGCTGCGGGGGCGCTTCTGGCAGGGGCTATTGGGGCTAACCCTGGTGGTGCTGACCCGCTTTTTCGAGTATGAGACTGGCCTCTTGGCCAAGTCGGCGGTGTTGGTGGCCTGCGGGATCGGCGTGATCTGGGTGGGGCTGAAGGTTGAGAGACGTATCTTTAGGAATAATGACTAGAAATCCTCCCTTTGGTCTTCAGGAACTTAAGAGTCAATAGAAGTTTACAAAAAATCCCCCCTCTCTAGGGAACTTGCTTTTCCCTGAAAAGTCTTTGTTATTAAGTTTCCTGGAGAACGTCAATGAAAAAAACAGGCCTGGGCCTAGGTATACTGGCTCTAGTCTCTTTTTCTAGTTTTTGGAGTTATAGCTCTGCTTCAATTGCTGCGGGCAGAGATCGGTTTTGGGAGCATTTCCCCGTTGCGCAAGCTCCAAGGCCGGCTGTAAGGCCTAGGCCTTTAGAACCAACGCCCTCCCCCGTTCCCCTAATTGGGGAGCTCGATGAGCTGTTCCGCCAGATCCCTATTCTCCCCTCCCCAAGACCGTTGCCCACGCTCCCCTGTTCTCAGCCCATGCGGTTGCAGTCGGTAAGGCTGCAGGCTCCACCACCCAGCCCCGCTGTCCCTTTGCAGTCAGAGATACCGGCCACCATTTGGAGCAGTCTCCAGGGTCCTTACGGAACTACCAACTGGGCAGAACCAAGCCCCAATAAAGTCTTTGCCCATACTTTTCAATGGGATCCTCCTTGTAAAATAGGCTGCCGGCTAGGAGGTACTCTGACATTTGCCTACCGCAACAATCTGCCGGCTAGCAGCAACAGTTCTCCAGATGCGGGCAACGACAAGTACTACGTGTATAACGGCGGCACTCTAACTCAGTCGGGGTTCTTGTACGCTTCACCCGTTAGTTCGACGGGCCAGACTTTTACCAAAACCCTAACGCTCTCTCCCGCTGAAGTTGCCAACAACAAGGTTACGTTGGTGGTTCAAGACGACACGGCTGTCTTGGAAGCTAAGGTAGAGCTCAACTACTGTTGCTGTGAATGCGAGTTCCCTATCTAACGCAGGTCCATGAACTACCCCACCGCGTAGGCGGGTGGGGTTTCCTCACCCGCTTGGCAGCAGAGCTTTTGTCTCTTCTTCTGCCCCAGTTGCTTCATCGTTCGCGGCAGCGGGACGGAGTCCAATCCCGTGTA
>NZ_JANSIP010000010.1:0-66549 GCF_047462175.1 Synechococcus sp. OH30 | reverse complement strand
GGTGGCCTTGTCAGCGCTTCACTACCCTATCCCACACCACCCCTCAACGTCAAGTACCCCAAAGCGGGTTTTTTAGAATTTCCGATTGCTCACTGTAGGTAACTGCCTCTCTGCCTTCGGTGTCTTGTCGAGGGAGCTGAGAAAGCACCTGCTGCCAAAGCTGGGCCGTCTCGAACCCCTTGCCCTTGACGTATAGTAAGCGGGATCCCTCCGACTGCGGATGGGACTCTAGCTGTAGCCAAAGATACGTTGGAGGCAAGTAGGGAAGGTAATCAGGCCACTCGATGGCAGTGATCCCAACCTGGCCCCAAAGCTCTTCCAGCCCCAGCTCCTCCAAAGCCGAAAGCTCTACCTCACTGGCACAGGCAGTAGAGGCAGGCCCCAGGCGGTAGAGATCGCAATGGAAGAGAGGGATCCGTCCCGTGCGGTATTCCTGCACCAGCACAAAGGTGGGGCTATCGATAGGTTCAGGGATCCCCAATCCCTGCCCCAGTCCCTGCACAAAGGTAGTCTTGCCGCTGCCTAGACTGCCCCCAAGAAGAATAACAAGGCCGGCGGTGGAGTCGGCCCTAACCGCTCGAGGGGAAGCAGGCCACTGGCCTGGGGAGGTGAGAAGGCAAGTGGCAGTTTGCCCCAGAAGAGCCGCTAGCGATTGGGTGTAAGCAGCAGACGGCAGGACTAGAGGAAAGGCTTCCTGCCAAAGCTCTTCATTCGTGATCGATAGATCCGCCATTTGAGATCTCCTTCTCAAGGAGCTTAGGAGCGGGGATTGCTAGTGAGGGGTTAGCTGAGGAGGCCCTCCCATCCCCTTGTACAGGAGTGCGTCTTTGAGCTGTCCCTATCAAAGCCAAGCCAACCCCGACAAGGACTAAGCTGACTGCCTGAGCTACCCGCAGGGATCCCAGCATGAGGCTGTCGGTGCGTAGCCCCTCGATCCAGAAACGTCCAAGGCTGTACCCCAGCAGGTAGAGACCTAGGAGGCTACCAGGTGGAGGCTGACGCCGATAGCTCAAAAAGAGCAGGATCCCAAAGAGGCTGAAGTTCCAGAGGGATTCGTACAAAAAGGTGGGATGTACTCGAGAGCCGTCAGGAAGCTGCAGTTGCACCCACAAAGGACTGTCTGGAGGCAACACCTCTCCGTAGGCCTCGTTGTTGAAGAAGTTGCCCCACCGTCCAATCCCCTGACCAAGACTGAGAGAAGGAACGATGCAATCGGCCAGCAGCCAGAAGTTCAGCCGATGCCGGCGGGCAAAGAGGTAGAGGGCTATACTGCCGCCTAGCAAAGCGCCGTGGATGGCCATGCCTCCCCGCCAAAGGGCTAAAACTTTCCACCAAGGGCCATCTCGATATCGCTCCCACTCAAAGACCACATAGTACAAGCGAGCAAAGGGCAGGGATCCCGCGACCAGCCACGGCAGTAGGTTGGGCATGACCTCCGGGGAAAGGCCACGCCGCGCTGCCAGGTGACGAGCTAGAAAAAGGCCCAAGACGGTTGCCAGGCCGATTAGTAGGCCATACCAGCGCAGGCTAAAGGGTCCCCAGCTAAACACAAGGGGGCCGGGGGAGCGTAAGACCAAAGTCATGAACACAGCTGCCTTCTTGACGCAGATCCTTGTTAGCCCACTCTACCCCCAGCCCCTCTCCCAAAGGGTGAGGGGAGCTTGGCTGACTTGTTTTGGTCTGGTCTCCCAGCAGCCTGCCGAGCTAGAATGCAGGCTCAACTTCTCACCGCAACTGCTGGGGGAGGGTGCTGGCCATGGCCCGCAAAGCTGCCGGCGCAAGCAATGGTGATGACTTGGACAGGCTGAAGGCAGAGAAACGCAAAGCTCTAGAGCAGGTGCTGGGCCAGATTGAACGCCATTTTGGCAAAGGGGCAATCATGCGCCTGGGGGATGCCACCCAGATGCGGGTGGAGACTGTCCCCAGTGGTGCCCTTACCCTTGATTTGGCTTTGGGCGGCGGCTACCCCAAGGGGCGCATCATCGAAATCTTTGGGCCGGAGTCGTCGGGGAAAACCTCTCTTGCCTTACACGCGATTGCCGAGGTGCAAAAACAAGGGGGAACCGCTGCTTTTGTGGATGCGGAACATGCTCTGGATCCAGCCTACGCGGCAGCCTTGGGGGTCGATATCCAGGATCTGCTGATTTCCCAGCCGGATACAGGGGAGGCCGCCCTGGAAATTGTCGACCAACTGGTGCGCTCTGCAGCGGTGGATATCGTTGTGGTGGATTCGGTAGCGGCGCTGGTTCCTCGAGCTGAGCTAGAGGGAGACATGGGAGATGCTCATCTGGGGCTGCAAGCCCGACTGATGAGCCAAGCGCTGCGCAAGATTGCAGGCAGCGTCAGCAAGACGGGCTCAATTGTTCTCTTCCTCAACCAGTTGCGTTCCAAAATTAGCGGCGTTGGCTATGGGCCGCAGGAAACCACCACAGGGGGCAACGCCCTCAAGTTCTATGCCTCGGTGCGGCTGGATATTCGCCGCGTACAAACTCTGAAAAAAGGGTCAGAAGAATACGGGATCCGAGCGCGGGTCAAGGTGGTGAAAAACAAAGTTGCCCCACCTTTTCGGCGGGCGGAATTTGACATCATTTTTGGCCAGGGGATCTCCAATATCGGCTGCATTATCGATCTGGCTGAGGAGATGGGCATTCTCAAACGGCGCGGCTCTTGGTACAGCTACAAGGAGGAAAATGTTGCTCAAGGGCGAGACAATCTGGTTGTTTACTTAAAGGAAAACTCGGAGCTGCTAGCGGAAGTGGAAGCGGCTGTGCGAGAAAAGCTTTCGGCGGGGGTGACAGTTTCTGCCAGCCGCCCAGCAGGGGTAGAGGAGGGAGAGCAGGAAGAAGAAGCGGTCTTTGCCGAGGAGGAGTTCTGGGGGAGCGGCTAGCTGCTGTTTCCTTGGGATCGCCGCTGGCGCAGGGCCTCGTAAAGGAGTAACCCGCCCGCCATGGCCACGTTGAGGGATTCGACGCCCTCGGCCATGGGGATTCGCACCTGGGCATCGGCTTGGTGGAGAGTTGTTTCCCTTAGACCGGCTCCTTCGTTGCCCAGGAGAAAAAGGGTGGGGCGAGTGAGATCTTGATCCCAGTAACAAGTGGCAGTGGGGGAGAGGGTAGCCGCCAAGATTTGGATCCCCTGGCGGCGACAGGCCTGGAGCCAGGCGGTCAAGTCGGGCAGAACCTGGGGCGGGCAGCGAAACCACTGGCCGGCAGAAGCCCGCAGGACTTTGGGGTTTTCGGGATCAACACTGCCTGCACTTAACCAGAGGCCATCGGCTCCTGCGGCAGCTACAACGCGGATCAGGGATCCCAAATTGCCTGGATCTTGCAGGGTTTCTACCACAAGGCCCAAGCGTACTTCCGACAAGGGGGGAGGAGGGCTCGGCCGCCTACTGGCCACAGCCACGACTCCTTGGGGAGACTCAGTGGTAGAGAGCGTCGCTAGGACCGCTGGGCTGACTGCCTGCCGCCGTAGGTGACTGGGCAGGTTAGCTAGCAATTGAGGGTGACGCTCAGCCCACTCGGGCGTGTAGCAGAGAGCCTGCAGGGGCCAGCCGACCCGTAGGGCCTCTTCGAGGAGGTGGGATCCCTCCACCAAAAAGGCGCCCTGTTCCCGCCGGCCTTTGCTGCAATGCAGCTGCCGCAACTTGCGGATCCAGGGGTTCTTGGGGCTGGTGAGCAGCTCAGCAGCCATGGGGAGAGGGCAGGGAGGACCTAATCGCGCCGGCGCAGCCGCTGGATAAAAAACCCATCCCGATCTTGCCGATGGGGCCAGATGAGCAAGGGATCCCCTTCTGGCGCCCAACTGGGGTGGGTCTTGAGAAAAGACTGGATAACTTCCTCGTTTTCAGCAGGGTGCAGGGTGCAGGTGGCATACACCAACAGCCCACCCGGCTTTAGCCAACGGGCTGCTACTTGCAGAAGCTGAGCCTGCAGGTGGGCCAACTCTGGGATCTGCTCTGGGGTTTGGCGCCAGCGGGCGTCGGCATGGCGGTGCAGGGTGCCCAGACCCGAGCAGGGGGCATCTAGCAGCACTCGGTCAGCGCTTTGCCAGGGGGGCAGGGGAGCAGGAGGCTCGGTGGCAGTGCTCAAGGCCAATAGGTCGATGGCCAGGGGACGGATCGAGCTCAAGCCCAAGCGCTGGACATTTTCCCTCAGACGGCGCAGGCGGTGGGGGTAGCGATCCAACGCCCAAATCTCGCCGCGATCCTGCATCTGCTCGGCCATGTGGGTGGTCTTGCCGCCGGGGGCGGCGCAGCAGTCAATGACCCGCTCCCCTGGCTGGGGATCCAGCCAATGCACCACCTGTTGGGCGCTGGCATCCTGAACGCTCCACCAGCCCTGGGCAAAGCCGGGCAGGGCCCTGATATCGCCGGCAGGCCGCCCTAGCCGTAGGGCGCCCGGCACATCGGGGATGGGAGCAGCTGGGATCCCCACCTCTGCAAAAGCTTGGATAACCCTGTCGATCCCTACCCGCAGGGGATTCACCCGCAGATCCAGGTGGGGCGCTCGGTTGAACCAGGCGCACAACTGCTCGGTCTCTGCCGGCCCTAGGCGCTCCCACCACAGGCGCACCAGCCAGTCGGGAAAACTGTGCCGGATCCCCAAAGCCTGAATTGGGTCGGCTGGCAGAGTGCCCTGTAAGGGCTTGAGGGGATCCCTTTCCGGCTGCTCCAGGACTTGCCGCTGGTAGGCGCGCAAGATGGCGTTCACGACCCCCGCTAGGGATCCCAAACCCACTTGGCGGGCCAGTTCCACACTGGTGTGGATGGCGGCCCTGGGCGGAACGTGATCCAAAAAGGCCAGTTGGTAGAGGCCAAGGTGGAGAATGAGCCGCAAGTCCGGAGGCTGCTTATGAGCAGGGTGGCGGGCGAAGCAGTCCAGCAGGGCATCGAGAGTGCGGCGGCGGCGGGTAACCCCGTACACCAGTTCGCTGACCAGGTGGCAGTCGGCAGGGATCAGGTGGCTGCGGGCCAACAGGTGCTCTAGCACCACGTCAGCGTAGGCATTGTGTCGCTCAATCTTCTGTAGAGCCAGCAGAGCCAGCTGACGCGCGTTCATAGTCGCCCCAATTTCCCCCTCCTGGGCGATACTGGTGAAGCTCCCTAGGGGATCTCATCATGCCTTACCGCCATGCCTTTTTAGAGGTAATCCCCGCCATCGACCTCCTGCAGGGCCACGCTGTGCGCCTCTACCAGGGAGACTATGCCCAGGCGGAGCAGGTGGCTGACGACCCTATCCAACAGGCCGAGGCCTGGGCAGCTCAGGGGGCTCCCCGCCTGCATGTGGTGGATCTGGACGGGGCCAGAAGTGGGGATCCGGTCAACCTACCCATCATAGAGCGCATCGTCCGCCAGGTCGCCATCCCAGTCCAGGTGGGGGGTGGGATCCGATCCCTGCAACGGGCGCGGCAGTTGCTGGAGTTGGGGGTGGATCGGATAATTGTCAGCACTGTAGCTGTAGAGGATCCCAACACCTTAGAGGCGATGACGCAGGCCTTGCCTGGCCGGATTTGGGTGGGGATCGACGCCCGCCAAGGGCAAGTGGCCACCCGCGGCTGGCTGAACACCACCCCCCTGCAAGCCACCGAGCTGGTGCAACGGTTAGAAGCGCAAGGGGTTGCAGGGATCATCTACACCGACATCAGCCGGGATGGCACCTTAGCCGGCCCCAACCTGGAGCAGTTGCGGCAGGTCCTGGCTGTTTCCCGCCTGCCTGTCATCGCTTCCGGTGGGATTGGCTCGCTTACCGATTTGCTTGCCCTGCTTAGCCTCTCCGGGCTGGCGGGAGTTATTTTGGGCAAAGCCCTTTACTCAGGAGCCATCTCCCTACCGGAGGCGTTGCGCGCCGTCGGGCCAGGCCGCTGGCAAGATCTGCCGCCAGCAAAGGGATCCCTATGGGCCTAGATAGCGAGTGAAAGCCCTCCCGCTAGGCAGCTCCCTGCAGCCAACAGAGGGCACTGCCATAATGTTGTCCATTCTGTTCGAACTTACCATGTCCTTTCCTACTCTTCGTCCTGCTGTTCAAGCCCTCCAGCGGGAACTGGTGACCTGGCGGCGCCACCTGCATCAATACCCAGAGCTGGGCTTCCAGGAAAAGCAAACCGCCGCCTACATTAGCCAGCGCTTAAAAAGTTGGGGGATCCCGCACCAGACCGGCATTGCCCGCACCGGCATCGTAGCCACTATTACAGGCGAAGAGCCAGGGCCGGTCTTGGCGCTGCGGGCCGACATGGATGCTCTGCCCATCCATGAAGCCAATGAGGTGGAATACCGTTCCACTGTCCCTAACGTTATGCACGCCTGTGGTCATGACGGCCATATGGCTATTGCCCTAGGCACGGCCAAGCTGCTGCAGCAGCGCCGCCACCGCCTCAGAGGTACTGTCAAGGTCATCTTTCAGCCCGCCGAAGAGGGTCCCGGTGGTGCCAAGCCAATGGTAGAAGCAGGGGTGCTGAAGAACCCGGAGGTGGAAGCTCTCCTGGCTCTCCACCTGTGGAATAACCGTCCGCTGGGCACCATTGGCGTCAAAAGCGGCCCCTTAATGGCCTTTGCCGATCGCTTTCAAATCGAGGTCATTGGGCGAGGTGGCCATGCCGCCCTTCCCCAGCAGACAGTGGACACCATTGTGGTCGGATCCCACATTGTGAGCGCTTTGCAGACCATCGTCTCCCGCAACGTGGATCCGCTGCAGCCGGCGGTGGTGACGGTGGGCCGCTTCCGCGCTGGCGACACTTTCAACGTCATCGCTCCCAGGGCAGAGATTTGGGGCACCGTGCGCAGCTTTCAGGCGGAAGTGCGGGATTTAATGGCAAGGCGTATTGAAGAAATCGTGGCCGGTATTTGCCAAGCCTACGGGGCCACCTACGAGTTCCAGTACGAGCGGGGCTATCCGGCGGTTCACAATGACCCTGCCATGGCAGCCCTGGTAGAACAAGCCGCCCGCCAAGTGTTTGGTTCAGAAGCCGCGATCGTTCCTGAGATGACCCTGGGCGGGGAAGATGTCTCGTTTTTCCTCAACGAGGTGCCCGGCTGCTACTTTTTCCTGGGATCCGCCAACCCTGCCAAGGGGCTGGACTATCCCCATCACCATCCCCGCTTTGACTTTGATGAAGCCGCCCTCAGCATCGGCGTGGAGCTGTTTCTGCGCTGCATTGAAAACTACACTGGCAAGACTTTGGATTAAAACCTGGCTTCGTGACATCGATTCTTGGCTCCCCTCTTCCTTAGGGAAATCCTAGGGCCTTAGCAGATCAGCCTCTCCCCTGCCAGGAAGCAGCAAGGGTTTCATGGGTTCTGGGGTGGGAAGGGTGGGAACAGTCTTCAAGTCAGGAGGAATGTACAGAGGCTTAGGGTCAGGATCCCCGCCAAAGGCCAGCACCAGTGCCCGCAGCAGGGCTTGTCGCTGCTGGCGGCTTAGGGATTGCACAGCAGCTTTGTCCTGAGCGTAGGGGTTGACCGTCAGGCGCTCGGCGCCGGGATACTGTTGGGCAACCATTGGCTCGTTGGCGTCGCAATAGTCAGCCAGCGTCAGTTGCCAATCAAAGCGATCGGTGGGGGAACGCCCGGCCACCTGCAGGTGATAGAGCATCATCCGCCGCACCAAGGTGTCTTCTTCGGCTGGAGGGCCGCCGTCATTGGGGTTAATGGGGATGTAGGTGTTTTCCAAGGGTAGATCCGGCAGAACTTCATACACCCGCCGCGCCGCTTCAGGAATCAGCCGCAACTGGGCATAGGCAGGGCTGGATCCCAGCAGAACTGCAGCCGTGATGCCCAGCCAACTTGGCAAAAGGGCCTGTTTCCTCATCCTGCTTGCCCCAAAACCAACCTGCTGACTAGTCGATACTCAATCCATCCACCACTTGCGGTCGAGGACGGGGCTTGAGGGGGGCAGATTCGGCCAGGCGATCCTGGTGTCGGTGGGGCTGAAAGTAAGCTTGCCATGAGCTGAGGATATCCACCGTCTCACCGCCGTGCTGGGTGTAGCGCCTCCGCACCTTGCACAAAACAGGGGTATTGATGCACACGCCAGAGACAATCACCTGGCCCTTGCTTAAAGCTGGCAGTTCCTGAAGCAGATCCCGGCCGGCAGCCTCGACGCTGTGGCGTAAATTTTCCTGGTCAGTAGGGTTGACAATTCGCATTAAAAATTGGCTCATGCATTGTGACAGGATATCTGAATCCAGCTTGCCAGGCCGTTGCGTGATTAATCCAACTCCCAGACCAAACTTGCGTCCTTCGCTGAGAATAGTACGCAACACCTGCTTGCAGCGGGAGGGCTCGTGGGCAGGAGCAAAGCGGTGGGCTTCTTCTAGCAAGATGAAAACGGGGTAAGGCAGGTAGTTCTCATCTCCAGGTCGGACCTTTTTCTTTTGGGTGTTGATGCGGGCGGAATTGACCTGGCGCAAAATGGCGGCGGCAATGACTTGCTGCTCTTCCTGGCTGATCTCGTACATTTGTAAGATGGTCACCTGCCCTGGCTCAAACAAGTCTCGCGGAGCCAGATGTTCCACAGTGCTGAAATAGGGAGAGCGATCGATCTGTTCCAGCTTCCACTCCAAAGCAGGGGCGGAGGATCCCTGGGATCCATCTTCCTTGGAATCCACTTCGTAGGCAGCCTCGATTAGATCCTGGATTGTCCAACGCTCTGAATCAAACTGAGTAACCTTGTCAAAGGCTTTCTTTAGGACAGATTTCTGTCGGTCGGTGGTCTCCGGCAGTAGGGCCAGGATATCGAAGAAGTTAAGGGAGGAGACGCGAATCTTAATTTCTTTGGGGTAGAAAACCTTGACTTTAGGGCGGTAGCCATCTTCACCCAAAAACTTGGGGTGAGATTGTATCTCTGCCAGTGTATGATACTCTCCGTGAGGATCAAAAACAAGAACGGCAGCCCGGTTTTTGGGCAACAATAGCTCTTCAATTAAAACTCCTGCCGTGTAGGACTTGCCGGATCCCGTCCCCGCTAAGATGGCCAGATGAGTGCTAACCATCTCCCTGACATCCAGTACTACAGGCACCGCTCCCTCCTCGCGCAGCAGCAGGCTGCCTAAATGGGCCCCGCCAACTTCCGTTTCCCCCCGCTTGTTCAAGACTGACTTCAAGAGCGAATTGGGAGCTAAAAAGACCTTGGCACCGGGATCCGGAGGGCGACGGGGGTTAATAAAGCCCATGGCCCGATCAAAATAGCCGATAACTTCAACGGTTACGGCGTAGATCTCCGGGTTGGGATGGGTAAAGCCGACCAGAGCCACGATGGTGCTGGGGTCGATCTCCGTGTCGGCAAAGATGCGGTCGGGGATGTGATCCAGAAGCTGGACCTGGGTGATTCTACCCAGGATTTTTAAAGGTTGGGGTTGAGTATCCCGCACTTCGTAATAGACAAAATCGCCCACCTTGACTGCTTGGGTGTTGGAGGTAATAAACACATATTGGTTGGGAGTCTCACCAGGGCCCTTAACAGTACCGATCACCTCTGGGGTATCCTCTGCTAAGGAAAGGGAACTTTCCATGGAAATGAGTGAGGCCTTTTGGTTCATCGGCGCATTGCTCCTACAGTTATTTTCCAGGCTAGTTCTTTGCTTAGAATTTGCAGAGCTCGTCGTTGGGATGGGTCGGAGAACATAGGGATGATATCGTTTAAGACTTGATAGACAAGGTGGTTGGCAAAGTTGCCGCCGCTACTCAAGAGTAGTCCGTAGTATGAAAATTGAGTTTGACCTTGAGGATTGAGATGGAAGCGCAGGATTTCCTCTTGGCTCATGCGAAAGACAGGTGTATTGACAGGTACCACTACGCGCGGGATCCCTTGCCAGCCACAACGTCTTTCTTCGTCCAAAGCTCCGATGAGAATTACTGAAAGTAATGTGCGCACCTCATTTTGCAAATCAGGGGAGAAATAGGGATCCGGCTGGCTGGAAAGACGGGGCCCAGCGTTAAGAAACATAGGATTTAAAATTTGACTGTTGTAAACCAACCCTACAGCCCAGTGGCGCTGATTGCTTTCTAACTTGACAAAGCTGCCGAAGCCATAGTCTTCGGGGGAGGGAGGGTTTTTGACTTCTAAAGCATCATCCACTTGTACTACGTAGTCACAGTGGCTGTTCGAGCGAACCACCTTGCCTAGTCTCATCAGACCCGCCTCCGCTGCAGCTTGCTGAGAGTCTTCCGAGAGAGCCGGAGGTTAAGATTCTCGCGGCTGGCCCACTCCTGCATTAGACGTAAGAAAAGGTTGCGATCTTCATTGCGAATAACAGCTACCTGATCCGCCGTCTCCAGTACGTAAGGATAGCCTCGGCCAATAATCACCTCACAGCGTACCAAATCTACCAGCCAGTCCAACAGGCCTGCCTCATAAACCCAAACAGGTATTTCTAGTCGAGCTGGAAAGTTGTCATTGGTACGCAGGTACACAAACCCCACTCGTCCTTGCATTTCTTGGTAGCGGCTGAGGATCCCTTCTTGGGGATTAAGAACGCCACTGCAGGCGCAGACAAAGAAGGGCGTTCGGTCTCCCCATTCCAACCAGGAGCTAAGCAGCTGTGCATCGTGCAGATGGGGAGCCTCGGGAAGATCAAAGCAGTTCCTTAGCAGTGTGACCAAATCTGAGTTGTACGCAGTGTCAATGTAAGCTACGACAGGGATCCTGTTTTGCTCACTGGCGCGCAGTACTTGCAACAAACACTCCACATAGAAATCTCGACTTTTGCTATCAAAGGTTTCGGCAAAGGTGGCTACTAGTACCCCATCTAGGAAAGCTAGCTTTCGCGATCCAGGTTGAGATTGCCAAATATACTCAGCAACTTTTCCTGTTTCCATCTGAAAGCGACGCTTATTAACAATGCTCTCCTTAGGTTCTCCGCTATCTCTGACTTCTAGATCTTTTGGGGTTAGTACATCGACCTGGATATCTTTTTCGTAAAGGCCCTGGTCACAGTGATAGTTCTCGTACCAGCCAATCTGCACTAAGGCTACTGGTATTGATAAATCCTTACTGGGGTAGATTTGAGATCCATCTACTGCAAATGTGGGAACGTCTTTGATAACTGGTCTTGCCCATTCATAGCTTTCCTCATAGCTATTCCATTTTTGTTGAAAGGGGACTCTCCAGCTGGAGTAAAGATCCCATTCCTGTGTGGGCAAGGCACCTGGAAAGGCTGAGGGAGCTATTTTCTCAGTAATCTCTGCCCTGGACCACCGGCACAATTTCTCCATTGCCTGGCGATACCGTTCTCTGCGCTCTGAAGTTCCTTGATCGAAAGCAGCGAAAGCTTCGCGCTTTTTCTGTAATACAGCTAGCACCCGATCTGCCCTAAAAACCATAGCTGTTACCCTTCTCCATCTGACCCGATCCAGAGTGCCTTTCCACACGAATGACGTTTTCTGTCACTTGCTCAAAGGTGTTGTCGTGGCTAATCACAAATAGCTGCTCAAAGGAATGCAAGTTGGTGATAGCTTCCGCCAGCCGCTGGCGGCGTTGAGCGTCCATGTTGGTAGTAGGTTCGTCAAAAAAGGCGACGTCTAACTGTCCCAGTACCTTGAGCAAAGCTAGGCGGACAGCTAGAGCTGCTACCATTTGCTCTCCTCCAGAAAGGCAGGCAAAACGCCGTTTGGGCCCCCCTCTTTCTTGAATGCGGATCTCATAGTCAGGTTCCCAGCTGAGGCTGACATCGAAGCGGTTGAGAATTTCTCGGAAGAGGTGATCAGCAACGGTATTGATCTGTTGCAGGTAGTACTGGGTAATTTGAGGACCAGCTTTTTTGTAGGTATCTCGACTAAACTTAATGAAGCGGTGCAGCCTTTCTTTCTCGGTTCTTTCCGCCTCAGCTTGTTTTAAAGCTTGCTTTACCTGTTCCAGTTGCCGCAGTCTTTCCTGGATTTTCTGCAACTGTGGGAAAAGGCTTTCCAGACGAGCCTGGGCCTTGGCTTTTTGGATCTCAGTAAGCTGCAGGAGGGATCGAAGGTGTTGGTGCTCCTGGGGCTGGTAGAGGGAAGTTAGGAGCTCCAGCTCTCTCCGCAGTTGGGCTAGTTGCGTTTGCAACCCTTGCTGTTGGGCCTTGAGTTCGGCTAGTTTTTGTTCCCGTTCAGTTAGCAGCTTGGCAATAGGCTCTGCCCTTAGATAGTGTTCGTGATCTGGTCGATACCTTTCGCGCTCTTCCTTCAGCAATCCCAGCTCTTGCTCCAGGTGTTCAGTTTGGGATAGTGCTTCCTCGAGAGGTTGGAGTGCTACCTCTAAGTCCCGGATTTGCTGTAGGTAGTTGGCTTGCAGGCATAGGTACTGCTCTTCCAGCCTAAGCTCTGCCTTGAGCCGCTCAGCCTGACTTCTAGGATCCCCTAATTCTCTCAAAGTTTCAGCAGCTTTTGCAATTTGGGCCTGCAGGTAGTCTTTGGATCCCTCTGTTCGTTCCCAATAGGTAA
Organism: Synechococcus sp. OH30; assembly: GCF_047462175.1. Classification (NCBI taxonomy): domain Bacteria; kingdom Bacillati; phylum Cyanobacteriota; class Cyanophyceae; order Synechococcales; family Synechococcaceae; genus Synechococcus; species Synechococcus sp. OH30. The sequence continues at coordinate 54,137 of NZ_JANSIP010000010.1, read as the reverse complement.
TCTGAGCTTGCTTTTCTTGCTTAGCTTTCTGAATTTGATCTAAGACCAGCCGAGCCGCTTGCAGTTCATCTTGCCGCTGCGGCAAACTTTGGGCTAGGGTCTGCATACGGATAAAGGTTTCATAGCTGTTGCGGTGACACCTTTGTTCCTCTTGCAAAGCATTAATCTTTTCATCCAGATCTAACAGAGGATCAAGCTTCTGCTCTAGAGTTTGAATCTGTTGCTGGAGTTGATGGATCTGCTCCTCAATCTGCTGATATTCCTGCTCCACTTGCAGCTTATTGCTAAGCTCTTTTTCTAGGCGCTGGAGCTGGCCCCTAGGATCCCCCACTGCCTGGAGGGCCTGGCCAATTTCCTGGTGTTGCCGGAGGAAGTTGTACTCAGCTTCAAGGCTCCATCGCAGATCATCAATTTTGCATTGCCGCTCGTTCTGCAGGTGTGTCAATCGTTCAATTTGAGCCTCCAGTTCGGGAATCTGGGTGGTCAAGCCAATCAGGGGCTGCAAGGTCTTAAGTTGCTTCTGGATGTCAGCCAGCTGCTGGCGCAGGTGAGTCTCATCTGTTTGTGGAGCAAGGTCCTGCAGGAATTGGTGGATTGACTGTAGCAAATGTTGGTTTAGAGCTAGAGACTCATAGAGAACTTCCGGGATCCGCCGCCATAGGGACTGAAACTGCGGATAGCTTTGTTGGTAGGTAGCCAGCTCCTGGACAAGGTCCTGGAGGCGGCGGTGCTGCTCAGCAAGCTGGCAAGAGCTTTCCTCAAAGAGGGCTTGCAGCTTTTGTTGAAACTGACGTGCTGCTGCGATACAGCTTAGCTGGGTTTGCAACCACTCCTGTTGAGCCTCAAGGTGGGGTAGGTTGGCTATGCGCTCCAGGTCGGTCTGTCGTTGTTGAAGCTGCAGCTGCAGTTGCTCCAGTTGGGCGCGGCTCTGCTCCTGCTCTACCTCTTGTTGCTTAAGTTCAAGGCGCAGTGCCTGAAAGTAGGACAACTTTTGGCCAATTTGATTATAAAGTTGTTCCAATTCAACCTGTTTTTGGCAGAGAGATTGCAAAGAAAGCCTCTCTGCCTCCATTTTCTGCAAAAGCTGGAGCTGTTGCCGATATTCGGATCCTCGCAACTGTAATTGGCGAAGATGCTGCCATAGAGCCTCTCGCTGAGCTATTAGAGTTTGTCGGATCCCCCGCAGTTTTTCTTGGTCGACAATAAGACTTTCTAGCTCTAGATAGCGACTATAGGCTGGCTGGTGCTGTTGACAAATAACCTGAGCTTGTTCTGCCTCTTGAACTCGGCTCTGTAGGAGTTGACAACGTTCAGCTTGGGCTAACCACTTTCCTTGTAGCTGTTCCCATTCCTGGTATAGCTGTAGCAATGTATTGAGTTGATGAGTCCATCGGCTTTGTTGGCGCTCCAGTTCTTCCTGGATCTGAATTTTGGGGGCCAGATCCTCCAACTCCTGTTTCCAGCGCTGCTGTTGACTTAGTTTTTCCTGAAGTCTTGCCAGTTGATTTTCAATGTTTTGCTTTTGCAAAAGTAGGTTCTCTCGCTTTCTTAGCCACTCCAAGCGCTGCTGCTGTTGCTTTTCCAACTCTTGCAGATGGGCTTCTATAGCCAGGAAGCGCTGCGCTCCTGCTCGAGATTGCTCTTGCTCTGCCTGAGCTTGCTTAGCTTCTTCCCATAGCTTTTCTGCTTGCTCAAGGGATAGGTCTAGAAGCAATCTCTTTTGTTCCAGCTGGGCAATTTGCCGTTCAAGTGTTTGGATTTGCTCAAGCAGTTCCTCCAGTTGCTCAACTTTCTGCCTAGTTTCACTCAGAGTGCGAGTGCATTGATTTATATTCTCCTGCCAGTAGCCTAGCTCTTGCTCGATCTTTTTCTGCTCTTCTTGCAATAGATCCCAGTCTTGTAGCTGCTGGTGAAGCAGCTCAATTCGATACTTGATAGCTTGAACTTGCGCCTCACTGTATTTTTCAACTGCTTGCAGATCCTTGGCAACTTGCTGATATTCTTCTACCTTTAAGATACGGTCAAAGACTTCCTTTCTTTCTTTGCTGGTTTTGAGGAAGTCTGCTGTAAAGGTGCCCTGGGGAACACCAATAATTGTAGCAAACAGGCGCGCTAAATCTGTACCGGCAGGTACTCCCAAATGTTGCCTCAGCCAAGCCAGTACATCTGTTTTACGCTCGTAGTCTAGGCGCTGCTTGAGCTGGGGATCGAAGAGGCGATACCCCTGGGTTACACTGCGGCGGACAGTGTAGGTGCGCTGATCCCATTTCGAGACAAACTGTACGGTAACCGCCGCATCGTTGGCACCTGTGCGAATCAGCTCTTCTTGGTTGTAGGGACAGTAGTCAAACAGAACCCAAGCAATAGCTTCCAGGATGCTGGTTTTTCCAGCTCCATTTTCTCCACAAATAGCGTTGATACCAGGTTCAAACTCAAAGACAGCTTCCTCGTAGGATTTAAAGTTCTGGAGAGCTACTGAAAGGATCCGCATGGTCAGTCTTCTTCCCCTACAAAGGCGCTGCTCAGGTGGGCGTAGATCTCTGCCTCGCTTTGGCCCTCCAACACTCTTTCTTTGAGATCCAAAAGTAGCTGTGCCAGCTCTTTACTGCGTTTCCGGTAGTGGGCGTGGCTGCTCAGCAGGTCCCTGTAGACCTTCTCTTCAATTTGAAGCCTTTGCTCCTCTTCTTCAAAAGAAAGAGTGGCCGAGCCAATCTCAAGAGAAGTGGCCTCAAAACGAAAGAGGACGACTAGGGCACCGGTAAGCTGCTGAATTTGCCGTTGCAGGACTCGGCTATCCAGCTCGTGCTTGGCAAAGCCCACCTGGCCCACCAGCCGCAACTCCACCACTGGCTCCGGCCCGCTGCCTGGTGGCCCAACTTCCCTAGCTATAGCAAGGGCTGCTGCAGCAATTTCGGCAGGCGTTTCTCGGCCCTTCGCTTCGAGATAGAGTCGTCGGCAGGGTCTTTGGTAGTAATCCTGCACCAACTCAGCCCGGGGTGGTCCCTCTCCCCACTGGACGCAATAGGCCCCCCGCGAAAGCTCCCATTCGGCAGTGCTGGTGGCCTCCAGGGATCCTGGATTGAAGATCCAGCCTTCTTCTGCATAGCTTTTGTGGATATGTCCCAAGGCTAGATAGCCTACCCCCGCCTCCCGCAGGGGCAGGAGATCCCGGTAGCGCAAGGCGCCTTGGTAGCGGGCAATTTGGCCTTCCAGTCCGTGGTGGAACATTAACACCACCCGCTCAGGGCCAGGGGGCAGCTGGCGAATGGCTGCCGCCAACTGCTCGATGGACTTGGGAGCTGCCGAGCCATACCACTGAGAGCCAATGACCCGCACTCCACAGGGGAGATCTATGTAGCCTCCCTGTCCCCCTGCCCAGGGGCGCAACTTCAGGCCTTCCTCTCCTGCTTCCGGCTCCAGTAGGATCAACTCCCCGTGCTCAGCTAGGTAGCGCAGCCAACTGGTTTTGACGCCATAAGGGCGGCTGTCATGGTTGCCCTCGATGGCTAAGACAGGGATCCCAGCCCGCTTCAGCTCCCGCAAGACCAGCTGGGCTTGGTTGAGGACCCCAGGCTGAATTTGTCGATGCTCAAACAGATCCCCGGCAATGAGGACAAAGTCTACCCGCTTTTGAATGGCATGGCGACGCACTACGTCCTGAAAGGCAAAGAAAAAATCTTTGCTGCGCTCCGGACTGTCGTAGCGGTCACAGCCTAGATGCACGTCAGCCAAATGCAAAAACGTGCAGGTGGGAGGGGTCATCGCCAGAGCCTGCCGGCAAATTGTCCACAGTTTAGCAGACGTATCTTGCTGACCACCTGAGGATCCCTGCCCCGCAATTTCTTTATGCTACTGGGGTAGGCGCTGCCCTTCTGCGGCCAGACTGCGATTAGCTTAAGGAGCGAAACGGCCTTCGCTGGGCTAGCTACCAAGACCGGATAGCCAATCCTGGCCAGTTCTTCTATCTACCCCACAGGTATAGCTGGCTTCCGCAAAGCAGTAGCCAGGGACTCCAAGGACTGCGTCCCGCCGGCGCCAACGTAGCCCTGCAGGGGGCAAGCCTTGGCCTCTTCCCCAGCACCGGCGGGGAGACTCAGAGCACTTTCCCCTGCCGCAAAGGGTAGAACGCCGCCCCCCTGCCTTGGCAGACAGCTGCCGCTAGCCCAAGCAGCAGGAGAAAATCTGCGCGTTGCCGGCCTTAACAGTGCTCGGGCAGCTCTGCGGTGGCAGCTCCCTAAACTCAGGGTAGTGCTTGGAGCAACCTGCTCTCTCTGGTGCAACCTGGCGGTTGGTGGGGAACCTCCTACCCTGCGGTGGAAGCGAGCTTGCAGACCCCCATCGGAGTTGCTTGCAAGCGGCACTTCTTCTCCAGGGCTTCCGCGCTGCGTTTTTGGGTGAGCTGCAAGTTCGTTACAGTTACAACCGTGATTGAGGAAGGGATCCCCAGCTTGCCGTAATTCCAGTGAGGCAGGGGATCCCTAGGTTTAATTATTGTGAAGCAACGGGGGGCTCCCAAAGGCTGACCTATAATGCCAGGTAAGTCCCGCCCTGGGAAAATACCTAATTTTGCCGGGGCGGGAGTGCTTCGTTCCTGGTTGCAAGAGAGGAGTTCTTGATGACAACTACACCCAAGGAGCGAGAGCCAAAAGTCAAGGTTGCGGTTGATATTGATCCAGTTCCCACCTCGTTTGAGAAATGGGCCAAGCCAGGGCACTTTGATCGCAGCCTGGCGCGGGGGCCCAAGACCACGACCTGGATCTGGAACCTGCATGCTCTTGCTCATGACTTCGACAGTCACACCAGCGACTTAGAAGACGTCTCTCGCAAGATCTTTTCTGCGCACTTTGGCCACCTAGCGGTGGTCTTCGTCTGGCTGAGCGGCATGTACTACCACGGCGCTCAGTTTTCCAACTACTCCGCTTGGCTGGCTGATCCCATCAATGTCAAACCCAGTGCCCAAGTGGTCTGGCCCATTTTTGGCCAGGAGATCCTCAATGGCGATGTGGGCGGCGGCTTTGAAGGGATCCGCATCACGTCGGGCCTATTCCACCTCTGGCGGGCTGCCGGCATCACCAATGAGTTTCAACTCCTCTGCACCGCTATTGGGGGCTTGGTGATGGCTGGCCTCTGCCTGTTTGCCGGCTGGTTCCACTACCACAAGCGGGCTCCCAAGCTGGAGTGGTTCCAGAACGTGGAGTCGATGCTCAACCACCACCTGGCGGGCCTGCTGGGGCTGGGTTCCTTGGCTTGGGCCGGTCACCAAATTCATGTGGCCATCCCCATCAACAAGATGTTGGACGCGGGGGTGCCGGCGGCTCAGATCCCTCTGCCCCACGAGTTCATCCTCAAGCCGGCCCTGATGAAGGAGATGTTCCCCAGTGTGGATTGGGGCTTCTTCAGCGGGGTGGTGCCTTTCTTTACGTTGGACTGGGGCAAGTACGCGGAGTTCCTCACCTTCAAGGGGGGCTTGGATCCGCAAACCGGCGCCCTCTGGCTGACGGATCAGGCCCACCACCACCTGGCCATTGCGGTGCTCTTTATCGTGGCGGGCCACATGTACCGCACCAACTGGGGCATCGGCCACTCCATTAAAGAGATCCTGGAAGCCCACAAGGGCCCCTTCACCGGCGAAGGCCACAAGGGTCTCTACGAAGTGCTGACCAGCTCCTGGCACGCCCAACTGGCCATCAACCTGGCCATGGTGGGATCCCTGAGCATCATCGTGGCCCAGCACATGTACGCCATGAACCCCTACCCCTACATGGGCATCGACTACGCTACGCAGATCTCCCTCTTTACCCACCACATGTGGATAGGGGGGCTGTTCATTGTTGGCGGCGCTGCCCACGGGGCCATCTACATGGTGCGGGACTATGACCCGGCGGTGAACCGCAACAACGTGCTGGATCGGGTAATCCGCCACCGCGACGCCATCATCAGCCACCTGAACTGGGTGTGTCTGTTCCTGGGCTTCCACGCCTTCGGCTTCTACGTCCACAACGACACCATGCAGGCGCTGGGCCGTCCGCAGGACATGTTCTCGGACACCGGCATTCAACTGCAGCCCATTTTTGCCCAGTGGATTCAATCCCTGCACACCAAGGCCATCGCCAGCACTGCTCCCTACGTGGGCGCTTCGGTAAGCCCCATCTTCGGCGGCGACGTGGTGGCCGTGGGCGGCAAGGTGTCCATGATGCCGATGGTGTTAGGCACGGCGGACTTCATGGTGCACCACATCCACGCCATGACCATCCACATCACGGTGCTGATCCTGCTCAAGGGAGTGCTCTTTGCCCGCTCTTCCCGCCTGATCCCGGACAAGGCCAAGCTGGGCTTCCGCTTCCCCTGCGACGGGCCAGGCCGCGGCGGCACCTGCCAGGTCTCCGGCTGGGATCACGTCTTCCTGGGGCTGTTCTGGATGTACAACGCCATTTCAATTGTGATCTTCCACTTCAGCTGGAAGATGCAGAGTGACATCTGGGGCACTGTCAACCCGGACGGCACGATTGAGCACCTCACGGGCGGCAACTTTGCAGCCAGCGCCATCAACATTAACGGCTGGTTGCGGGACTTCCTGTGGGCGCAATCGGTGCAGGTGATCAACTCCTACGGCTCGGCGCTGTCGGCCTATGGGCTGCTCTTCTTGGGCGCCCACTTCATCTGGGCCTTCAGCTTGATGTTCCTGTTCAGCGGTCGCGGCTACTGGCAGGAGCTCATTGAGTCGATTGTTTGGGCCCACAACAAGCTGAAAGTCGCTCCGGCCATTCAACCCCGTGCCCTGAGCATTATTCAAGGGCGGGCGGTCGGTGTGGCCCACTACCTGCTGGGCGGAATCGTCACCACGTGGGCGTTCTTCCTGGCACGGTTTGCCGCACTCGGCTAAGGCAAGGAGGAAGAGAAAATCATGACAACTGCAACTCGTTTTCCGCAATTCAGCCAAGACCTGGCTAGCGATCCCACCACTCGACGGCTGTGGTATGGCATTGCCACTGCCCACGACTTTGAGACCCACGATGGCATGACGGAGGAGCGGCTTTACCAAAAGCTGTTTGCCACCCACTTCGGCCATCTGGCAATCATCTTCCTGTGGGCCTCGGGCAACGTCTTCCACATCGCTTGGCAGGGCAACTATGAGCAGTGGGTGGCCAACCCCACCGGCGTCACCCCCATTGCCCACGCCATTTGGGATCCCCAATTCGGCAAGGCGGCGGTGGAAGCCTTCACCCAACCCGGCAGCAGCGGCCCTGTCAACGCAGCCTACTCCGGCCTCTACTACTGGTTCAACACGATTGGCCTGCGCACCAACGGCGATCTCTACATTGGTGCCATCGGCCTGTTGTTGTTGGCGGCGGTGTTCCTGTTTGCCGGTTGGCTGCACCTGCAGCCCCGCTTCCGGCCCAGCCTGAGCTGGTTTAAGAATGCTGAGGCCCGCCTCAACCACCACCTGGCCGGCTTGTTTGGGGTCAGCTCGCTAGCCTGGGCAGGCCACCTCATCCATGTGGCCATCCCCGAATCGCGGGGGCAACACGTGGGCTGGGACAACTTCCTAACTACGCTGCCCCACCCGGCAGGACTGAAGCCCTTCTTTACCCTTAACTGGGGGGTGTATGCCCAGAACCCAGATACGGCTAACCACGTCTGGGGCACGGCAGAAGGGGCAGGCACAGCTATCCTCACCTTCTTGGGCGGCTTCAACCCCAACACCCAGTCCCTGTGGCTGACAGACATGGCCCACCACCACCTGGCCATTGCCGTAATCTTCATCGTGGCGGGCCACATGTACCGCACCAACTGGGGCATCGGTCACAGTATCCGCGAGATCCTGGGTGCCCACAACCCGCCCAAGGGTACGCCCTTCGGGGGCTTGCTGGGCGAAGGGCACAAGGGCCTCTACGACACAGTCAACAACTCCCTGCACTTCCAGTTGGCGTTGGCGCTGGCCTGCTTGGGGGTGGTGACCTCGCTGGTAGCGCAGCACATGTACGCCCTCAACCCCTACGTGTTCATGTCCATGGATCACACCACGGAGGCGGCTCTCTACACCCATCACCAGTACATTGCTGGATTCTTGATGGTGGGGGCTTTTGCCCATGGGGCCATCTTCCTGGTGCGGGACTACGATCCCGAAGCCAACAAGAACAACGTGCTGGCGCGGGTGCTGGATCACAAGGAGGCGATCATTTCCCACCTGAGCTGGGTATCGCTGTTCTTGGGCTTCCACACGCTGGGGCTGTACGTCCACAACGATGTCATGCAAGCCTTCGGCACGCCGGAGAAGCAGATCCTAATTGAGCCAGTGTTTGCTCAGTTCATTCAAGCTTCCCACGGCAAGATGCTCTACGGCATGAATGTGCTGTTGTCCGATCCCAACAGCATTGCCTCTACAGCTTGGCCCAACTACGGCAATGTGTGGCTACCGGGCTGGCTGCAAGCCATCAACGATCCCAATGGGTTCCTCTTCCTGCCCATTGGTCCTGGTGACTTCCTGGTGCACCATGCCATTGCCCTGGGCCTGCACACCACTACCTTGATCCTGGTCAAAGGGGCGTTGGATGCCCGCGGCTCCAAGCTAATGCCGGATAAAAAAGACTTCGGCTATAGCTTCCCCTGTGATGGCCCGGGTCGGGGCGGCACCTGCGACATCTCTGCCTGGGATGCTTTCTACCTGGCCATGTTCTGGATGCTGAACACCATTGGCTGGGTCACCTTCTACTGGCACTGGAAGCACCTGGCGATCTGGAGCGGCAACGTTGCCCAGTTCAACGAGAACTCCACCTACCTGATGGGCTGGCTGCGGGACTACCTCTGGGCCAACTCTGCCCAGTTGATCAACGGCTACAACCCCTACGGCATGAACAACCTGGCGGTTTGGGCCTGGATGTTCCTGTTCGGCCACCTGGTGTGGGCTACGGGGTTCATGTTCCTCATCTCCTGGCGCGGCTACTGGCAAGAGCTGATCGAGACGCTAGTATGGGCGCACGAGCGCACCCCCCTGGCCAACTTGATCCGGTGGAAGGATAAGCCAGTGGCCCTGTCCATTGTGCAGGGGCGCTTGGTAGGTCTAGCACACTTCACGGTGGGGTACGTGCTAACCTACGCAGCTTTCCTCATTGCCTCGACGGCTTCCTTGTCCGGCTAACTGCCGAGCTGGGGCAACTAAAGGGATCCCCTCGGGGGATCCCTTTTTTTGCCTCTACCTAAACCTTGGGTAGGAACAGGCCATGGCTGGAGTCGGAGCCAGGCGGAGGTTTTACATGGACTCAGGGGCGCTAAGGCCGAGGATACCGGTAAGCACGTTAAACAAAACCTGCCGCGTAGCCTGTACCAGTTGGATGCGAGCCTGCGCCAAGAAGGGATCCTCTTTCAAGAGGGGTATGATGCGGCAGTTGTCGTAAAACTTGTTGAAATCGGCAGCAAGGGCTTCTGCGTAGCGAATGATTTTGTGGGGGGCGCGTTCTTCGGCAGCGGCAATCAGTTCATCTGGCAGGGCCAAAAGGCGCAGCAGCAGAGCCCGTTCTTCGGTTTCTTTGTAAGGCAGTTTTTTGTCCTCAGTTAAAGTAACGGTGTTGGTTAGCTCCACCTTTTCTTCTTCCTGTAGCCGTCGCAACAGGGTACAGCAGCGAGCGTGGCTGTAGTGGACATAAACCACCGGGTTATCGAAAGTTTGCTGGACAGCCAAATCCAAATCAAAGTTGATGGGGCTGTCCATGCTATTGCTGAGCAGAAACCAGCGCGCTGCATCGACCCCCACGCCAATTTCTGGATCCTCGATGAGGTCGTTTAGCGAAACAAAGTTGCCGGTGCGCTTGGACATGCGCACTTCCACTTTCTGGCCAGTTTCTGGGTCAGCTTTAAACAACTTGACGAATTGGCCAATGAGGATTTCCAACTTCACCTCTGGGTTGAAGGCCGCCACCGCTGCCCTTAAGCGAGCAATATAGCCATGGTGATCCGACCCAAGGATATTGATCAGCCGCTGGTAGCCCCGCTGCACTTTGTCGCGGTGGTAGGCAATATCAGCAGCTAGGTAGGTAAAGGAGCCATCGGCCTTCTGTACGACCCGATCCTTGTCGTCGCCAAATTCTTGGGTTTTGAAGTAAACGGCCTCTTCGGCCTCTGGCTTGGGATCCTCACCTCGCGGCGCTTTAGCCTTGTAGAGAAAACCGCGCTCTTGCAGCTCTTGCAAGGCCTGCTGGATTGCGCTGAGGCCTGTTTGGGGATCGGGGGTGTGCAGGCGGCGCTCGCTAAACCAATGATCGAACTCGGTGCGCAACTGTTGCAGAGTCTGTTTTTGCCAGGCCAGGATTTCCCTATAGGCAAACTCCGTGTATTCCTCCAAGCTAGCGGGCAGAGGGCGGATCCCGGCCTGCACTTGCTCCAGCAGCCGCCGGGCAATGTCGATCAAGTAACTGCCGTGATAGCCATCTTCTGGCAAGACTACCTCTTCGCCCTGGAGTTGCCGCACTCGCACCTCCAGGGACTGACCTAAGAGGCGCATCTGATTGCCGGCATCGTTGATGTAGAACTCCCGCTCCACCTGGTGTCCTGTCCAGCGCAGCAGGTTAGCCAGGGTGGAGCCAACTGCAGCCCAGCGCCCATGCCCCACGTGCAGCGGCCCTGTGGGGTTGGCGGAAACATATTCCAGCAAGATGCGCTCAGGATGGGGAGTGGCTGTCTTTCCGAAGTCTTCCCCTAAGCTCAACAACTCTTGCAATCGCTCGGCCAAAAAGGGATCTCCCAGCCGGAAGTTGAGATACCCTCCCCCCGCCACCTCTGTTTCAATATCCGGCAAATCCAAGTGTTTTTGCAGGGTTTGCGCAATCTGAGTCGGCGCCAGGCGACAGAGCTTGGACATCCCCAAGGGAGTGGGACAGGCGTAATCGCCATAGCGAGGATCGCTCGGGATCTGGACAACTGGCACCACGCCAGCCGCCTGCTCAGGAGTCAGGGATCCCAGTTGCCCTGCTGCTGCTGCCCGTTGAATACTTTCGGCCACGGCAGCGGCGAGAAAGCGAATTAGCGAGGTCGATAGAGGTTGAGTGACCATGGTGAGGGTAGCAAAACACTCTGCAAAAGCTCAACTTGGCACCGACGGGTGTCTTGATTTTACATAATTGTTTACCTCGGCCAGCCTGTGGGCTGGGGGGATGACAGAGCCGGAGCTCCAAGGGGTAAAGATTAACCCCGCTATTTTGGCAAAGTCCCCTCCCCCGTTAAACGCTGCTAGGTTGGTGGCATGAAGTCCGTTGCTGCTTAATCTTAACTGCAACCAACAGCACTTTACTTGGAGATAAGAAACTTGAGGACCAAGAAGCCGTCCTCTACAAATTGGTGGCTTGGAGATTTCGCTCTATTGGCTTACAAGGGAGGCCTCTCTGGCAAGCTTGGAGAGGGAGCCAAGAGATCAACGGCAACAGCGAATCACAGCTAACTTAAACCCGGGATTGATCCCAAAAAAAAGCCAAATAAGTGTTGTGGGGTAGGAGATCCCTTCTACCTTGGAGGAAGTTCGTAGGGAGCGGCTGCCCTTGGAAGCCTTTGTTTTGATTAAGCAAGTTCCCGACCCTAACAGCAAAACCGGCATCAACAGTGACGGCACCATTGACCGGACCAGGGCCAAACGGATGTTAAACCCCTTTGATCGCTATGCCCTGGAAGCAGCTCTACAGACCAAGCGACAGCACGGAGCCCGAGTAACGGCAATTACCATGGGGCCACCGCCGGCCATCGAGGTGCTCTACGAGGCCATTGCCCACGGCGTGGATCGGGGCATTTTAATAACCGATCGCCGCCTGGCTGCTTCGGACACTTTAGCCACTGCCTACACTCTGGCCCAGACAGTTCGCTATGCGGGCCAGCCTGATATCCTCTTCTGCGGGCTGCAGACCACCGACGGGGATACAGCCCAGGTGGGGCCCCAGCTGGCGGAGCGGCTGGGGATCCCTCAGGTTACCTATTGTGAGGCTTTCGAGATCCAGGAGGGAATCTTGGTGGCGCGGCGGGCCATTGAGGGGGGATCCCAGACGGTGAGGGTGCCCCTGCCGGTTTTGGTGACGGTGGCCAACACAGCGCGGCGTTTAGCCTACCCCACCCTGCGTGGCATGCGTCGGGTGCAGCAGCTCCTGCGGGATGAGGCAGCGCGGGCCGAGGTTATCCAGATTCTTAGCCTAGACGACGTAGGAGCCGATCCAGAGCGGTGTGGTCTCAAGGGATCCCCAACCATTGTGGCCGCTACTGAAAAAGTAGGGGAAATGGGCGGCAATTGTCAGGTCTTTCAGGGACAGCCGGTGCCCCAACTGGTGCAACAACTCACCCAAGCGGTTGACTTGTTCCGCTACACCCTAACCTCTTAGCTTCCCACTCTTAAGAGGAGTCCCACCTTATGGAGAGTAAGCGGGTAGTGGTCTTCGCCGAGCAGCTAGACGGGGAGTTGCAGCCCATTGGGCTGGAGCTGCTAGGAGCAGGGCGACGGCTGGCTGACAAGCTAGGAGGGATCCTGAGCGCCCTTGTCCTAGGGCACAGGATTGCCCATCTGCCCCCGCTCCTCATTGGCCATGGGGCGGACCAAGTCTTCATTGCCGATCACCCAGAGTTGGCCCAATACCGCACTCTGCCTTACCGCCGCGTCATCCTGGATCTCATCAAAAGCTGGCCTCAGCCGCCCCACATCCTGCTATTTGGCGCCACCACTACGGGCCGAGACCTGGCCCCCCGTTTGGCGGCCCACCTGGAAACAGGCTTGACCGCTGATTGCACTGAGCTTGACATTGGTCCCTTCGAGTACACCAACAGCCGCGATCCCAGCAAGTCCGGTTTCTTCCCCGACTGCCTATACGCCATTCGGCCCAGCTTTGGCGAGTCCCTCAAGGCCCGCATCCTCGGCCCCTGGAAAAAGCCGCAAATGGCCACGGTGCGCCCTGGCGTGATGCTGCCCTTGCCCTGGGACGGATCCCGAAAAGGGGAGGTGATCCCAGTGCCCGTCAACTTGGAGCCGGAGGATCTCCAGCTGCAAATTGTGGAAACGGTGCGCAACCTCTCCCAGGCGGTGGATCTCAGCCGGGCTAAGGTCATCGTTGCAGGCGGCTACGGCCTGGGATGCGCCGAGGGCTTTGAGCTAATAAGGGAGCTGGCCGCCTGTTTCCCCAACAGCGCCGTTGGCTCCTCCCGCAAGGCGGTGGATGCCGGCTGGATCCCCTATGCCCACCAGGTGGGCCAAACTGGAAAGACTGTCCGTCCCCAGCTCTATATTGCCTGCGGCATTTCGGGAGCCATCCAGCACCGGGTTGGTATGGACAAGTCTCAGACCATTATCGCCATCAACAAAGACAGCTCTGCCCCCATCTTTAAGTTTGCCCACTATGGCATCGTCGGGGATCTCTACCAGGTGGTGCCCGAGCTAATCCGGCACCTGAGGCAGGTCCAGGAGGAGATCCAAGAAGGGGCCAATGGCCAACAACTTTTCCAGAGCGGGATTCCTCTCTTCCAGAGGCCCTAGAAGGCCTGGTGCAGGGCCAGAGTCAGCAGGCCCTGCTGTCCCAGCAACAGCTCCCGCAACAGGGTAACCAGGCCCACCCACACCACAGGCGCCAGGTCCACCCCTCCCAAAGGCGGGATTAGGCGGCGTGTCGGGCGCAACAAAAACTCCGTCAGGCTAACCACCAGGGAGTAGGGTAAGCGGGAAGTATCCAGCTGCGGATACCAGGACAGGAAAATGCGCAATACAAACAAGACGGTGTAGAGCGCCAGCAGTGGGCCCAGCACCCAAGTGGTGAAAATGAGCAGCATTGCTTTTGCAACAACTAAGTTTCAGGGGAGGCTCTCCCTCCATTCTGCTCTAGGGAGAGCCGCCTGTGCGGATCCATTGGCTTGCTTTCAAGCCGGAGGGGAGTCCTTTGGTTGCTGAAAAGGGATCCCTGGAGCCACTTCCAGCCAGTTCCAACTGGAGAGCGCGGGGAATCCCAAAGAATCCCCAAAAAGCTCCCCTTGTGGGATAGCAGCAAGAAAGCTAGCGTCATAATGGTCGTATCTTGCTGGACTGCAGGCAGGAATCCCATGCAGGGAAGGTTACAAGAAATCGATATCCGCAGTATCCTTCAGCTCATTGAGCTGGGCCAGCGCACCGGTGAGCTTTTCGTAGAGGCCGGCCCCTCGGTTTACTGGTTTGTCTTCTTCCTAAATGGGCGGATCATCTACGCCTCTGAAGGCGAAGGCAACATTGCCCGTCTCAGAGACTACCTGCACCGCTTCAAGCTCGAAGCCGCCTTAGACGAAGTTCAGATGCCTCCCAAAGCAGCAGTCAATGCCCCCGAGTATAGCCGCCTCTGGTCTTTGCTGGAAAACCACAAGCTCAACCCCAACCAGGGCAAGCAAATCTTGCTGGGCATGGTGCGGGAAGTCCTCTTTGATCTGCTCAGCCTCCACCATGGCTCCTTCATTTTCGAGGCCGGCCCTCCCCTGGCTCCGCAATTAACCACCTTCCCTGTCACTCCCCTGCTCACCGAGATGGTGACGCAAGTGCAGGAGTGGAAGAAGCTGTACCCCTACATCCAAGCCCCCAACCAAGCCCCCACCATCGTCAATCCCCTACCGCTCCAGCAAACCCTGCCTGCTCCCGTCTTCAGAGCCCTGAGCGAGTGGTCCAACGGCAAAACCAGCATTCGCCAGATGAGTCGCTACCTGGGCCGAGATACCTTGGCAGTGGCCAAAGCTCTCTATCCCTATGTGCAGCAGGGGGCAATTCACTTGTCAGAGCCTGTCTCCCCTGCCAATCCCCAGCCCAGCCGTCCCCTCAAGCCCAGCGACAGGCCTGCCCACATCCTCTGCATCGACGATTCCATGGCCATCCAGAAAACCGTAGAGTTCATCCTGCAAAACAAGGGCTACCAGGTCACTACCATTGGCAATCCCCTCAAGGCCCTGGGACAAGCGTTTCTCCTCAACCCTGACATGATTCTCTGCGATGTGGCCATGCCCAAGCTGGATGGGTATGAGCTGTGCGCCATGTTGCGCAAGTCCAGCCAGTTCCGTGAAACCCCCATCGTTATGCTTACTGGCAAGGATGGTTTTGCCGACCGAATTAAGGCCCGCATGGCCGGCGCTAACGAGTTTCTGGGCAAGCCCTTTTCTGAAAAGGAGTTGTTGACCGTCGTCGAATCCTACGTGGGGCCACCCCCCAAAGGGAGCAGCGGCGAATAGGCGTTGGAACAGCCAAACTAGAGGTGAAGTGCTAGACAGAGGAGGGCTGCACCAAAACAATAGAGCACTAGTAGGGCTGGTCCAGAGCCATAGAGCTGGGCAAGAAGCCTTAGTTGCAACAAGCCAACAGCTGTGGAGGTGCAGGCAATGGGCAAAAGGCTGGTGTACCCGGAGGCCATGCAGGAATAGCTAAAAGCACCAAGTTTGGGCCCCACCATTGAAATCAAGTGGGCCAGGTGCCATTCGGGAGCTGCCTGAGTAACCAAACCTTTCAAGCGCCAAGAGCTCCTGGCTAACCTTAAACAGCAGTTGCAAGGGATCAAGGAGGACAGCCAAAGATGAGTCGCATTTTGGTGGTAGAAGATAGCCAGTCCCAGAGGGAGATGATCAGTAAGCTGCTGCAGGAAAACGGCTTCGAGGTAATGACGGTGGGAGATGGAGTGGAAGCCGTAGAGGCAGTGAAGCAGAACAAGCCCGACCTGATTGTGCTGGACATTGTCATGCCCCGTATGAACGGCTACGAGGTGTGCCGTCTTCTCAAGTCTGACCCGCTTACTCAGAACACTCCAATTGTTATGTGTTCTTCCAAAGGTGAAGAAGCTGACCGCTACTGGGGGCTCCGCCAGGGAGCAGATGCCTACATCGCCAAACCTTTTCAGCCCCAGGAACTGGTGGGTACGATTAAGCAATTACTGAGAGGCTAGGGACCGCCCATCCCGCTTCTGGGCCTTCCAGCAGAGCCCAAGAGGACTCTAGGCCCTGGGCAACCTCTCCAGAAGACCATCCCTATGGGGGAGCATCATGGTTGGGGATCTGGACTTATTGATAGGGGATGAAACCCAAGAATTGCGAGAAATCGAGGCTCCTGAAGGGGAGCTATTCCTGAAAGTCAAGCTTGTCACCGGCGAAGAATTTGCCCTGCCAGCAGTATCGGTTGTGGAGGTAATGAGCATTGGCCCTGAGAAAATTACCCCCATGCCCAATGTCGCGCCGGTTCTGCTGGGCACGCTAAATTTGCGGGGCGAAATCATCTGGGTTGCCGACTTGGGGCAATTCCTGGGGATCAGCCCACCCCTGAATCTTGACCGCACTGAGCTGCCGGTGGTGGCTGTGATGGATCAGCAGGATTTGGTGATGGGGTTGGCTGTGGACTCCATCGTGGGCATGGAGTGGCTGAAAACTGAATTGGTGCGGCCTGTTCTCCAAGCGCCTGAGTCGCTGGCTCCTTTCTTGCGGGGAGAATGGGTAGTGCCAGAAACAGGAGCCCACTTGCCGCTCTTGGATCCGTCGGCCATCCTAAGATCTAACCGTTGGGGTTGATGGGCAGCCGGGCTATGAGCTGGTCAAGAGAAAGCCCCCTAGGAAGGGGAGGGGAGCATCCTTGGGGGCGTCTGCCCTGCTTCTCGGTTCTGAAGGGGTGAGTTCCGCGGAGTTGGGTTAAGGCAGCAACGAAGCTAGCCCCGTAGCAAAGGGAGGAACTATGGTTTCCAGTGCAGACAATCAGAGAGACTTTGCCAAGGCGATGGCTGCTTTCTGGCAGGGGAACTACGCCGAGGCAGTACAGCTGTTTAGCCAGGTGGCCGCTGCTCAACCCCAGGATACGGCCGTCAAGTTGCTGCTGGCTTCAGCTCAGAAACAGGCAGGGCAATTGCTGGAAGCCCGTTACACCTATGATAGCATCCTCAAAACGGCCAGCGATCCCGAGGAGCTAGAGGCAGCCCGCAGGGGCCTGGAGGAGCTGTTGCAGATGGCACCGGAGCTGGCGGATGTTCCTCCTTTCCCGCAGTTTCAGGAGGGGTTTGTTGCTCAACCGGAGGAGTCGGATCCCTTTTCCCAATTTGTGGTCGAGGAGAGGAGGGAACTCGAGGCGGATCCCCTTGCCAGGGAAAGCCCCAGCTTTGCCGCGCCACTCCCAATGGAGCCAGCAGCTTCGTTGGGTTTCTCTCAGCCCCTGCCTACGACTCCTCAGACGAGGGGAGAGAGGGATCGAGGAGAGGCTCAGACAGATCCAGTCGTCGAGGACGACTTTGCTTTCCTCAGTGAATTCGAGCAACAGCTGCAGGATCTGGAAAGTGAGGCCACTACTCAATTGGCTAGCGATGCGGATTTTCCAGACGAGAGGGGTTTCTCACTTCCCCCGTTCGCGGTAGAGGAGGGGGGATCCCTAGAGGAGAGCTTGCCAACAGAATTGGCTGCTCCCATGAGTGAGCCAATCCCTGCCCCTGAAGAAGACACGACCAGCGTTGCCTCCGCCTCTTTCGAGCTCGGTGAGCTGGACCGTCTGGATCGCGAGCTGGCTGGCATGGAGCCCAGCGAGCCAGCGGCCTTTTCTCCCGAGGAGGGCAAGACGGGAGAGACGAGTAAAACGGTACCAAGCCTGCCTACGCTCACTGTTCCTCTCCCTAGCCTATCCGGGCAGGAACTGCCTAGCCGACTGACGGCCAATCAGTTGACGCTGGCGCTGATCCAAGGAGCTGTGAGTTTGGCTGCTGGCTTGGTCATCGGCCTTGGGATCCCAGCCAATGGGGGAGCCCGCTGGATTGGGGGGGTCATTGGAGGGGGAGTTGTCGGCGCAGGAGTTGGGGCTGTACTGGCGGCTAGCAGTGCCAAACGCATTCACTCCACTGCCCAAGAGCTGTCCAACCACTTCGCCGCCCTGGCCCAGGGGAATTTTTCCGTAAGAGCAGAGGCGAGAGGAGAGGACGATCTGGGGCGCTTGGCCAATAGCTTTAACCAAATGGCCGCCGCCCTTGAGGCCCATTTTGCCGATCTAAGCCAGCGGGCTGCCGAGCAAGGCCAAGCCAAGGAAGACTTGCAACGGCAGGTAATTCGCCTCCTGGATGATGTGGAGGGGGCAGCCCGCGGGGACTTGACGGTGCGGGCGGAGGTCACTGCCGATGTCCTCGGCGCTGTTGCTGACTCTTTCAACCTGACCATCCGCAGCCTGCGGGACATTGTGATCCAAGTGAAGCGGGCTGCCGCCGCTGTCAACGAGGCAGCTTTACAGAGCGAGGACTTTGCCCGCAACCTTTCTGCCGACGCCCTGCGCCAGGCGGAGGAGATTTCCAACTTCCTTGACTCCATCCAGGAAATGACGAACTCCATTCAGGAGGTGGCCAACAACGCCCGCGAGGCAGCCAATGTCACTGCCCAGGCCACAGAAGCAGCTGCCCGGGGTGGAGAAGCAGTGGATCGCACGGTGGCCAGCATCCTGGAAATTCGGGAAGTGGCAGCAGAGACAACCCGCAAGGTGAAACGCTTGGCAGAATCCTCGCAGGAGATCTCCAAGATTGTGGCTTTGATCTCACAAATTGCCTCGCGCACCAACCTGCTTGCTCTCAATGCCAGTATCGAGGCTGCTCGGGCCGGCGAGGCTGGACGAGGCTTTGCCATCGTGGCTGACGAGGTGCGACAACTGGCTGACCGGTCTGCCAAAGCTTCGAAAGAGATTGAGCAGATTGTGCTGCAGATCCAGTCGGAAACCAGCAACGTCATGACAGCCATGGAGGAGGGGACGCAGGTGGTTATAGAGGGAACAAGGCGGGCCGAGCAGGCCAAAAACAGTCTGGATGAGATCATCAAGGTCAGCCAACAGATCGATGGGTTGGTACGAGCCATTTCTGACGCTACCGTGCAACAAACAGAGACCTCCCGCGCTGTAGCCCATCTCATGCAGTCAGTGGCGCTGACGGCCAACGAGACGTCTGAGGAAGCGCAGAAGGTGGCTGCCTCGCTTCAACAGCTGGTGAGCATTGCCCGTGAGCTCCAAGCTTCTGTGGGTCGCTTCCGCGTGGGAGATGAATGAGTAAACTTGCTTGTTCCGAGGGCATTCTAGGGAGTAGGGATCCTGCTGCCCCAAGCCAGTCCCCCTTGTCGGTTGGAGAGGAAATCAGGGCAGAGGAAAGGGTTCTTTTGCTATGACTAATGGATACCTATGGGCTGTAGGAGGAGCCTCCTGCCATGGATGAAGAAGCGCAAAAGCGAATTCTCAACTATTTCATCGAAGAGGCCCGCGACCACTTGGCCACGATTGAGCAGGGTCTCCTCAGCTTGCGGGACACGATTAGCAATCCCGAGCAGATCAATGAGCTATTTCGAGCTGCTCACTCCATTAAAGGGGGAGCAGCCATGCTGGGTCTTGCCAGCATTCAGCAAACAGCCCACCGCCTGGAAGACTTTTTTAACATCTTTCGCTCTCGTCCGGGCGAGGTGCCGGTGGATCAGCATTTAGAAACGCTGCTGCTGCAGGTTTTTGATGGTCTGGCAGCGCTGTTGGACGAGCTGCAGAGTCCTCAGGGCCTCACGCAGGAGTTCAGTGCCTCCACTTTGGCAAGACTAGAGCCGGTCTTTCAGGAGGCTGGAAAGCACATTCAGAGTCTTCTTGGGGAAGGCCCGCCCTCTGTTCCTGCTCCGGCTAGTGCCCCCGGGTCGACAGGTCGTAGCCTCCAACAGGAGATGGCGGAAGTGGTGCCGCGGCAGTTGCGGCAGATGTTGGAGCTGTTCAAGCGGGGGGATCAGCCGGGCGTACGCGAGCAGTTGCGGGAGGCAAATGCTGTCCTCAAGCAGATAGGGCAGGCCCATCATCTAAGAGGCTGGCAACAGCTGACGGAAACTTTCGAGCAAGCTCTGAGCAACCCCAATGCCGAACTGCGAACGTTGGCGTTGGTTGCCCTGCGGGACTTGAAGCAGGGACAGCAGCTTATCTTGGCAGGCAGGGCTGAGGAGGTGAGCGCCTCTGCAGAATTACAGCAACTGGCCCGCCTGACAGCGCCTCCTGCACCCGCTGATCCCTTGGAAGAGGTCATCCATCAGCGGATCCCGGCCCTGCTGCGCCAGATGCTGGAGCTGTTCAAACGGCCCGACGACCCAGCTACGCGGCCTGCCTTGCAGAGGGTGGCCCAATCCCTCCAGGAGGTAGGGCAGGCGGAGGGTGTGGAGCTGGGCGGCTGGAGGGCCCTGACTTGCCTGATTGGGGAGATTTTGGCGGATCCTGCCCAGGATTTACGGCAGGTGGCTCTGCCGGTTCTGCGAGATTTGAAACAGGCTCACCAGGCTCTGGCCAGCGGAGCAGCGCATACCATCCAGCCCTCCTCTGAGTTGTTGGCCTTCCGCCCTGTGCCACCGGCCCTTGAGGAGCCAGGGATCCCCACCTCCTTCGACCTGGGCCCCGTTGGAGAGCCGGAGCCGCTCTTCTCCGAAGTCGGGAGCACGGTTGCCCCGGCAGCAGAACCCTCTGCCCTCGACGGGGGCCAAGAGGTAACCCCTGTCGCAGCAGCCCCGCACGCCGAGGAGGCGGAGAGCCTACTGGCAGGCGAGGAGAGCTCCACCGAGGCTTTGCCAGAGGAAGACTGGCAAGTAGCCGCCGATCTTGCCCAAGAGGGCAGGGCTGCGCCGGAAGAAGCTGCAGCAGCGCTTGGGGGGTCGCAGGAGGGGCTGGGCTTGAGCCCCGGCGACTTCGACGCTCCTCCTTTGGGCCTGGAAGCAGAAGCCTCCTCAGCCTTTGAGGAGCTGTTTGCCAACGCAGAGCAGCTATCGAGTATTGAAGAGCCACCGCCGGAGCTGATCCCTCCTTCCCCTGAGCTCTCCTCGGCAGTGTTCGAGGAGCTGAGCCTAGAAGAGGGGGGAGGGGAAGCAGATCTAGCAGCGCTATTTGCGGAAGTAGTAGGTGAAGCGGCAGCGGAGACGGGCTCTGCTGCCATCCCCGACCTTGCGGCTACAGGTGGCGGCGTAGAGACCCCGTTTGAGCTGGAGGAGCTGGCCGTCGAGAGTTTTCCCCGGCAAGACCTGTCTCCCTTGCCTAACTTTGAGGTGACTCCCGAGGTAGAGCTTGGGACGGAGGAGGAGGGATCCCCTGCTGAGGAGAGTCTGGAGCCAAATCTGGCCTGGTCGGAAGCTTTTAAAGCGGCAGCTGAGCAGTCTGAAAGCCGCGATGAGCTAGAGGTTGCAGCAACCCCGGACTTCACCGCTGAGCTAAGCCTGGCCGAGCTCTTTGCCAGCGAGACAGGGGAGACTGCAGAAGACCAGCTGCTGCTGGAGCAGATGTTCCCAGCCCCCGAAGAAGAGCCCTCTGCAGAAGCCACGGCCTCCTTCCCTGAGGATGCTTTCAGCCGCCTCGAGGCTTTATTTGCCTCGGAGACCGAGGCCGAAGAGCTGGGCAGGGTGGGAAGTGAACCTGCATCAGCCATGGATACCGATGGCGATGGCCAGGTCGACCTAGAGGAGCTGAGCCATTTCTTTGCTGAAGCAGCAGACACCCAGGAAGACCTTCCCCCTGAACTGCCTGACTTAGAGTCCCCACCAGCAAGCCACCTAGCTGCAGAGGTTCTGCCAGAGGTAGCAGACCAGGCAAGCGCCCTGCAACCACTAGAGGAGGAGCTTGCCAGGCAACTGGAAAGCCTATTTGCCGAGGATGAGCCCTCAGCTGCCCCGAGCGCAACTGTTGCTGAAGGAGAGATCCAGCCTTTAGCAGAAGAAGATTCAGAAGTCTCTTCTGCCCCCAGCTTAGACGATCTGGCCGCCCTCTTTGATGTTGCCGAGCCAGCAGTGACCCCTGAGCTGGAAGAGGCCATTGCTCCCCTCGTGGGATCCCCTGCAGCCGCAAGTGGCGAGGTCGCCGACGATTTCGCAGCCCAACTGGAATCCCTCCTGGGCGATCTCGAGGTTGCCCCCCAGGCCTCGGCAGCAGCGCCGGCGCCTTCTCCCCCCGCTGTCGCCACTGCCCCGGCACCCCCCGCTCCGGCAGCAGCCGCCCCCCCGACAGCGGCTACCCCAGCCCCACCGACCCCACGGCGATCTGCCCTCAGCACCCCTGTGATGCGGGTGGAGGTGCGCCACCTCGACTTCATCAACAACTTGGTGGGAGAGCTGGTGGTTATTCGCAACAGCATAGAGCAAAACCAAACTCGCCTGCGCCAGTTTCTCGAGAGCCTACTGGCCCGGGTGCAACAGCTAGGGGAGCTGGGCCAGCGCATGCGGGATCAGTACGACCGCTCGTTACTGGAAGCGGCGCTGTTCTCCAGCCGCAGCAGCCCAGTAACAGTGGAGTTAGGCCGGAACGGCGAGAGATCCAGCCGTGCAAGAGTGGGCCATTCCATAGGGCAGGAGTTCGACAAGCTGGAGATGGACCAGTTTACGGCCTTCCACGCCCTGGCGCAGGAGATCATCGAGCTCATTGTGCGGGTGCGCGAGTCTTCCTCCGACATCGAGTTTGCGGTGGACGAGGCAGAGCAGATCACCCGCCAATTCCGGCAGGTCACCAGCCAGCTGCAAGAGGGCCTGAACCGGGCGCGCATGGTGCCTTTTGCGCAAATTGCCGACCGGCTGCCCCGGGCTGTTCGTGACCTCTCCCTCAAAACAGGTAAGCAGGCCAGCCTGGTGGTGGAAGGCCGCGACACCCTCATCGACAAAGCCATCCTGGAAGAGCTTTCCGACCCGGTGACTCACCTGGTAAACAACGCCCTAGTGCACGGGATCGAGCCTCCTGAGGAGCGGCGCCGCTTGGGCAAGCCCCCAGAGGGCAAGATCACAGTCAGGGCCTTCTATCAGGGCAACCAAGCCATCCTTGTTGTCTCTGACGACGGGGCTGGCATCCCGGTGGAGAAAGTCAAGGCCAAGGCGCAAAAGCTGGGGCTGCTGTCGGAGCAGGCAACCGAAGACGAAGTATTCAACGTTCTCTTCCACCCCGGCTTTAGCAGCCGTGAGGCCAGCGAAGTGGACGATCTGGCGGGGCGAGGGGTTGGCTTAGATGTGGTGCGGCGCAACATCACCAAGCTGCGGGGCAGCATCCAGGTGGATTCTGTGCGCGGCAAGGGTACCACCTTCACCATTCGCCTCCCCCTCACCCTGAGCATTTCCAAGGCGATGGTGTGTGTCAGCGACAAGGCCCTGATTGCCTTCCCCCTCGACGGGGTCGAAGAGATGCTGGATGTTCCCGTCGACGAGGTGCAGTTGGATGAGCAGGGGCGACCCACCATTCCCTGGCGGGATCAGCGTCTTCCCTTCCAGCCCCTCTCCAGCTTGTTGTCCTACAGCCGTAGCCATAGCCGCAGCCGCTCGGAGGTCTATAGCATTACCCAAGAGGAGGGCATCCTGCCCATCGTTGTCCTCCACAGTGCTGGCCAGTACTTGGCCCTGCAGGTGGACAGCTTTGTCGAGGAGCAGGAGATCGTGATCAAGCAGCTGCGCGGGCCTGTGCCCAAACCTCCTGGCATTTCTGGGGCAACGGTGCTGGGCAATGGCCGCGTGCTGCCAATTGCCGATGTCCTGGAGCTGATGGACATGGCCCAAGGCCGCCGTCGCGAGCTCGTCCGCCTCTGGTTAGACCGTCGGGCCGAGGAGCCGCAGGCTGAGGAAACCCATCAAACCACGGTGCTCATTGTGGACGACTCGATTGCGGTGCGGGAGCTGCTCTCTATGTCCTTCCAAAAGGTGGGCTACCGGGTGGAGCAAGCCCGCGACGGCCAGGACGCCTGGGAAAAGCTTCGCGGTGGCTTGCGCTGCGATCTCATCTTCTGCGACATTGAGATGCCGCGCATGGACGGCCTGGAGCTGCTCTCCCGCATACGGGCAGACAACAACCTCAAGCATATTCCGGTAGCTATGCTTACCTCGCGGGGGGCAGAACGGCACCGGCAGACAGCCCGGGAGCTGGGAGCAACTGCTTACTTTACCAAGCCCTACCTGGAGGAGGAGCTGCTCAGCGCTGCCGCCCGCATGCTGCAAGGGGAGTACTTGTTAGCCCCCAAGCCGACCTCCTGAGTGGACAACTCCCCAGCCCTCCCTAGCGGGGAGGGCTGGGATCCAACAACCAGAGCCAGCCTATACCCTGAGCTGCGGGCTGGAGACCTCAAGTTCGTCTTACGGGAGAGAGGAGCATGCAGTTGAGCAAGAGGATCTGGGGCCTTCTCCTGGCCAGCGGGTTTGCCCTTGGGGCTCCCTTGGCCAAGGAGGAGTTGAGGGCAGAGGTCAACAAGGGGGATCCCTCCGCCCACCTAGCTCATCAGCTCAGCCTTGGCCCTGCAGATGACTCTTTTGATCTGCGCTTTATCGACGCCATGATTTTGCACCACGAAGGGGCCGTGCTCATGGCGGAAGAGGCCCTGCAAAAGTCCCGGCGGCGGGAAATTCGTCAGTTGGCCAAAGCGATCCTGGCCACCCAGAGCCAAGAAATCAAGCAGATGCAAAGCTGGCGGCTGAAGTGGTATCCGCAAGCTCCCCAGAATCCCGTCATGTGGCATGAGGAGATGGGCCACCAGATGGCGATGACGCCGGAGATGGCTGCTGCCGCACGCATGGCTACCGACCTGGGATCCGCTGACCCCAAGTTTGACCTGCGCTTTCTGGAAGCTATGATTCAGCACCACGAGGGGGCTCTCGCCATGGCCCAGGAGGCCCTGGAAAAATCCAAGCGCCCCGAGATCCGACAACTGGCAACAGCCATTGTTACCACCCAGCAGGCAGAGATTGAGCAAATGCGGGCCTGGCAACAGCGGTGGTCTCCGCAGTAGGGCTGCTGGGACAGTTGGCAAGCTTCAGCAGGGTCTGGGAAGATGAGGGGAGGCGAGCAAGGTCGGCTCCTGCTGCTGTCCCCAGTACCCAAGGGATTCTCCTGCATTGCCAATGGCCCTAGAGCTGCCCTCCCTGCCTCAACACCTGGATTTGCTCCCACCGGTTCGCCAAAACCCAGGATCCCGAGGGTTGGCGGGGTTAACCGTTTTGCTGCTGTGCTTGGGATCTCCCAACCGCTGGCTGCACTGGTTTCCGGGAGCGCTGCTGGGGCTGGCGCCCCTGTTTCACCTTTGCGAACAACGACAGGGGTGGAGGCGCTGGCGTTTGGCCTATGGCCTGTGGTTGTGCGTGTGCCTGTACGCCTTCTGGGTAGATCCCTTCTCCCTTCAGGTGCTCAGCGCTTGGGAGATCCTGGGGGGAGCAGTGGTGGCCCCCCTGATCCCTCTGTTTTTCACAACGGCCACAGTCTTAAGTTTGCAGCTGAGCCAGCCACTTCCCCCCTGGGCCCGTCCCCTAGGCCTAGCCACGGTCTGGACGGGCTTGGATGGGCTGTTGGGCTTGCTCTGGTGGCCGATCCCCTTTCATTGGGGATCCCTGCTCTTTGACTGGCCCCTTGGGATCCAAATTGCCGATCTCACTGGGATTTGGGGAGTGACCTTTTTTGCCGTGTTCGTCAACGGCGTGGTTTGGCAGCTGGCCGAGCAGCTCTGCCGCCAGTGGCGGGCGGAGGGATCTTTAAGGGGGGCACTTGGCTCGGGGGCCAAGAACCCAGATATCTGGCCCACGCTGGTCTGCGGCTTAGGTGTAGGGGGGCTGGTCCTAGCCTACGGCAGCCTGCGGCTGGCCTACTTTGATGCCTTGGCGGCGGAAGGGGCTCCCAGCTTTCGCGTGGGGGCGGTGCAGCAGGTGGCCTGGCTGGAGGCGGATCGCAGTTGGGACTACCGCAGCGAGCGCTACCGGGAGCTGCATCAGCTTTCGGCCCAGGCGGTGGCCGAGGGGGCGCAGTTGGTGATCTGGCCGGAAGGAGCCCTGCGGGCCCGATTACTGAACACCCCCCTGCAACCCTATGTGATTGAGCCAATGCAGGTCATCCTCCCTGCAGAAGGGGCCTTGATTACGGGAGCCACGGAGCCGGATCCCCGCACAGCCCACCTGCCGGAGGAGGAGCAACGGTTTTTCAACACCGCCCTCCTCTTTGACGCCCGGGGCCAAGTGCTGGATTGGTTTGGCAAGCAGTGGATCTTCCCCTACTTTGAGTCAGGGCGCTACGTGCCCTCCCCCGATGGCTATCGGCCACTGGCGGGAGGAGAGCTGTTTGGGCCTTTGGGGGTGATGATCTGCCTGGAGAGCGTTCTGCCTGCCCCCAGCCGAGCTCTGACCCGCGCGGGAGCCGAGTCCTTGATTGTCATCTCGGACGATAGCTGGTTTGGCAACAGCCACTGGCCGCTGCTCCACGGGCGGCTCTCGGTTTTCCGGGCGGTTGAAAACCGGCGCAGCGTGGTCTTCGTCAACAACACCGGCGGCAATCTAGTGGTGGATCCCTCCGGTCGAATGCAACGGGTGGGCCCGATTTTTCAGCGCGGGGTGGTCAGCGGAGAGGTCAGGCGGCAATCTCAGGTCACCTTCTACACGCGCACGGGGGATTGGCTGGCTTGGCTGACCTTGGGTCTCTCTTTGGGATTGGGGTACTGGGGATCCCAAGTTAGGCCAGGATGCGCTAAAATCCCCAGGTAGAGTAAAAGCCTTCCTTGCTGATGTAGCTCAGTCGGTAGAGCAGCTCACTCGTAATGAGCAGGTCATCGGTTCGAGTCCGATCATCAGCTTCCCAGGCTGCCTTAGCTTGAGGGAGATCTTTGGGGTGGGAGGGGGATAGCTAGAAGAGTCGTGGACTACCCCCTTATCCCCCAGGCTAAGGGGCAGGTTTATCTTCCCGGCCCCGGCTTTTGGCAATGGCAATTCCTTTTCCTTGGCCCTACCGCACCCCCGGCATCCCAGACTCTGCCTTTGAGCGGATCCCAGGGATCCCCATGAGCCCTCGTGAGGTGCGGGTGCTGGTGCTGAGCCAGTTGCGCCTCGGGGAAGACCACTGCTTGTGGGATATTGGTGCCGGGACAGGCACCATTGCCATCGAGGCGGCCGTGCTTTGCCCTCAGGCTTGCGTAATTGCCATTGAACGAGATGCCGAGGTGGTCAGCCTCATCGAGAGCAACTGCGAGAAATTCGGCCTCCGCAATGTGCGGGTTATCCAAGGTACTGCCCCCGAGTGTCTGCATCAGCTTTCCCCCCCACCCGATCGCATCTGCATTGAGGGAGGCCATCCCCTCCGCCAGATCCTGGAGGTTGCTTGGCACTATCTCAAACCCAACGGCCGCGTCGTGGCCACCACCAACTCGCTGGAAGATCTCTACGGCCTCTCCGCCGGCCTAGCAGCTGTGGGAGCCCATCATGTTGAAGTTATCCAGGCAGCAGTGAACCGTCTGGAACCGCGAGGCCGCACCCAGCTGTTGCTGGCTCTGGATCCCACCTTTGTGTTAAGTGGAGAGAAAGGCTCTAAATAGTCTGAGAGGATTCTTTTCTAATTCTTGCAAAAATTTTTCTAAAGCAATAGAGCTAGACCAGGCTGAGCTATTAGAAAAATGCAAACCTTAAACTATACCAATGTTTCTGGCTCCAAGGATCTAATTTGCTCCTATACCATAGACGGAGAGCTGGGCAGGGCTATGGATAGATTTCACACTCCCTTTCCGGAGTCGCAGGCAGTAAGGCTGCGGCAACTGTTGATTCGAGAACGCTGGCCGGAGATGCTCAAGGGCTGCCGCGCCTGCATTCACTGGGATGATCTTAAGCGACCCGAGTGCTGCGGCGACTGTGGCATTGGCGATCGCCGCCGACAGGAGGTGAAGAATCACTCTTCAGGCATCTAGGTCAAGCCAATGACCAGGGCAAAATTCCATCCCAGGGGTTACTTTTGCCCAACTACCCTGGACCAGGGAAGGGAAGAAGAAGCTAACGGGCCGGCGGGGCTTCCTAGGCTTACAGCGCAGAAGGACCCCAGTAAACCCTAGTCGCTCCGGGATCCCAGAGAAGACAAACTACTGCACCGATCCCTACACATTTCTCCACATTCTGCAGCTGTTGTTAGGAATTGAGGTAGAGTACTCCCAGAGAATTCCTGCGATTGTCTGCCTCTTCGGGAGGGCAAAGGATGAAGGTGGGAGATCGAGTACGGGTGCGCACCAGCGTGATTGTCTATCACCACCCGGAACATCGCAATCAACCGTTTGACCTCAAGGGCATGGAGGGAGAAGTAATAGCTGTAATCCGGGACTGGAATGGTCGTCCCGTCAGCGCCAACTTTCCCTTTCAGGTGCAGTTTGGTAACAAGTTCAGCGCCCACCTGCAGGCGGAGGAACTGGAGCTGATCAAGGCGGCCCCCTCTCCGGAAACGGCTGCCTAAGGAAGACCTAGCAGGGTGCGGTTGGTTTCCAAAATTGGCTGGATCAGAGCAAACTCCGCAGGGGTGAGGTACTTGGCAATTACCTCCTGCAGGAGGCGGTAAGTAGCCTCGCAACTGCGCTGCGTACGGAAGGCCCGCATCAAGGTCTGAAACCAGTAGAGGAATCGCTCCTTGTAGCGTTGCTCATCGTCCAAAAGCATGGCCAAGGCCGAAAGGCGCAAGACCCGGACCGTGTCTGCTTTCCACTTGTTGCGGAAGTCTTCTACCCCCCGCATGAGCAAATAGGGATCCAAAGCGCGCAGCTTGGCCTCCACCTCGCTGATGATCTGGGCTTCTGCCTCCTGAATTTTGCGGTAGGCGCTCAGCCGCAACTCGAAAGAGGCGAGGTAGGCCTCCATGAACTGCACCTCCTCGTCGCGGAGATAGCGACCGTCGGCGGCCAGGCTTAGTTGGCGCAGCTGAGTCAGCATAGGGATAGATCAGGAGGAGGAGGGCATCTGCCTGCTTCTGATTCTAGCGGCAAGTCTAGCCTCAGAAGGTGCGCCATTCTTTGGATGCTTCGCTTTTAGCCATCTCCTATTTCCGCTGGCTTCTCAGCTAGGTTAATATTGGTTAATAGTTCGCCGGTGGGCCCCAGGCACCATTGGATAAGAAGCACCTTTTGGGAGGAAACACTTCCGTGAGTCAGAAAGGTAAAAACAAAAAATGGCGGAGTGCGGGCTTGTATGCCTTGCTGGCCATTGTCTTGATCTCCCTGGCCACAACCTTCTTCGGCAGCCGCCCGGCTGAGCGCTTGGAGATCAGCTACTCCGACCTGATGAGCCGTGTGGAACGGGGTGAAGTCAGCAAGGTTTTGGTTGAGGTTGCCCCCGATGGTCGCCAAATTGCCATTGCCGAGGTGGAGATCAACAATCGCGCTACTCGAGTGCAGGTCAATCTCCCCCCCCTCACTCCTGACTTTGAAAACACCTTGGTTGCCAAGGGAGTAGAACTGGCAGTGCGCCCTGTTCAAGATGAGGGTTTGCTGGGGCGCCTTTTTAGCACCTTCTTTCTGCCTATTTTGCTGCTGCTGGGTCTATTTTTCCTGCTACGGCGAGCCCAAAACGGCCCTGGCAGTCAAGCGCTTAACTTCGGTAAGTCCAGGGCGCGGGTGCAGATGGAGCCGAAAACCCAGGTTACCTTCAACGATGTGGCGGGCGTAGACCAGGCCAAGCTGGAGCTGGCGGAGGTGGTGGACTTTTTGAAAAACCCTGAGCGCTACAACGCTCTTGGGGCAAGGATCCCTCGCGGAGTGCTGCTGGTTGGCCCTCCAGGCACCGGTAAAACCCTCTTGGCCCGCGCTGTGGCCGGGGAGGCAGGGGTGCCTTTCTTCTCCATTTCCGGCTCCGAGTTTGTGGAGATGTTTGTGGGAGTGGGGGCCTCGCGAGTGCGGGATCTGTTCGAGCAGGCCAAGCAAAATGCCCCCTGCATTGTCTTCATCGACGAGATTGATGCCGTTGGTCGGCAGCGGGGAGCTGGCTTGGGAGGTGGCAACGACGAGCGGGAGCAAACTCTCAACCAGCTGCTGACGGAGATGGATGGCTTTGAGGGTAACTCCGGTGTCATTGTTATTGCAGCTACCAACCGTCCCGATGTGTTGGACGCGGCGCTGCTGCGACCGGGGCGTTTTGACCGCCAAGTAACAGTGGATCGCCCTGACTTCCAGGGCCGCCTGGAGATCCTCAAGGTGCACGCCCGCGGCAAAACCCTGGCGGCCGATGTGGATTTGGAGAAGTTAGCCCGCCGTACCCCTGGGTTTACCGGTGCGGATTTGGCCAACCTACTCAACGAGGCAGCCATCTTGGCAGCCCGCCGCAACCTTACTGAGATCTCAATGGACGAGATCAATGATGCGGTGGAGCGGGTACTGGCCGGCCCAGAGAAGAAAGATCGGCTCATGAGCGAGCGGCGCAAGGAGCTGGTGGCCTACCACGAGGCGGGCCACGCCTTGGTGGGATCCCTTCTGCCCAACTACGATCCCATCCAGAAGGTCACCATCATCCCCCGCGGCCAGGCGGGCGGCCTTACCTGGTTTGTGCCCAACGATGACGATATGGGCCTGACTACCCGTGCCCATCTGAAAAACATGATGACTGTCGCCCTGGGCGGACGGGCAGCCGAAGAGGTGGTTTATGGGGAGGCGGAGGTAACCACGGGGGCAGCTAGCGACCTGCAGCAGGTAGCTCGTATTGCCCGTAACATGGTGACTCGCTTTGGCATGAGCGACCGCCTGGGCAATGTAGCCCTGGGCCGCCAGTACACCAACATCTTCCTGGGCCGCGAGATTGCTGCCGAGCGGGATTTCTCCGAGGAGACAGCCGCCCTCATCGACGAGGAAGTGCGGCGCCTGGTTAACGAAGCCTACCAGCGGGCTATCTATCTCATCCGGGAAAACCGCGCCCTCCTGGATCGCATTGCCCGCCGTCTGGTGGAGGCCGAAACCATTGACGGGGAAGAGCTGCAGGCACTCATCGATAGCTCCGAAGTGGTGATGCTGCCGCCGGAGGAGGAGCCAGAGCCCCTGAATCTTCCTGTAACCGTCAACGCCAGCGTCTAGTTTCCAGGGATCCCTGCCTTTTCCCTTGAGGAGGGTAGGGATCCTTCCCCTCTGGGAGAGGGGGTGGGGGACTCTAGCTGACCTCAGAACTTGACAAAGTCCGGCTTACCTCTACTTCCAGGGGCTGAGGCTCGTAGATTTTCAACACGTACTCGGCCACCATGCGGTCGGTGTTGAAAACCGGGTTGAGGGTGCGGATCGCCTCCTTCATGCGGGCAACCCAGCGGCGGGGGATCCCTTTTTCATCCCGGTCGTAGAACATCGGGATAATTTCGTGCTCCAACACATCGTAGAGGGAGTTGGCGTCCAGATCGTCTTGGGTGGCTGGATCCAAGCCTTCGATCTCTTGGCCGATGGCCCAGCCGTTGCGACCGTTGTAGCCTTCGGGCCACCAACCATCCAAAACAGAGAGGTTGAGCCCCCCGTTGAAGCCCACTTTTTGCCCGGAGGTGCCAGAGGCCTCCAGAGGACGGCGCGGGGTGTTGAGCCACAGGTCCACCCCTTGGACCAAGTTGCGGCTGACGTAGGCATCGTAGTTCTCAATAAAGGCGACCCGGTGAGCTACCTCAGGTCGATTTGACCATTCCACCACCCGTTGGATTAGGCGTTTGCCTTCTTCATCGCGCGGGTGAGCCTTGCCGGCAAAGATAATCTGCACGGGGTACTCTTTGTTGGTAAAGATGCGGGTAATGCGCTCCAAATTCCGCAAGATGAGGTCTCCTCGCTTGTAGGTGCTAAAGCGCCGGGCAAACCCTATTGTCAGAATCTTGGGATCCAGCAACTGGTTGACGGCCTGAAGACGTTCGTTACTTTCGCCGCGATTGCGCCGCGCCCGCAACACCCGGTGACGGGTAAAAGCCACCAACCGCTCCCGCAGGGCTTCTTTGCACTGCCATAGTTCCTCATCAGGGATCTCCTCCACCTTGGCCCACAGGTTGGGATCAGAGACCCGCTCCGGCCAGTCGGGGCCCAAGTAGCGGTCGTAGAGGTTCCAAAAAAGAGGAGCAACCCAGGTGCGGGCGTGCACCCCATTGGTGATGGAGTCGATGGGGACCTCCTCCACCGAGCGCTCGGGATAGAGCACATGCCACATCTGGCGAGAGACACGCCCGTGTAACTTACTCACGCCGTTGGCCGCCCGCGCATACCGCAAAGCCAGCACCGTCATGTTAAAAGGCTCCCAGGGATCCCTGCTATGGCGGGCCCCCAAAGCCAAAAATTGCTCCCGCGTCAGCCCCAGTTGCGGCCAGAAAGAGGCAAAGAAGGCATCCATCTCATTGGGGCTGAAGGCATCGTGCCCCGCCGGCACCGGCGTGTGGGTGGTGAATACACACTTTTCCCGCACCTTGGCCTCTGCCGCCTCAAAAGGCGTGCCCCGGGCCACCTCTTCCCGCAGCAGCTCCAAAGTCAAGAAGGCGGAGTGCCCCTCGTTCATGTGGTAGACCATGGGATCCAAGCCCAGCTGACGCAGCAGCCGTACCCCGCCAATGCCGAGGACAAACTCCTGAGCAATGCGCGTGTCAGTGCTGCCGCCGTAGAGGTGGGCGGTGATCCAGCGGTCAATGGGATCGTTCTCTGGCAGGTTGGTGTCTAACAGAAAGAGGGGCACCCGGCCCACGTCTGCCCGCCAGGCGCGCACCTTGACTAGCCGCTGCCGCATCACTAGCTCCACCAGCAGGGGACTGCCATCTGGCTGCCGCACCAGCGTCAGGGGCAGGGAGTCGAAATCGCAATCTTCGTAGAGCTCCCCTTGCCAGCCGCTCATGTCTAGGCGCTGCTGAAAATAGCCTTGACGGTAGAGCAATCCCACGCCCACCAGTGGCACCCCCAGATCCGAGGCGGATTTGAGGTGATCGGCAGCCAGCATGCCCAGGCCACCAGAGTAGATTGGCAAAGATTCGTGTAGACCGTACTCAGCGCAGAAGTAGGCGATGGGGCGCCGCCAGTCGTAGGTTTTCATGGTGCGCTTGGCCCAGGTGTCCTCAGCTGCCATGTACTTGCGATAGGCCTGCACCATCCGATTGAGGGTGTTGAGATAGTTGACATCAGTGGCCAAAGCGGCCAAGCGCAAGTAGGAAACCTCCTCCAGCATGCGTACTGGATTGTGGGAGGTTTTTTCCCACAGGGCGGGATCCATTTCTCGAAAAATGGTGAGGTGATCTGGGTTCCAAGTCCACCAGTAGTTGCGGGCAATCTCGCACAAGGGGGTAAGTGCCTGCGGCAGTGCCGGGCAACGTTCAGGAAAAGCAGAGGCTAAGGCGGCAAGGGACATAGGACAGATACCTGGGTCGGAAGGGAGAGTCTTAAAAAAGAGGTGGCAAACCCCTGCACCTTAATTCTTGGGGGTTTTGGCGGAAGGATTCCAGGGCTCTACGTCTGCACTAGAGGCCACCCAATTTCTTTCCAATCTTGCCACAGCAGCGCAGGGCCAAAGGGTTAAACTCCGAACAATTCCTCTCCGTAGAGGAGCTCCCCTTGAACTTCAGTACCCCTCCAGCACAGCTAGGCTGGTGTTGCGGTAGTAGTGGCTGAGGATCTGCTGGTAGGAATAGTTTTGGCTGGCCAAGGCGGCGGCTCCCCACTGGCTCATGCCTACTCCGTGGCCGTAGCCGCGCCCCTGGATCTCGAAGAAAGCCGGGAAGGTTGCTGCAGCAGGGGTCAGGCTGGCTGTGGCGGTCGTCTCCCCGCGGGGGCTAATGGCAATCCTCGTGCTGCGCAACCCCAGAGCCTTGCGAAACTCTTTGCCACTGATCTCCTTGCTACCCTGGGATCCCACTAGACGTAGGGTGATGGCCCGTCCCCAGGGGGAGCTGCGCAGGATCTCGATGGAGCGGATGGCCCCGATCCCAGCAGCCAACGGCTGGAGCTGCTGGGCAGAGATGGTAGCCGTCCAGCTAAACACGGGCGAGTGGTGATCGAAATCCGGCACCCCTTGCAAGTAAGGCCGCGCCTCCAGCCAAACATTGCCAGCATCCTCCGTGTGCCCGCCGCTGGAGGAGTGAAAAACAGCATTGATCACCTGCCCCTGGTGGATGAGAACCTGCCCAGCAGTCTCGCGGGCCGCCGCTTGGGTACGGTTGGATTCGGCAGCCACCCCTTTGTAAACCTGCCAATCGATGCCATTTCCCAAGTCGAAAGGCTGCTGGGAGCGACGGCTGCGGTGGTAGAGGGCGTAGGTGCGGGAGGCCACGGCTTGGGCTTTGAGGGCCTCCATCGGGAAACGGTGACCCATCTCGCTGCCCACCACACTGGAAACGTAGTCCTCCAAACCAACTTGATTGATGGCGGTGACCCCCCTCTCGCCGGGGACCAGCTCTACCCAGCCGCGGTACCAATTCTGGTCAATAAACACCAACCCCTCCGGCTCCGTGGGCTGGAGATAGAGGCGTTCTGCCTGGTGGCCGGCCACGCTCACTCCTGAGCCTACCCGGCTGGCCTGAAGAGGCTGCATGGCGGGAACCTCAGCCAGGAGCTGTCCTTGGGGATTCAGAAGGCGGGCCGGGGTAGAGCTGCCAAGCCTGACCTGCGGCTTGTTGACGGCAATGCCCACGCGCAACAGCACCCGCGCCTGAACTGGGAAGGTCAAGCAAAGCCAAGCCCAACCCAGAAGGCCAGCTAGCCAAGCCAGGGGAGCAGAAAACCGCTTTCTAGTCACAGCCCTAATCCTCCGCAATAGACTCCTCGGAAGCAGAAAAGTTGCCCGCAAAGCCAGCCAACCCGTTATGAGGGTATATCAAAAACTGCCTGCGGAGGCACCTCCTTAGCTGCTGGAGGTGCAGGGATGGATAAGCCCCGCCCCCCTATCCTTGCAGAGTCAGAGTCGGGATTCAGACACCCCCGCAAAGGGGGGGTCTTGGCTGCACTCGGGTACAGCCCCAGGGTGGGACGTCCCGTGTCTGCTGGGGGAGGGACTCCAAGAAGATCCCCTTGAAGCGTTCGCAGAGCGTGGCGTAAGCCATTGAAGCCCGCACTCTATGCGCTAACAGAAGGGCAGGAGTAGGGTTTTCGCTCCCCAAACGAGATCCTTCGCTGGCGGCTAAACCACTCCTGTAACAGGCGACGACACTCGGCCTCGCAAACCCCACCAATGACCTCTGGACAATGAAAGCTGGCAGCAGAAGCGGGCAAATTGAGGACGCTGCGCAGCGCGCCAGCCTTGGGATCATCGGCGCCGTAGATCACCTGGGCCAGCCGCGCTTGGCTGATTGCCCCCGCGCACATGGGGCAGGGCTCCAGGGTCACGTACAGCCGACAGCCTTGCAACTGCCAGTTGCCCAGGCGCTGCCCCGCCTGTCGCAGGGCCAAAATTTCCGCGTGGGCTGTGGGATCCCGATCCCGCTCCCGCCGGTTGCCGCTCAAAGCCAGCAGCTCTTCCCCTGGCCCAACCACCAGCGCTGCCACTGGCACCTCGCCCGCTTCTCCTGCCCGCTCGGCTTCTTGCAGGGCCAACTGCATCCAGGCGCGGTGGCGCTGCCACGGATTCCGCTCCAGCGGTGCTGAGGAATAGAGGTTACCGAGATCCCCGATCATCGCTAGGCCTTTGAGCCCTGCCTTGACGCGCAAAATTTGCTAGGTTGGGCACGTATCCCCTAAACCAGAGAATAGAATAGCCCAAGGGTAAGCCGGCTCTGCTTGTGCAAAAGTGGGTAGCGCCGGTCTTCTTGAGCTTCCTTGTTGCAGTGCTTTTCGGGCAATACGGCTTAGCGCTGGGAGGGATCATGACGCGGCTTCTACGGCAAACACTTCTGGCAATGGCTTTGTTTGGCGGCGGCGTTGCCTACGGGGTTTGGTTGTCCTCGCCAAGGGGGCAGGAATGGCTGCAGCAAACTCCTCTTGCCATCTGGACGCGGCAGGTCCACGAAGAAATGAGATCCCTTCTGCCTTCCTCGGTGTTCCGTCCCACGGCCGAAGATTCTGCTTCTCCTGCCGATGCCGTGCACCCCTCCAACTTTATTGCTGCCGTTGCCCAAAAGGTGGGACCGGCGGTGGTGCGGATCGACGCCACCCGCACCGTGGCCAGCCCCCTCGATCCCGAACTGTTTAACCAGCCCCTGTTCCGCCACTTCTTTGGGGGACAAATCCCGCAACTGCCGCAAGAGTTTCATCAGGAAGGCACCGGATCTGGATTTATCATCGATGCCAACGGCCTGATCCTCACCAATGCCCATGTGGTGGAGGGCAGCGAGCGAGTGACGGTGCATCTGCTGGATGGACGCACCTTCGAAGGCAAGGTCAAAGGCTCAGACCCGGTGACGGACATCGCCGTGGTCCAGATCGAGGGCGAAAATTTGCCCACCGTTACCTTGGGCAACTCTGACCGGGTGCGGCCAGGAGATTGGGCCATCGCCATTGGCAACCCGCTGGGTCTGGACAACACTGTAACCGCCGGCATCATTAGTGCCGTTGGGCGCTCCTCCGGACAGATTGGAGCTGCCAACAAGCGGGTGACCTTCCTGCAAACGGATGCAGCCATCAACCCCGGCAACTCGGGCGGTCCCCTGCTGGATGCAGAAGGTCGTGTCATTGGGGTGAATACAGCTATTTTTCAGCGGGCCCAAGGGGTGGGCTTTGCCATTCCCATCAACCGCGCCATGGAAATTGCCGAGCGGTTGATCCGCGATGGTCGGGTGGACCACGCCTTCCTGGGCATCCGCATGATTACCCTCGATCCCGATTTGGTGGCGCGCCTCAACCGCGACCCAGGCCGGCCCACCCCACTGACGGTACAAGAAGGGGTGTTGATTGGGCAGGTGGTTCCCGGATCTCCCGCTGAGCAAGCTGGCCTGCAGGAAGGGGATGTCATTGTCGAGATTGATGGCCAACCCATCCGCGACGCCGAGCAGGTGCAGCAGTTGGTGGATGCTGCTGGCGTGGGCAAGACGCTGACGCTGCGAGTTATCCGCGACGGCGAGGTGCGTACCTTCCAAGTGAAAACGGGCGTGTTGCCCCCAGACTTCTAGACGAATCCGTAGCAGGGATGTCTGTAAACAGCAGAGCCCTGGGGGGGTGGCATGGCGTGGGCAGTTGGCGAGAAATTGCAGGGGGGGCGCTACCGCATCGAGGCTGTTTTGGGGGAAGGGGGCTTCGGCATCACCTACCGCGCCTGGGATAGTGTCCGTGCTGACTATGTGGTTATCAAGGTCTTGAACGACAGCCTCCGCGAGGATCCCGACTATCCTCGCCTTCAGCAGAACTTCATGAACGAGGCGCTACAACTGGCCCGCTGCCGCCATCCCCATGTGGTGAAGGTGGAAGAGGTGATCTGGGAGCAAGATCGCTGGTGCATTGTGATGGAGTACATCCGCGGCCAGACTCTGCACCAGCTTTTGCGCCAAAAGGGATCGTTGCCTCTGCCGGAAGCCCTGCGCCTGACGCGGGAGGTGGGATCTGCCCTCATGGCCCTGCACGAACAGGGGATCCTGCACCGCGATGTGAAGCCGGCCAACATCCTAGTACGGGAGGGATCTGGGCAGGCGGTGTTGATCGACTTTGGCCTGGCGCGGACTTACACGCAGGGGCTCATCCAACGCCACACCTCCTATGGCACCGATGGCTACGCCCCCCTGGAGCAGTACGACAGCCTGCGCCGCCGCGGCGCCTTCACCGATGTCTACGCCTTGGCCGCCACCCTCTACACCCTGCTGACAGGGATGGTGCCCTTGTGCGCGCCGGTGCGGGCTACAGGCCGTCAGTTGGATCCTCCCCGCAGCCTCAACCCCAGTATTCCTGAAGAGGTGGAGGCCGCCATCCTCAAAGGGATGGCTCTCCACCCCGAGGATCGCCCGCAAACGGTAGCCGAGTGGCTGGCTCTGCTGCCGGCAGAGAAGCAGCCAGCTACCTTTGAGCCCGCCATCCGCACTCAAGAGCTGCGGGAACTGGAACGGCTTCTGGTCCAGCAGCAACCTCAAGATGAGCTGGAGCAGCTCCTGGCCCAGCACTCGGCAGAAGAGCTGGAGCGCCTGGTGGCACCCCCTACCCCTGCCACAGCAAAAAGGGAGGCAGGCTCCAGATCCCCAATTTTCCCTAGGGTCGGTCGAGAGGGATCCCTGCCTGCAACCCCCTCCTGGCCCGACTGGGTGGGAGAAGCGGCTCCTGCCCTGCAAGGGCTGTGGGATCGGCTGCAGGCCGGCCAGTGGGGGGAAGCCGATCGCTGGACGACGGCTTTGCTGCTTAAACTCAGTGGGCGCTCCCAGGTGGGCTTTTTCGATCCCAAGGATGTTGAAGCTTTCCCCTGCCCGATGCTGCGGCTAATCGACCAACTTTGGACGCAGGCCAGCCATGGACGCTTTGGCTTTACCGTCCAGAAGCAGCTCTGGCAGGAGTGTGACTCGGAGAAAAGGGGAGGGCTCAGCTCGAGATCCTTCTCGGCCTTGCCCCGCGAAGCGTGTATGGGAGAGAGAGTGGGCTGGCAGATCCAGGGCCGCTGGCTGGAGTACGGGGAGCTCAAAACCAACTTGGAAGCGCCCAAGGGCCATCTGCCGGTAGGCTTTTTCTGGGGCTACTCAGGTGGCTTACGCGCGGCGCTGCTGATGCTGGATCGGGCGGTACTGAAAAAGTTCAAAGCCTGCCTGTAAAAAACTCTTCTCTCCCTGGGATAGCAAACGGCGAAAAAAGGTGAGAGTATCCGCACCTTTCCTCAAGGAATTGGAGAGGGTTGCTGGGCGCTCCCTCCTTTCTCCAAAAGGGAAGCTGCCCGAGGGTCTTCACGAACAGCCAGCCCCAGGTGAATCAGCGCTGTCTCAACGGTATTGACCTGCTCTGCTAGAGCTTTCCACCCTCTTGCTTTCACACCGTAGCGCTTGCCAAAGTAAGCCCGAGCAGCTGCAAAGGAAGCAAAAGATTTTTTGAGGGTCGCTGCTGTCCAGGGCTTGGCATTCAGCCGTAGCCAATTCCGTTGACCTTGCTGTTGTCTCTCAGCAACAAGTTGCCCTGTCAACTCAAGGAGCTCGGCATAATTGCGCCGCGAGGCGGCGATTGCCGTTTCAAGACTCTCGATGAGACCCATGGTTATCCTCCAGAGGTAACTTCTCTTGATAGTAAATATCCTGCTCGTTCTCCGGAAGCAACTTTCTAGAACCGGCAGAAGGCAGGTTAGTTTCAAAAATAGACATGATCTTGTTCAGGTAACTTTGCAGCAAGCTCCTAACCCCCGGCATGGGAAGGTGATCCACCACATTCTGAAGCTGGTCAAAGAGATGCTTAAGTCTCTTCAGATCTAAAATGGCACGACTGACAATCTCCTGGACTCGAAGCTGCTCTTCCGCAAGCTCTCTTATTCTATTGGCTAGCCTTTGATTTTCAAGCTCTTTCTCGGTGAGCAAACTTAAAGCTGCTTCCTCAGTCTCGACTATTTTAAGCTCAAGCTTTAGGTTCTGCTCTTCCAGAGACTCAATCTGCTCGATTAATAAATTTGACTCAAGCAAAGAATTAAGGCTAATACCCCTACTCAGTAGAAAGCTAACAAGTAAGTCGCTACAATCTTGTCTTTGGAGCTGCAGTTCTCTAAGTCTAGGCTCTGCTAATTCCTTCAACACTTTATGAGCTATTCCTATCCCCAAGCAATCGCCGTCGCCATGTCCGGGAATAGTAACCCTCAAATTCCCGAGAACGGCTTGCGTGTGATGTCTGGCACGACGATGGATAATTTCCCAACCCCACTCTCTTGCTTGACGCAAGATATCCCGTTTCCGCCAATTTCTTGGAGACTGAGTAATGGCTTGAATCTCTCTCTCCTGCTGTATGACGTCCTCTCGCCTTCTGAGGAGATCAAGGAGATACTCTAGCTCCCCCTCGCTGAAACCCATGCAACAACGCCCTTGAGTGAGACTCTCCTCCTCAGCTTATTCAGCTTTCACCGAGACCAGGAGAACATCTCAAAAGTTGTTAACGTTAAGAGATGCTTTGTAGCTTTTCCAGCAAGCTTTCTCAGTAACACCTAAGACAACACAGCAGCAGAGCGAGCAAGCTCTGTAAAAGAACTCCCCTCTCCCTTGGGGAGAGGGGCTGGGGGTGAGGGGGGTGGAGAGCCCTAGTAGCGATGCACCAGCTTGTTGAGGGGCTTGAAGATATCCGCCTCAAATTTCTTGCCCTTGAGCATGCGGTTCCAGTACAGCCAAGGCAAGAGGTGCACCTTGGCTAGGTACATGGAGTAGCGCTCCCGCGTTGGATCCAGGGGGAAGGAAGGGGCGAGCTTCCCATCGTAGGCAAACTCCGCCATGATTAGGGAGTTATAGCCGGTGATCAGGGGGCAGCAGGTGTAGCCGTCGTAGCGGGCCGGCAGCGGCTTCGACTGCATGGCCGCCAAGAGGTTTTCCGCTAGCACCGGCGCCTGCTTGCGGGCTGCGGCTGCCGTCTTGGAAGTGGGTAGGGAAGAGGCATCCCCCAGAGCAAATACGTTGGGGTAGCGGGGGTGTTGCAGCGTCCACTTGTCCACCTCCACCCAGCCGCCCGGCCCGGCAAGGGGGCTGCGCTTGACAAAGTCCGGGGCGCTCATGGGCGGGGCCACGTGGATCATGTCGTAGTGCAGGCTTACCTCTTCCTTGCCCTTGTCGGTGGTGACTTCAAAGATGGCCTCCTGCGTCTCGGGCCGGATGGCTTTGAGGTTGTGCTTGAACTTTACCTGGATCCCGCGCCGCTCCACCACTTTCTCCAGGGCCGCGCTGTACTCTGGCACAGGGAAAAGAGTGGCAGCAGCGGTGCAAAAGAGAACTTTAGTGTTGACCCCAACACCGCTTTTGCTCTTGAAGACGTCGTCGGCCATGTACATGATTTTCTGGGGCGCGCCGCCGCACTTGATGGGAGTGGCAGGGTGGGTGAAGATGGCTGTGCCCCCCTGGAAGTTGCGGATGGTCTCCCAGGTGTAGGGGGCGTAGTCTTTGGAGTAATTGCTGGTCACGCCGCCCTTGCCCAATGCTTCCGGCAGACCCTCGATCAGGTGCCAGTCAATTTGGATCCCGGGGGCCATGATGAGGTAGTCGTATTCGATAACTTGGCCGGCCTCGGTGATGACGCGGTTGTGATCCGGATCCAGCTCGGCCACCCGCGCCTGGATCCACTTGGCTCCCCTGGGGATGACGGTTTTTTCATCGCGAACAAACTTGGCCAGCGGCGCAATGCCCCCGCCCACCAGCGTCCAGCCGGGCTGGTAGTAGTGCTTGTCGGAGGGCTCGATGATGGCAATGTCGAGGTTGCGCTGGCGCTCCAGCAACTGGGCGGCTGCACTGATGCCGGCTGCCCCTCCCCCGACGACAACAATCTGATGGCGAATAACTGTAGGAGAACTCCCAGAAGCAGCCCCCTGCACCTCGGAGCGCGCGCCGTTTTGCGGCACTGCTGCTGACTGGGCTTGCAACTCCCTTGGCTTTGTAGTCGGTACTACCATAACTCCCTCAAAACGGAAACAAAAAAAGAGACCGCTGGACTCAATTGGCCATATAAACAGCCAGAGAACCAACTCACCCGTCCAGGAGCTCGGACAGGTCAGCCGAAGCCCTTTGGCTCCCCACAGGCTCTAGCTACCTAATAAGAATATGCTCATCCTTTCTATCTATCGAGAACTTTAAGCAAGACTTAGCCGGCTCCGTTGTTGACGCTTGCCTTGGTAAGGAGCCGCTCGAAGGACACCTTGCCGGGAAGGGCCCATAGCATTGGTTAGGCTATCAGAGGTAAGGAGGGCGGGCAGCCCATCCACCCCTCGCGGTGTTGGAACTCAAGACTCCGAATCATGGCTAAATCTTCATCCCCCGAGCTGCTCCCAGCCCCTGCCTGGCATGCCCTGTCGGAGGAGCAAGCCATCCAGGAACTCCTCGGAGAGGAGCTATCTTTGCCAGCACTGTTGGAGCGGGGCCTTTCCCAAGCCGAGGTGGCCCGGCG
Source organism: Synechococcus sp. OH30 (assembly GCF_047462175.1). Lineage (NCBI taxonomy): Bacteria > Bacillati > Cyanobacteriota > Cyanophyceae > Synechococcales > Synechococcaceae > Synechococcus > Synechococcus sp. OH30. The sequence goes on along the minus strand of NZ_JANSIP010000010.1, from coordinate 12,510 downwards.
GCAGCGGCAATACGGCCCCAATGAGCTGAAAGCCAAAGCTGCAACGCCGGCCTGGGTCAAGTTTCTGCAGCAGTTTAACCAGTCCCTCCTCTATATCCTGATGGTGGCTGGGGCGGTCAAGGCGTTCCTGGGATCCTGGCGCAACGCCATCGTGATCTGGGCGGTGGTGGTGATCAACGCCCTCATCAGCTACATCCAAGAGGCCAAGGCGGAGGAGGCAATCGCTGCCCTGGCCAAGTCGGTGGTGACTGAAGTCACGGTGCTGCGGGAGGGGCAGAAAGTGCGGCTGCCCTCGCGGGAGCTGGTGCCGGGGGATGTGGTGCTCTTGAGCTCGGGAGACAGGGTGCCCGCCGACCTGCGCCTGCTGAGTGCGCGCAACTTGCAGGTGGACGAATCGGCCCTCACGGGAGAGTCGGTGCCGGTGGAAAAACGGCTGGGATCCCTGCCGGAAGACACGCCTTTGGCCGACCGCCAGAACATGGCTTACGCCGGCAGCTTCGTCACCTTTGGCCAAGGGGCGGGGGTGGTGGTGGCCATCGGCAACCAGACCCAAACAGGTCGCATCTCCCAGCTCATTGAAGAAGGGGGATCCCTGCAAACTCCCCTGACGCGCAAGTTTGAGGCCTTCAGCCTGACCTTGCTGAAAATTATCCTCACCTTGGCTGCGTTCACTTTTTTGGTGGGGCTGGTGCAGGGCCAAGCGGCAGCAAGCGTCTTTGAAGCGGCAGTGGCGCTGGCGGTGAGTGCTATTCCCGAAGGCTTGCCGGCGGTAGTTACCGTAACCCTGGCCATTGGGGTTTCCCGCATGGCCCGCCGCCATGCCATCATCCGCAAGTTGCCGGCGGTAGAAACCCTGGGCAGCGCCACGGTGATTTGCTCGGACAAAACCGGCACCCTCACAGAAAACCAGATGACGGTGCAGGCCATCTACGCCGGATCCCGGCTCTACCGGGTTACCGGCAGTGGCTACAGCCCCCAGGGCCAGATCCTGTTTCAGGAGGCCAATTCCCCTGTCGAACTTCGCCAATGGCCTGCCTTGGAGGCTTGCCTGGTGGCCGGCTGCCTCTGCAACGACAGCCGCCTCAAACCCAAGGACGACGGTCAGTGGGAAGTTGTAGGGGATCCCACCGAGGCGGCTCTGCTCGTAGCCGCCCAGAAAGGGGGGCTGGATCGAGACGATCTGCAGCGCCGTCGCCCTCGCCTAGACAGTATCCCCTTTGAATCCGAGTTTCAGTACATGGCCACCCTGCACCGGTTGGGGCCGGAGGAGCACTGTATCTACGTCAAGGGATCCGTAGAAGCTCTCTTGCCCCGCTGCCGCAGCCAGATGGGTCCCCAAGGGGAGATCCAGCCCTTGGAAGCAGAGCGGATTTGCCAGCAGGTGGAGGCCTTGGCGCGGCAGGGGCTGCGAGTCCTGGCCTTTGCCCAAAAAGCCGTCCCCCCTAGCCAAACTCAGGTGGATCACTCAGATCTGCAGGAAGGGCTGATTTTCTTGGGCTTGCAGGGGATGATCGACCCGCCGCGGCCGGAGGCCATTGCCGCTGTGCGCTCCTGCCAGACTGCCGGGATCCAAGTCAAGATGATTACCGGCGACCATGTGCTTACAGCCCAAGCCATTGCTGAGCAGATGGGCCTGGGCGGTGGCAAACCGGTAAAAGCCTACAGCGGCCGGGATCTGGAGCAGCTTAGCCCAGAGGAGTTTGTCACTGCCGCCAAGGAGGGATCCGTCTTTGCGCGGGTGGTGCCGGAGCAAAAGCTGCGCCTGGTGAAGGCCTTGCAGTCGCAGGGTCAGATCGTGGCCATGACCGGCGATGGAGTTAACGACGCGCCGGCCTTGAAGCAGGCAGATGTGGGCATTGCCATGGGGCGAGGTGGCACCGAGGTGGCCAAGGCTGCCGCCGACATGATCTTGACCGATGACAACTTCGCCTCCATCGAGGCTGCCGTCGAAGAGGGGCGCACCGTTTACAACAACCTCCTTAAAGCCATCGCCTTCATCCTGCCGGTGAACGGGGGAGAGTCGATGACCCTTCTTCTTAGCGTGCTCCTCAACCGCGAGCTGCCCATTTTGGCCATTCAAGTGCTATGGCTGAACATGATTAACTCCATCACCATGACGGTGCCGCTCTCCTTCGAGCCCACCACGGGGCGGGAGATGACCCAACCACCGCGGGATCCCAACGCCAATTTGCTCTCTCCTAGGCTGCTGCAGCGCATCCTACTGGTGTCGGTATTTAACTGGATCTTGATTTTCGGGGTTTTCGAGTACGTGGAACAAACCACCGGCAACCTCAACCTGGCCCGCAGCATGGCCATTCAGGCGCTGGTAATTGGGCGCATCTTCTACTTGCTCAGCCTTAGCCAGGCTATCCCTACCCTGTTGGGCCGCGGGCGCGCCAGCCAGTTGGAGCGCCACGAACGCTTGATGGATGTGGCGGCTATTGCCATTGGCATTGGGGCGGCCATCCTACTGCAGATCCTCTTTAGCCAATGGAGCCTGTTCAACACTCTCTTCGAGACGGCACCCCTGAGTTGGGCGCAGTGGGCCTTCTGTCTACTGGTGAGCTTGCCGATGATCGGGGTTGCAGCGCTGGCCAACCGGGTGGATCCGGAAGGCGCCTCGCTGGCCCGATCCCCTAGGAAAGCCTAAAAGGTGCCTCCAGCTGGCCTGAAGTCACCCTAGGGATGGCTACTGTCTCCAAGAGGCTTTCTAGGGCTGGGATCCAGAGAGTCTTCCCCAGATCTTTGGAAGGGGCGGTGAGGGCTTGCCTCTCGCTTTTTGCCAGAGAGCTGCGCCTAGCGGTTGGCCTGGGGAATGAGGATTTGCTGCAAGGCTTCTTTTAAGTGGGGATATTGGAAGGTGAAACCCAGCTGCAGCGCGGCCTGAGGGATCACCCTCTGCCCCGTTAGAACCACCTGAGCCGCTTCGCCCAGCAGCAGTTCTAGGGCCAGCGCCGGCACCGGCAGCCACGAGGGGCGGGCCAAAACTTGTCCCAAAGTGCGGCAGAACTCTTCCATCGGCACAGGGTTGGGGGCAGTGGCGTTGAAGACACCGGATCCCTGTTGCAGCAGGAAGCAGACCAGGCTTACCCAGTCGTCGCGGTGGATCCAGGAGACCCACTGCTTGCCAGAGCCAAGGGGGCCACCGAGGAAAAACTGAAAGGGAAGGAGCATTTGGGCCAGGGCTCCCCCAGCGGGCCCCAGGACAATCCCCGTGCGCAGGATGGCCAGGCGGATCCCCAGCTCCTCCGCCGGGCGAGCAGCCGCTTCCCAAGCTTGACAGACTTCTGCCAAAAAGCCCTGGCCTGGCGGAGCCGCCTCCGTTAGGGGATCCCCTTCGGGTCGGGAGCCGTAGTAACCCACTGCCGAGCTGCTGATCAGCACCTGGGGCTTTGGGTCGAGGGAGGCAAGAGCCTGGACGAGAGCCTGGGTGGTTTCCACGCGGCTGCGGCGGATTTCTCTTTTCTTGGCTTCTGTCCAGCGGGAAGAGGCTAGGGGCTCCCCAGCCAGGTTGACAACGGCCTCGTACCCTTCCAGAGCTGAGGCCCAGGCTTGCGGTTGGTAGGGATCGTACCCCAGCAGCTTGAGGTGGGGGGATGCTCCCAGAACGTGGCGGGCCTGCTCAGGGCGGCGGCTCAAGACCAACACCTCATCTCCCCGCTCCAGCAGGCGGGCCACCAGGCGGCGCCCGATGAAACCACTTCCACCCGTGATGGCAATGCGCATAGGACTTCCCTTCTTCAACTCCCTGGGATCTGTGCAGAGCATTCCCCCCTTGAACCTCTAGCCTAGCGCGTCTGCAGTCTTGGCCGTGGTCGTCTTGGGGGAATTGCAAAACCAGCCCAGGCCATGCCGAGTTGGCGCTGAAAAGACGGAAAAGAAAAAAGTCTGGGGCCAGCCCCTGACATACCTGGGAAAATCGGCTTCAATAAGCCCTAGCTGCGCTTCCTGCCAGCAGAGGTAGCCTCTCATCCCCCTATTTCCCGTGACACCCAAGTCTTCTTTGCGTACCCCGGCTCGTCTCCTGTCTGTAGAGGCGGGGCAGGCTCTTAGGCCTGGGCGGGTCGTCTCTATGGCTCCACGACGGCATTGCTTGCAGGGTCAGGGATCCCTGGTCCGGGTAGGTGGGCAGGGAGCGCTTGCTTCTCCCCAGGTTCGCGGCCCGCGCACGGTCCCCAGCCAGCCCTCCCGTTACAAAACCTTGACCCGAGTGCGGAGACGGCCAGAGCCAGAGCCGCAAGCGTGGGAACTGGTCTGTCGCATTGGGGTGAACCTTCTGTTTACAGCGGCTGCCCTCGGCGGCCTGTATCGCCTTTTGCCGGTGCAATTGGCCCAGCATCACCGCCTGCAGGTTTTGGAGCAAGACCTCAAAGTTCTCTCAGCCCGAGTCTCGCGGCTGCAAGAGGAGGTGGATCGCGGCATGGATCCCCTTCAACGACAGGCTCTGATCAAAGAACGTCTCAACCGCGTGCCGCCCGATCAACTCCAGGTGCGCCTGGTGGATCCCAGTACCCTGGTGGCCGACGCGGAGAAAAGGACGCCCCCCACCTGGATTGGACAATCTCCCCAGGTGTCTAGAAGGCCCTAGCTAGGACTGCCGTAGGAGCAGGGCCACCTCTTTGGCGAAGTAGGTGAGGATCATGTCGGCGCCGGCCCGCTTCATGGCCAAGAGGGATTCCATCATTACCTTCTTGCCGTCAATCCAGCCCTTTTGCTCGGCAGCCTTAATCATGGCGTATTCGCCGCTCACGTTGTAGGCAGCTACGGGCAAATTAGTTGCCTCTTTCACACGGTAGATGATGTCCAAGTAGGCCAGGGCCGGCTTCACCATCACGATGTCCGCCCCTTCGGCCTCGTCCAGCTCCACCTCCCTGAGAGCCTCGCGGGCGTTGGCGGGATCCATCTGATAGGTTTTCTTGTCCCCCCACTTGGGCGCAGATCCCAGGGCCTCGCGGAAGGGGCCGTAGAAGGCAGAGGCATACTTGGCGGAGTAGGCCAGGATGGCCACGTCGGTATAGCCCTGCTCATCGAGCGCCTCGCGAATGGCGCCAACGCGACCGTCCATCATGTCGGAGGGGGCAACGATGTCAGTTCCTGCTTCCGCCTGGGAGAGGGCTTGCTTAACCAGCACCTCCACTGTCTCGTCATTGAGAATTACCCCATCCCGCACAATGCCATCGTGGCCGTCGCTGTTGTAGGGATCCAGGGCCACATCCGTTATCACGAGGATCTCCGGGATCTCCTGCTTGATCTGCCGCACCGCCCGTTGGATCAACCCGTCTGGGTTAAAGGACTCCCGCCCCGTGGGGTCTTTCTTTTCTTCGGGCACCACCGGGAAGAGGGCCACAGCCGGGATCCCCAAGTTGGCCGCCTCCTCCACCTCCTTCAGGAGCAGATCCAGGGTGTAGCGGTAGCAGCCGGGCATCGACTCCACCTCTTGCCGCTGGTTCTCTCCCTCCATAACAAACAGGGGGTAGATGAGATCCTGCACCCGCAGGTGGGTCTCCTGAACCAGTTGGCGAAGGGCCTCGGTGCGCCGCAGCCGGCGGGGACGGTAGATCAGGTCTTGGCTCATAGGAGCAGGAGAAAGAGGGCCTCTCTATTTTGCCATGAGGGCCCCAGGAGCTGAGTCAAAGCGGAGGGGGAAAATGCCGCTCCAACCAGCAGCCAATTGCTTGCTGAACAGCTGCAGCCTCGCAGTCGTGCAAAAGGTCGTGGCGCGACTGGGGAAAATCGTAGACTTCACCCTTGGGAAGCCGACAGGCAAACTCCACAGCGCCAGCAGGATTGACAACAACATCGGCAGAGGTGTAGAGCACCAAAACTGGCAGCTCCAGCCGGTGGGCTTGTTCAAGGCAGCGCCGGCCGCTGCGCACCAGCTCCGCCGTAAACCGGGCCCGGGTAACACCACACACGTAAGGATCTGCAGCCAAGGCTGCCTGCTGCTCCGCTAGGGAGGTCACCCGCCCGGGTTCGTAGAGGCCAGTTAGAGCAAGCTGGGGCAAAACCTTGTCTAAGACCTGTAAAAGACCCCAGGTAAAGTGGTTGAAATAGTGGTCGATACGAAAGGCCGGGGAGATAAGGATCAAACCTTGCACCTGGTCGGGGTGAGCAAGCGCATATTCCGTAACCCAATTGGCCCCTGCACTGTACCCACACCAGATCTGCGGGAGCTCTCGCTGGGGCCAAACTTGCTTGACGATGGCCTCCAGATCTGCTTGGTACTGGCCGAAGTAGTCGATCCAGCAGCGGATGCCGTCTGAGCGGCCAAATCCCCGCATGTCGGGTGCCAAAGCTTCCCACCCCTGAGCTGCCAGCCCCTCTGCCAGGGAGCCAAACCTCCCGCTGTGATCCCCTTTGCCGTGCAGCAGTAACACCCGGCCCCGCGGGGATCCCGGCTGCCAGTGGTGGAGAAAAATTGAGATCCCCTCTGCAACCTGCAGTTGCCACGGTTGATACCCGCTGGACGACCAAGGCCTCGCCCCGCTTGACCCCTGCTCCTCCAAAGGATCCCGACAGCCAAACCGCGGAGCTGAACTGCTGGACAAGTCGAAGGGCATGGGCAGATCCCCAAACAACGCGTCGTCGGTCTTCCATTCTCCCCCGTCGTCCCTGAGAAGGTGCTATTCTCCTTTGCACTCCCAGTTAACCACCTTGGCTTTCTCCGGATCCCTGCCTGCAAACTGGGAGAGAGTTGAGGTTCCATTAGGGGATAGAGACCGGAGAGAGGTATGATGTTGTGAAGAAGTTTTGCCGAGCCTCAAGCTTGACGAGCTCCTGGCGCGGCGGCAGTGCTTTGTTGCTTGTTGGCTTCGTCCAGTTGAAAAGGGGTTGTTGAAACTATGCTGTTACTGAAAATCTCGGTTTACGCGGTGGTGATCTTTTTTGTGGGGCTTTTTGTCTTTGGTTTCTTGAGCAACGACCCCGCCCGCAACCCCAACCGTCGGGATCTGGAGTGAGGGATCTGTCCAGGAAAATTGAGGAACCTAGGCCTCGAGGGGGTGCCCAACCCCTCCCCTCCCCGGTAGTCCTCAGCTCAACACAGCAGCCCAGCTTGCCTACTGCAAGGCTGTGATGAGTAGAGTCTGGGATCCAGAGCGGTTTTGCTGGTCAAAGGCAGTGATTCGAAACTGCCAAACGCCGGCAGGATCGCCAGGAGCAACCCGGAAGTCGGTATTGAAGCTACAGAAAGTGGCACCTGGGCTGCAGCCAACCTGCTGGGGGCTAAAGATCTCTCTTTGCACGCGCGTGCCAAGCGGGTTAAAGGTTTCCAGTTCCACAAACTGGGTTGAGCGGGCGCCGCCCGGCACACTCACCTGCACTGTAAAAGCTGGCGTGGAGGTGCCCACCCGCACCAAGGTGGGCGGATTGATAAAGGAAACGGTTGGGCTTGGGGGTGGGATGACGAGCGATCCCCCCGAGCTGCCGCCATCTCCACAGGCAGTCAACGCTGTGGCCAAAAGGCCCGTGGTCACAAGGGTTAGAGCAGCACGCCGCATCTTTTTGTCTCCTTAACCTGTAAGCACTCCGGCTTGATGCCTTGCCCACTGTCGGCTACCCAGAGGGATAGCTTGGTAGCTCTGTACCTTAGGGCGAGGCGGAAAAGGCCATAAACACTCATAGGGCGGCTTGTTACAGCTCATTGGCGAGCTTCTAGCCACCTAACTGTAGTGAAAAACCCGACCGGTGGCGAGCCTCTGCGCAAGGACGATACCAAAGACAAGGGGTAGTTCCTACCCAAGTTGGGCTTTGCCTCAAGGAACTGGGTAGAGGCGGTTTGACAACGCCTTTACGAGTCCGTATGGGGACTGCGTAGGAATCCCCCAACTTTAGTCAGTAGGAGGGTCAAGGCTGCTTTCCAGCTTAACCCTGCAGCAGCTCCCGCAGCCAACCAGCACTTGCAGGGCTGCCTTCAACATCTCCTGGCCCCTCTCCAAGGGCATAGAGGGATCGCTGGCGAAAGACTCTAGACCCAGTAGACAAAGGGGTGCGCAGCTTGTGCTCAGCGATCTGCTCTGACTTGGCCTGATCCAAAGCCTGCAGCAGCCTGCAGCCGGCAATTCAGCTCTTCCAGGTGCTGGTAGGCTTCTGCCTGTAAGAGGGCCACCCCCACTTGATTGGCGATGCTGCTCATTCTCGGGCCTTTGCTGGCCGTGGCTGCAACTGCCCTGCTGCAGGCCTATGGCCTGCCCTTAGTCTGGTCTAACCTGACGCTGGAGCATTTCCGCCTCGTCCTTTTCGCTCTGGAGCGGGCCCGCCGCGCCACGCTGCACGGTTTGGGCTTGGCAGGAGGAGCGGCACTGCTCTGCAGCGGGATGGCGACATTGACTCGGCATGCCCTGCCGGGCCTGATTTTTGCGTTGTCCCTCGTTTTGGTGTGGCTGCCCCCGCCCCTGCCGGGGCTGAGCCTCTATGGCACCCTAGGGCTGATCCTGATGGCCTATCTGGGGCGGTTCTTGGCCCTGGCGCTACAGCCGCTGCAAACTGCTTGGCGCAGCCTGGACACCAGCCTAGAGGAGGCAGCCAGCCTGGATGGGGCATCTCTGCTGCAAACCTTCCGTCACATTCTGCTGCCCCTACTGGCACCGGCCTTGACGGCAGCGGTGTTGCTGGTGTCTTTGCAATCTTTTGCCGAGCTGACCCTCTCTGCTCTCTTGGTAACCTCCCGCTCGGAAACCTTTGGGTGGCTCATCTTTGGCTTACAACAAGGGGGCTACACCCACCAGGCAGCAGCCCTGAGCACCCTGCTGGTCTTCGTTCTCTTTGCCCTGGCTGCCGGGATCCAGGCGCTGCAGCGGCACGTCGGGCAGCCTGATCCCTCCGGGTCTTTCGCGGATTAGGGCTGACTATGGCGGCGTGGCGGATGGATTGCTTGCCCTCTACTGTTTTCACCCAGCCTTGCGCTGGCACAAATTAGCATTGCACGTCCCCCTCAGGGCCACCAAGCAGATCCCCTTCGACATTGAAGACACGGGTTTCCCGCTGCCAGCCTCCTGGCCCGGTCGGCGTGCCGCTCGACTCGGTAGAGTAGGGTTGGCTGCGAGAGTTGCTGAATTGGCCGCTGCCTTGACACCCTTGTCCCGCTTGGCCTTCGAGCAGGCCCAAACTGCTGCCCACTGTCTGGCCCTCGGCGTTCTGCACTGTGGTGCTGCCCTGCCGTTGCCAACCCTCACTTGTGCGAGTCGTGGTGTGCCGATGGTTCAGGTTCCAGGTCTGGCCTTGTTGGGTGGTCACTTGGCCGGAATAGTCCCCTTCCACCCCTTGACCGGGAAGGAATTGCCGGGATCCCTCCACTACCCGCTCTGGCGCTTGGCCCGCTGCGGGTGTAGGTGCCGGAGTGGGCGCGTTGACGGGGGCGAGCCTGCGCAAAGGGAGCAAGCGCCATTAGTAAAGCAGTAACCAATAACAGGCAAAAGCTTGCATTTTTCATCATTTTCATGTTCGAGACCCCTTGAGAAGTTGCCAATCCTGGGCTGGGCGCTCATTTCATCTGACTCTGACTGCGGACTGAGGGTTCACTTTCTGAGGGGATCCCGGCTAGATTTAACCCGCTCTTAATGTCGGTGCAGTATTCTCGGAGGTGCCTTTAGTGAATACAACTGCATTTTTCTATGAAAACCCGTCGTACTTTCCTGGCTTTCATCGCTGGCTTGGTGGCTACTGCCGGCGCTGCCTTCCTGGCTGCCGACAGCTTTGCCCAGTCTCCTGCCAACGTTAAAGTTTGGATTGCCTTTACCGATAACCGTCTCGATTGGGCCCGCGCGAAAGCGGCAGAGTTTAACAAGCAATTTCCTCAGTACAATGTAACTGTTGAGGGCTACGGCAACTACGAAGAAATTCAACAGGCTACCGACCTCGCTATTCAACAAAATGCCGCTCCGGCGGTGGTGCAGTGGTTTGAGGTGGGCACCCAACGGGCACGGGATTTCGGCTACTTCAAGTCCATCGCCGAGGCGCTGGGCAACCGCACCGAGGTGAACGGGATCCCGGTGAACTTCGACGATTTCATCGAGCCGGTGGTGAGCTACTACACCCTGGATGGCAAGTTCACCTCCATGCCTTGGAACAGCTCCAGCCCCATCCTCTACTCCAACACCGCCATTTTGAAGAAAGCTGGGATCGAGAAGCCACCGGCCACCTGGCAGGAGCTGGAAGCCGCCTGCGAGAAGATCATGGCCCTCCCCGATGCGCCCCAGGGTTGCGTTACCTGGCCTAACCACGGCTGGTTCTACGAGCAGTGGATGGCGCAGCAGAATGCTCTCTTGGCCAACAACGAAAATGGCCGCGCCGCCCGTGCCACCCAGGTCTTTTTAGACTCGGAGCCCTCGGTAGCCATCGCCACCTGGTGGAAAAGGATGTACGACAAAGGCTACTACCTCTACAGCGGCAAGCAACGGGATTGGGCGGCCACGGAACAGGCCATCCAAACCGGCACCGTCGCCATGGCCATCACCAGCAGCGCCGATGCGGCCAACATCACCAACGCCGCCAAGCGGAACAATATCGAGCTGGTCACCACCCGCATGCCCTACAACGCCGACGAAGGTTGGACAGGAAACTTGATTGGGGGAGCCAGCCTTTGGTTGCTGAAGGATCTGCCCAAAGAGGTGGAAGAGGGGGCACTGACCTTCATGTTGTGGCTGAATAGCACCGAAAATGCTGCCGAGTGGCACAAGGTAACTGGCTATCTGCCCATTCGCAAAAGCTCGGTAGCCTTGCTGGAGTCGCAGGGCTGGTTCAAGGAAAACCCCAACTTCTTCACTGCCATCGACCAAATCAACAACTCCAAGGTCACCCCTGCCACCCGTGGGGCGTTGCTGGGAGCCTTTCCTGAGATTCGCAACGTGGTGACCCAGACTATGGAAGATCTCATGCTCAAGGGCGGGGATCCGGCCCAGGCCATGGCCAAGGCCAACGAGGAGGCCAACCGCCTGCTGGCCGAGTACAACTCCCTCTATCAGTAATTGGCCGGTAGCTGGGATGCTGTCAGATTGACGGCGAAATCGAGGATAGGGGGTGGGCGGCGACCTGCCCCTTTCCTGGCTTTTGCAAGGTTAGAGGGGAAAGTGAACATGAGGGAAGGGATGCAAGTGCTGGTGCCACTGCTGGCAGGGTTGTCAGGGGCCCTCTGGGTGGGATCCCGTTTTCGGCGCATCGGGCAGCCTGTACTGCTAGGAACGGCTCTGGGAGGGCTGGCAGGAGGGCTGGGATCCCTAATCTTCATGGTGCCGCTGGATTTTTGCACCTTTGCGCCAGAGCGCAAGGCCATCGACTTCGCTTTTGGCGTGGGGCTGGTGCTGGCGGGCATGGCCATCCCCCTCTGGCCGCTGCTGGCGTGGGTCGGCAAGGAGCGGAAGCGCCGCCTGGGGATCCCCAGTGCAACCCCCCAAGAGAGGGGTATCTTCAAGCAGGGGTGGCTGGCGTGGCTGCTCTTGTTGCCCACCTTCACGATCTTGGTGGTGTTTCTCTACTATCCAGGGCTGGATACCCTGCGCCTTTCCACTCTGCTCACCTTTGTGGGGGCGCCGCCCAGCCGCTTCGTCTGTGTGGATAACTTTACCGCTCTGCTGACAGATTCCACCTATCTGCGCAGCCTAGGGATTACCTTCGCCATTTCGGCGGCTATCGTGGTGCTAGGGCTGAGCGGATCCCTGTTGATCGCCACGTTGCTTTACCAGCCCATTCGCGGAGCGGCGATCTATCGCATCTTACTGATCTGGCCCTACGCCATTTCGCCAGCAGTGGCCGGCATCATCTTTTTCATTATCTTCAACCCCTTGGGCGGTGTAGCCAACTACTTACTGGGGCTGGTAGGGATCCCACGTTTGAACTGGTTGGGGGATCCTAAGCTAGCCCCTTGGGTGGTGATCTTTGCCAGCGTTTGGAAGCAGATGGGCTACAACATTTTGTTTTATTTGGCCGGGCTGCAAAACCTGCCTAGAGACTTGCAGGAGGCGGCTGCCATCGATGGGGCGGGGGCCCTTCGCCGCTTTTTTTCCATCACCCTACCGCTGCTTTCCCCTGTCACCTTCTTTTTGGTAATCACCAACATGACCTACGCCTTTTTTGATATTTTTGGCACCATTGATCTGCTGACTGCTGGCGGCCCTTCTGGATCCACCTCGGTGCTGATCTACGAGATCTACAAAATCGGTATATCGTCGGGCAATTTGGGCAGAGCAGCCGCCCAATCAATTGTGCTCTTCTTAATTGTGGTAGGCCTGACGATCCTGCAATTCCGCACCACCGAACGTCATGTAACCTATGGAGGATAAAGTTTTAGCTTCCCCTCTCCGCGAGGAGAAAAGCTAAGGATAAAGGTTGACCTACCCCCCTGCCTGAAGGCAGGGGGATTCTTGTTCTGGGCTCCACGGGCGCACCTAGGTGGGTCGCTCCTTCCCAGCAGCGGTGTCCCCTTGCAGGGTGGTTCTCTGCTCAGGATCACCACCCCCCAAGAGAGTGCCTGTTGCACCTGCCAGCCTCTTAGCCCTCCCTAGAACTCGTAGCCAA
>NZ_JANSIP010000009.1:0-72851 GCF_047462175.1 Synechococcus sp. OH30 | reverse complement strand
GAGGGCCTTTGGGTTCCGGCCAGAACCAAAGCAGCCGTCCTTTTTCTGAGATTTGTTGCCACAACTGTTGTCGGTACTGCTGCGCCTCAGGATCTGGATGGCTGGCAGTGATGGCCTCCAGAGTCCCGGCAATGCGGAATTGCTCGCGCGTTTTGGCGAAATACCAGCAGATCTGGGCCAGGGGACAGTGGGCAATCTGAGGGATCTTCTCGCTGCGGCTGTCCACCGCCAACTGGATGCGGTCGGTATCCCGCAAAAATCCCCGGAAGACGACTGTGCGGTTGCGCGGATGCCCCTGGGGATCCACTGTAGCCAGTTGCAAATAGCGTACACCGGGATCGCTGCGATTGCGGTGCAGGGCCGCCTGAAGTAGAGCCCGCCAGGAGGGATCCCCAGCTGGGTTATCTTCATAGAGCTTCATAGGTGCCAGCTGCAACTTTAGCTGGGAGGGGGAGGCGCTTCCGATTGCGGATCCCTGGAGCACCCCGGCCCGGCGTTGGGATCCGGCGCAGTTGGGTGGAGAGAAGGAAAGGGAGGCTCCAGCCAGCCTCCCGCTAGCTCCTCAAAGCGTTCTGGCACCGGCTGTTTCACCGGCAATTTCTGGAGCACTATGCTGAGATACTCGCTATACCAGGGGGAACGGACTTCCCGCACCTTGTGCCACACCGAGCGTGACATCAACAGGGTTCGCTCCACGTCCTGGGCTCCCAGCTTGAGCAAGAACTCCTCTCGTTCCGGCTGGTAATCGGTGGAGGCCAAGGCCAAGGCCTGGGATGGATAGGCTTGGGTGAGTTGGGCCATCTTGGCCATGAGCTCGGGGTAGAGCCAGGTGTAAGCGGGGTGAACCGTGAGCTTGGCCACATGCGGCTGCTGCCCCGTCCGATCCAGCTTGAGGTTGAAATAGCCAATGGCAGTTCTCCGCTCGGGCTCATAGACACACATCTCCACCCGTTCCGTTTGGCTAATGATGCACTTGGCCTGCTCCAAGAGCCAATCCAGCGGGCTGGTGCGAAAATCGCTCACGTCGCGGTCGTACACCTGGCGCACTGTGGCCGGCATAGATCCCGTATCCAGTTGGTAGATGGCGTAGGCATCCCGGTTGGTTACTGGCACTAGGTTGGGCAGGTTGGGCTCGTGCTGGCTGAGGGCGGCCAGGATCTTAGGCGGAATTGACCAGTAGGTAATCTGGGCCAGGGGCTGGAAGCCATTGTGCCGGTAGAGGGCTATCGCCCCCTTGTTGTGGATATTCACCTCCAAGATCCAGGTACGGGCCTCGCGAAAGTGCTCCATGCAATGTCTGAGCAGCTTAGACCCGATTCCCTGACGCTGGGCGGAAGGCGCCACCGCAATGTGATCCACTCGCCAGGTGCTGCGGGAATGGTTAAAAGGAGACACTTGAATGACTCCCTGGATTTTGCCCTCCAGCTCCGCCACATGCACGGTAAACATGTGCTGGAAGCGGTTAGGAAACAGGCTGAGGGTTCTCAGGAGCCCGTACCACTGGCGCAGCCGCCGCAGTTGGCGACGAATGTCCACCGAGCGGCTGCCGTACTCTTCCTCAAAGGCTTGCGCCAAAATCTCTTCCACCGCCTCCAGATCCCCCAGCTGGGCCGGGCGGAGAATTAGCTTGGGAGCCTCACTGGGGGCTTCGGAATCTGGATGGGGTTTCACCGTCGTCCTGTCCATGGCAAAGGGCGGGGGGGAACACTCAAAGCATAGCCCAGAATCCTCCTTCTTCTAAGGAGGTTGTCGCTGCCACAAAAAAATTAAAAAGTTTGTGGTCGCTTGGCCAGTCAGGCGCCGGCATCCAGCAACGCAAAGTTACTGAAGCTGAAGCGCTTCTCGACAACGCCAGCTTCCGTCTCTGTTTGAATGCGCCGCTCCGAGAGGAGGTAGTACTTGCCTACTTTGGTGTAGAGATCTTCAAATTGGCTGCGCCCACCCTTTTGCTCACCGGTCTTAGCGTCGTGGTAGACAGAGTCATAGCGGTGGGAGAGGTAGCCTTCGCCGGTGTCATGGCTGCTGAAGGTGTGAATGGTAACCACCACGCCGTGAATATGCCGGTGTACCATGGTAATTTGGTTGTCGCGCACGTGGTAGCGATCCCCTTCAGCTTTACCTCCCACCAGGATCTCCACTGAGCCATCCGGCAGGATTTGGCCGTAGTGAAACGTGTTTTGACCGTGGGCTTCAGCAAAGCTGCGGCGCACCCGGTGGACAGCAATCTCCCACATTTGCTCTTGGATGGCTTTCCGGGCCTCTTCATCTTCCACACCCGTCACCGTGGCTTTCAAGTCTGCCCCCACCCGCACCTGCCCCACAAAAGTGCGCTTCCCATCCCAGTAGGTAACCTCCGCGCTATAGCCTGGAAACTCGGGATCCCAGGTGTAGCGATTTTCATAGGCAGCCCGAAACAGTTCTTCGGCAGAAACGTGAGTTGCAGTCATCAGGGATCTCCCTCCTGTTTTTCTTGCAAGAGATTCTCACCACTACCCATGCTACCGCTTTCCCCCGTTGGCTTAAACCCAGCCGCCCGCGCTGAGAGCCCGCATTTGGGGAAGTGGCCTAGCTAATGCCACTCTAGGATAAGGGCTATGGGAACTTCTCTTCCTTCCTCACTGCCGGTTTGGGTCTGCGAGTTTAGCCGCTGCTGCGATCCCCAGAGTATTCTCTGAGAAGGGCTTGCCTATCTTTTCTGGGTGAGGAGGAAGATTGAGAGATAACGAAGCATCCCCTTGTACTAGCCAAGCGGGGTTCTTGGAGCCTAATCTGTGGCCGGCCTCAACGGGTGTGGCAACCTCGTCAGAGATGAGGGGGCCGGTTCTCAAAATTGTCGGCAAGCAGCCCCTGAGCGGCCACATTCCCATTGGGGGATCGAAAAACTCGGCTTTAGCTCTCATGGCCGGATCCCTTTTGGCCCCTGCTGCTTGTCGAATTCACAACGTGCCACGCCTGCTAGACATCGAACGTATGGGGCAGATCCTGACTGCTCTAGGGGTCAAGGTGTCCCATGTCGGCAATATCCTTGACCTCGACGCCAGCTCCCTGAAGACTTGCCAGGCTCCCTATGAATTGGTCAGCCAGCTACGGGCCAGTTTCCTTATCATTGGGCCGTTGGTGGCGCGGCTGGGAGTGGCCAGGGTGCCCCTGCCGGGCGGTTGCGCCATTGGCTCTCGGCCGGTGGACCTGCACGTGCGGGGTTTGCAGGCGTTGGGAGCAACGGTTCAGATTGAGCACGGTGTAGTCCACGCCTATGCCCGCAAGCTGGTGGGAACCCGCATCTACCTCGACTATCCCAGCGTTGGTGCTACCGAAACCCTGATGATGGCTGCTACGCTGGCTGAAGGAGAAACGGTGATTGAAAATGCCGCTCAAGAGCCAGAGGTAGCAGACTTGGCCCGTTTTTGTCAGGCGATGGGAGCTCGCATCCGTGGTGTAGGCACCAATACAGTTGTGGTGGTGGGGGTGCCGCGTCTGCATGGCACAGAGTACACCGTCATTCCTGACCGCATCGAGGCCAGTACCTACCTCATTGCCGGAGCCATTACTCGCTCTGAGCTCACGGTTGGGCCGGTGATTCCGGATCACCTGCGAGCGGTGATTGCCAAGCTGCGGGAGATGGGGTTGCGGGTGGAGGAAGAGGGCTCCAACCGGCTGCGCATTGCCCCGGCTCAACTCACCTCAGGCTGGATTTGCCAGGCAACCGATATCCAGACCCTGCCCTACCCAGGTTTTCCCACCGATGTGCAGGCACCAATCATGGCTTTGGCTGCCTTGAGCGAGGGCAGTTGCACCATCGAGGAGACAGTGTTTGAAAACCGGATGCACCACATCCCTGAGCTCAACCGCATGGGCGCGGACATTCGGCTGAAGAACCGGGTGGCCATTGTCCGGGGCGTGCCGTCTCTGTCAGGAGCACCGGTGGTGGCTACGGATTTGCGGGCAGGGGCGGCCTTGGTGTTGGCTGGCCTGGCAGCTGAGGGCTGCTCCACCATCTACGGGCTCCACTACATTGACCGCGGCTACGAAGCCATTGACGAAAAGTTGCGCAGTGTGGGGGCTAAGGTGTATCGCTGTAACAACCCGGCAGAAAATCCGCCCACTGCCTAAAGCCACCTAGGGATCCCAGGGCAACACCCCTTTCCCCGCTGCGGCGTTTCCCAGGAGGGAGGTCGAGCCATGTCCTATGTGTATGACTGCGTCATTGTCGGTGCTGGCCCTGCCGGTGGAGCTGCCGCCTATCACCTAGCCAAGCGGGGGCGCTCGGTGCTGGTCCTGGAAAAGGATCCCCTGCCCCGCTACAAACCCTGTGGCGGCGGTGTCTCTCCTGCTGTGGCAGCCTGGTTTGACTTTGACTTTAGCCCCGCCATTTCGCTGAAGATTCGCCAAATTCGCTACACCTGGCGGGGGGGGGATCCGGTGGTTGTCGAGCTGGATCTAAAAGAGCCGGTGTGGATGGTGCGGCGGGAGGTTTTCGACTCCTACCTGATCCAGCAGGCGCAGAAGCAAGGGGCCACCCTCTGGGCGGGATGTGCCGCTGCTGGCCTTGAGTGGCAGAGTGACCGCTGGCAGGTGATGACGCCTGCCGGGCCGGTCTGGGGCCGCTATGTGATTGGGGCGGATGGGGCCAAGGGCTTGATGGCAAAGTGGCTGGGTTTCCGCAGTCGCCAGTGCCGCCTGGCTGCTGCCCTGGAGGCGGAAGTGGCTGTCCCAGAGCCGCCAACTGCCGCTGCTCACTTTGACTTCGGCAGCGTAAGCAATGGTTACATCTGGAACTTCCCCAAGGCGGACGGCTACTCAATCGGGGCCGGCACCTTTCGGGGTGGCCAGAAACAAAACCTGCGGGAAATAGCCAGTCAGTATGCCTACAACTTTGGCATTGACCTAAAATCGGTCAAGCACTTTGGCCATCCCATCTGCCTTTGGGACGGAGATCAACCCCTGCACAGCCAAAATGCGCTCCTAGTGGGAGATGCCGCCTGCGTTGTGGATCCGTTTACTGCCGAAGGGATCCGCCCCTCCCTCCTCACCGGTATGCTGGCGGCACAGGCCATCGACCAAGCCTTGGCAGGGGATCCCCAAGCCCTGGCCAACTACTCCGCCCGCGTGCACCAGGAGTGGGGCACTGAGATGCGCTGGGCCAAGCGGATTGCGGCGCTGTTCTACCGCTTTCCTAGCCTAGGCTACCAAGTTGGCGTCAAGCGACCGGGAGCCACCCGGCGCATGGGTCAGATCCTGGCTGGCGAGCTGCGCTACAGCGACGTGGCCAGCTCGGCCATTCGCCAGTTGAGCGCTGGCCTATTGGCTTAGACGGCCTGCTGGGAAGTGCAGCCGGGATCGTCGAAGCGCCTGCTAATCAGCAGGCAATTGCGGCCATCGGCCTGGCGAGTATAGCTCAGGTGGGTGGAGAGAGCTTTCATCAGCAAAATGCCCCGCCCTCCCTCAGATTCGGCGTTGGGGGGCCTGTTGGCTGCCAGGTTTTGGGCAAAGCCCTCCAAGTCGAACTCCTGCCCTTGATCCCAGATGCGCAGCTCTAGTCCCTGGGGCAGCAGAACCAACTCAATCTCGATGGGCGTACTGGCGGGCAGGGCGCGATGGGCATGGCGAACGGCATTGGTAAATCCTTCTGCCAAGGCCAACTGGCACTCTAACCAGATGGGATCTGGAATACCAGCGTTGCGGAAGGACTCAAACCAGGTCAAAACTTCACCTAGGGCCTCCAAAGTCGTGTCAACCTTCAGCGCAAAGACCCGTTTTTCCTCTGACTGAATCTCCGCCCCACTCAAATTGCACCCCACTCCAAATCTGGAAATTGCCTGCCTCTCCCTCAGCAGGGATGGCCCAGCGCAATTGTGACAGGCACCTATGCTGACGCAGAAGAAGATTTTGTAGTCCCTCCACCAGTGGGCACGGGATGTCCTACCCTGGGATTGTACCCGATTAACCAAGACCCTCCTACCCTACCTTCGTGGGGGTGTCTTCCACCCCTTTTGAGGGATCTGCTGCTAGGGGGCAATCACCAGCTCTACGCGGCGGTTCCGCTGGCGCCCAACCTCCGTGTTGTTGTCGGCCACAGGCAAGGTGGGGCCAAAGCCAGA
Organism: Synechococcus sp. OH30; assembly: GCF_047462175.1. Taxonomy (NCBI): domain Bacteria; kingdom Bacillati; phylum Cyanobacteriota; class Cyanophyceae; order Synechococcales; family Synechococcaceae; genus Synechococcus; species Synechococcus sp. OH30. The sequence continues at coordinate 66,753 of NZ_JANSIP010000009.1, read as the reverse complement.
GGTTGTCCAACGAACGGGGTGGTCTTTCGGCAGTAGGTTCATCAAATAGTCTTTGACAGCGTTGGCGCGGCGCAGGGAAAGATCGAGGTTGTAGTTCAAGGAGCCAATGTTGTCGGTGTGGCCGTTGACTTGGACGCGGGCACCGGGCATTTCCTGTAGCAATTTGGCCACTTCCGCCAGCAGAGAAGCCGCCTCCGGCCGAATCTCAGCCTTGTCAAAATCAAAAAGCAGATCCCCTGGCAAGCTAATGGTGCGGGTTCCCACCTGAAAAGTGGTAGGAAGGGGGACCTCTGCTTCCCCAGGGGTAACCTCAGCAGCAGTAGAAGACTCCTGCTGCAGCACCGGAGGGGCTCTTAGGGAAGACAGCTGCTGCAGTTGTGCCTCCAACTCTTCAATTCGAACCAAAAGCTGGATCACCTGCTGACGAACTTCCCGTAGCTCTGCTTCCAGGTCCGCGGAGCTCCCGCGACTTTCCCCTGGCTCTGCAGGAGGTGTTGGGCTTGCCAGGGGGGAACTGGCCTGAAGTGGGGGCAAGGTGGGCAGGATTGGGGGAGAAAAGGGGCTGATCTCAGCCGGCGGCTGAAGTGGAGCCTCGAGGGGAAGCACCATCCCAACCGCAATACCACTGCCGATGAGGAGAAGCCCCCCCAAGAGGTCGAGAAAAACCGTTGTGCGTTGCCAGGGAGGAGGCATTGCAGGGAGTTGTTGGAGGGACGCGGTGTAGCTTGATCCTAGCCGCTTGCCAAGAAAAATGAGAGACGGCCTAGCGCCATCGGCAGCAAAGCCTGAGGGGAAGCTAGTAGGGCCTTCATGACCGCAACGGGTCCTAGCAAGCAGGGATCTGGGCAGTAGAGCTAGGATTTGAAAGACTTGGCCTGTTTTAGCTGCATCTCTCCATGAAGGTCTCTAGCTGGAAGCGCTGGTTGGACTCCTTTCTCATTGCCCTGGCCCTTTTGATGTTTGCCGGTTTTGTCTGGTTTGTCTTCTCAGTAATAGCAGCCTTCTTTGGGATCCTCCTGGGCTACAAGCTTTGGCTGCGGCTGTGGCTGCCCCTGTTCCAACCGCTGCTGGGGCTTCTGGTAGCCAGTGCTCTACTAAGCGGCGTGTGGAGCTGGCTAGAGAAACGCTGGTCGCGCAATCCAGACCATCAACAGAACTGAAGATCCGCCGGCACCAAGAGACCGCTGAGTGGCTCTATACTGAAAACGTATCTAAATGTTGAGCAGCTGAGGCAGTCTGGCGTCGTGTTTGTCTTATCCGGCTACGAGTACCTGCTGGCTTTCCTAATTGTCTGCGCGCTGCTGCCAGCTTTGGCTCTAGGAGCCTCGGCACGCCTGTCTCCCAAGCGGCGGGGATACCTGCGGAGCAGCACCTATGAGTCAGGGATGGAGCCGTTTGGGCAGGCCTGGATTCAGTTCAACATCCGCTACTACATGTTTGCGCTGGCCTTCGTCATTTTCGATGTGGAAACTGTATTCCTCTATCCTTGGGCAGTAGCCTTTCACCGCTTGGGGCTGCTGGCATTTGTAGAGGCCTTAATTTTCATTGCCATCCTTGTGGTGGCTCTTGTATACGCTTGGAGAAAAGGAGCGCTGGAATGGTCATGACCTCTAGAGAGCCTGAAGTCCTGTTTCCGACCTCTCCTCCGCAAGTTACTACCGATCTTTCCAACAACGTTATTCTCACAACCGTCAACGACCTGTACAACTGGGCCAAGATGTCCAGCCTCTGGCCGCTGCTCTATGGCACTGCCTGCTGCTTTATTGAGTTTGCGGCAATGCTGGGATCCCGCTTTGATTTCGACCGCTTTGGCCTATTGCCTCGGACGTCGCCGCGCACCGCTGATTTGCTCATTACCGCTGGAACAGTAACCATGAAGATGGCGCCGGCGCTGGTGAAGCTCTACCAGCAGATGCCCGAGCCCAAGTACGTAATTGCCATGGGAGCCTGCACCATCAGCGGCGGCATGTTTAGCTCGGATTCCTACACCGCTGTGCGAGGGGTGGATAAGCTTATCCCCGTGGATGTGTACATTCCTGGCTGCCCACCTCGCCCCGAGGCAATCATGGACGCCATTGTGAAGCTGCGCAAGAAGATTGCTGCCGAAGACATGCGGGAGCGGGGCCGTCTACAGCAAACCCACCGCTACTACACCGTCAAGCACAACCTCAAACCTGTGCCCGAGATCATTACTGGCAAGTACCTAGAGAGCGAATCCCGCCAAGCCCCGCCGCCAGAGCTAGCTGCCGCCATCGGCCTGCCGGTGCCGCCGGCCTTGCAGACGGCTGACTTCAAGCGGGTAGAGCAACAGCTCAAAGCTTTGCAAGGAGGGGTGTGAGATGACCGACCCACAGACACCGGCAACTCCGTCTTCTGGCCCTGAAGCAGCAGAGTCTTTGGTGAGAGGAGAGCGGGGCCCAGTTTCCCAGTTTCTGGCCGAAAACGGCTTCGACCACCAGTATCTGGGTAGAGATGCTGCTGGAGTAGAGCTTTTGGAAGTGGAGCGGGACTTTCTCCTGCCGGTGTGTACCGCTCTCTACGCCTATGGCTTTAACTATCTTGCCTGCCAGTGCGGCTATGATCTAGGGGCGGGCCAGCCGCTGGTTAGCCTTTACCACTTAGTTAAGCTGACCGACGGAGCTGATCGCCCGCCAGAGGTGCGCCTCCAGGTCAAGCTGCCCCGCGACAACCCGCGGGTGCCTTCGGTGTACTGGATCTGGAAGTCGGCTGACTGGCAGGAGCGTGAGACTTACGACATGTACGGTATTATTTTTGAGGGTCACCCCAACCTAAAGCGGATCCTGATGCCAGAAGACTGGATTGGGTGGCCACTGCGCAAAGACTACATTACGCCCGACTTTTATGAGTTGCAGGATGCCTACTGAAGGGGATCCCTCAACCACCTGGCCGGCGTTTGCAGGATGAGCGGAAGATGTGGCCTCTTTTGCTCTTGGCAATCTATGCGGGGGGTGTTTGGTACTCGGTCCGCAAGGCAGACCGTATCTATTCGGGATCTGGAAAATGGCTAGTCTCAGCTCTTTGGCCGGTGCTGCTCTTAACTAACCGTCAGTTTCGCCAAAACTGGCGTCGCCCCTTGAAGTAGTGAGTTTGTCTCTACCCCAGCCCTTAGGCTTGTCTTTGCTGCACCTTCAGACCAATCAGCCACTGCGCGATCTCATCGCCAGCCGCATTCGTGCCCAGGGGCCAGTAACTTTTGCCCAGTTCATGGAGTGGGCCCTCTATGAGCCAGGGCTAGGCTACTACGAGCGGGACTACCCGATTGGCCCTGACTACTTGACTGCTCCCCAGCTGGCGCCGGACTTTGCTCACCTGTTGGCTGAGCAAATCTGCCAATTCTGGCAAGTCCTGGGATCCCCTTCTCCTTTTGCGGTGATTGAGATGGGAGCGGGCAGCGGTTGCCTGGCTGAAGATTGGCTAGCCTACGTGCGCTCAGCTTACCCTGCGTTGTGGCAGGCTCTGGAGTACGGGATCCTGGAGCGCTCTGCCTCTTTGCGGCGGCTGCAGCAGGAGCGCCTGGCTGGCTTTGGGGAGAAGGTGCGCTGGCTCACGTGGGAGGAGATCCCCGAGGAGGCGGTAACTGGCTGTTTCTTCTCCAATGAGCTGGTGGACGCCTTCCCCGTCCACCGAGTGCAGGTGCAGGGGGGGTCTTTACGGGAAATCTACGTGGATTGGGCAGAGGGAAGGTTTCAAGAGGTTCTGGGGGATCCCTCGACACCTGCTCTGGAAGCGTACTTTGCCCGGCTGGGGATTGCAATTACCACCTACCCCTCTGGCTACCAAACTGAGGTCAATCTCAAGGCTCTGGAGTGGCTGCAGCTCCTGGCCCGCAAGCTGAGGCGGGGCTACGTGCTGACTATCGATTACGGCTACCCTGCCCAGCGCTACTACAGTCCCCAGCGCTCCCAGGGCACGCTCCTGGCTTACCGCCGCCACGGCACTTCTGCGGATCCCTATGGTTGGGTGGGGTGCCAAGACCTCACTGCCCATGTGGACTTTACCACTCTGGAACAGGTAGGGGAATCTCTAGGACTAAAGCGGCTAGGCTTCACGCAGCAAAGCTGTTTTCTAGTAAACCTGGGGCTGGCGGAACGCCTGGCCGCCCTTAGCCAAGAGGGGGCAGAGGAGGTGGGGCAGGTGTTGCGGCGGCGCTTTGCCCTCCAGGCCCTGCTTGATCCGCTAGGGCTAGGAAGCTTTGGGGTACTGCTGCAGGCCAAGGGCCTGAGTGAGGCGGAATCTGCCCAGCTGCTGCGGGGTTTTGCCGAGCCCAGCTAGGGCACCGCTGCCAAGGAGCAAGGCGGGTTTAAGCTGGAGAGCAAAGAGAAGAGGTTAAGCCATGACGGTTTCTGGGCACCAACCCCCCTCGCCCCCTCAGCGGCAGAGGGAGCAGCGGGATTCTCGTCGCCTTTTGAAGGGAGCTATCATCGGCGCCGGGCAAGTGGGCATGGCCTGTGCCTACGCCATGGTTATCCAGAACACGCTAGACGAGCTGGTTCTTTACGATATCGACCGCGCCAAGCTGGAAGGCGAAGTGATGGATCTGGTGCATGGGATCCCTTTTGTCGAGCCGACGCGGATCTGGGCAGGGGAGCTGGCCGACTGCGCCGGGTCCGACGTGGTGATTTTAACGGCAGGGGCCAAGCAGCGGCCTGGGGAAACCCGCTTGGATTTGGCTCACCGCAACGTTGAGATCTTCAAAAGCCTGATCCCGGCCCTGAGGGAGCACTGCCCCAGTGCCATTTTCTTGGTGGTGAGCAACCCCGTCGATGTCATGACCTATGTTTCTCTAAAGTTGTCGGGGCTGCCAGCGGGGCAGGTGATTGGGTCAGGAACGATTTTGGATACGGCCCGCTTCCGCTACCTTTTGGCCCAGCGGCTGGGGGTGGATCCGCGCAGCCTCCACGCCTACATCATCGGCGAACATGGGGATAGCGAGGTGGCCGTCTGGAGCAAGGTCAACATTGCCGGCACGCCAATTGGCCAGATCTTGCCGGAGTGGGATCCTGCCCATTTGGGCGATATCTTCGAGCAGGTGCGCAATGCCGCCTACGAGATCATCCGCCGCAAAGGGGCCACAAGCTACGCCATTGGCCTAGGGGTAGCGCAGATTGTCCAGGCCCTGGTGCGGGATCAGCGGCGCGTTTTAACCGTGAGCAGCCTCACCCAGGGGGAGTATGGTCTGCCGGAGGTCTGCCTTAGTTTGCCGAGAGTGGTCGGTCGGCAAGGGGTGGAGCGGACGCTAGTTATGGCCCTTACCGAGAGCGAGCAGCAGCAACTGCACCGCTCGGCCCAGATCCTGCGGCAGGTCATCGACAGCCTCCAGTGGTAGCTGATGTTACCCTTTCCCGCGTGGGAGGAGGGTTTTGGGATCCCCTCTGCAAGGACCGAAGCTGGCAGCAGGAGGTGGCTGATGACCCCAGAAGTGCAACAGCGAAGTCTTAAAAGTCAAGCGGAGAAGAGCTCTTCTTCTCCACCCTGGGCTGACCTCCCGTTGCAAAAAGGGCTTGGCCAGCGGCTGCGGCAACACGTCAATCCCCTGCAGGCCCAGTACCAACAGCCCGCCGCTCCACCCCACTGGGAACGGGTATATCGGCGGCTGGGGCAACCCTTTCACTTGGATATCGGCAGCGGGAGCGGACGCTTTCTACTGCGCTTGGCCCAGGAACAGCCGGACTGGAACTTTTTGGGGGTAGAAATTCGGCAGCCGCTGGTGGAGCGGGCCAATGCTTGGCGTGAGGAGCTGGGACTGGACAACGTCTACTTTCTCTTTGCCAACGTCAATGTTTCCCTAAGGTCTCTGTTTGCCCCTGGCGATCTCAGCCGTGTGACCATCCTCTTTCCGGATCCCTGGTTTAAAAAGCGCCACCACAAGCGGCGGATTGTCCAGCCGCAACTGGTGGCGGATCTGGCGCTGCTGCTGCAACCGGGCAGCCCCGTCTTTTTACAGTCGGACGTGCAGGAAGTTGCTGAGGAGATGGTTGACCGCTTCCTAGAGCATCCGCAGTTTTGGAATCCCCATCAAGGGCCCATCGAGGACAACCCCTTTGGCATTCCTACCGAGCGGGAGTGGCAATGCCTGCAGTTGGGGTTACCCATCTACCGGTATTGGCTAGAGCGCCGCTGAGCCCTCCTGCTAAAGCCAATAGAAGCTAGGATATAACCCGCTGGAGTTGCCTCCCTTGCTGCCATGTCTCCTCCTGAAGCCACGGCCTCTGTCGATTCCTTTTCCACTTGGCTTGCTGTTCGCCGGGGGATCCTCAACCTGCTCAGCTTGCTGGCTCTGGGCATTGTTGGGCTTTCGCTTGCCAGCAGTTGGTTCCAGCCGCCACCGCAAACGAAGTTGGATCTGTTGCAGACCAACCTGGCTCTGCAGGCTGCCCGCACCCTTGATGATCCCCGCTATCAGGATCTGGCCCGAGCTCTGCTGGGTCAGGAGGTGTTCAAGGTAGCCAGCCATCGCTACCGACAGGTGGCTGACAACTACGCCGAACGCCTCCAGCGCCTCAAGCGAATGGCGGGGCTGGAAACGGCTGGGGCTCCAGAGGTGGGCACACCCGAACTGGCCAGCCTTTCCGAGGCGGCGGGGCCGGCCGCAACCCAAGAAGAAGAGGATCCCGCCCTCCTGGCTGCTATTCAGGATCTGCAGGCAGAGCTGGATGGGCTATGGCTGCGCCTGGGCTTGCTCTACGCTTACCAGGAGGATCTGGAGGCGGCCCAGCAGCAGTGGCAGCAGGTCACCGATCCCAGCCGCCCCTTTGCGTTGGAATCCAAGCACAAGGAGGTGGCGCAGGTCTTACAGGGGCTGTGGGGAACACCGCGGCGCATTTTGCCCGAGGCCGAGGTGCACATCCGCAACCACCTGGACGGCTGGTTTGAGGCGGTGGCCTTGCAACAGCTCTACCATCTGCAGCAGCGCAGCGACAGCCTCAATGCCCTCAACCAGGAGCAGGAAAAGTTGGCCTTGGCAGCCCTGTTTCGGCTAGCGGTGGTGGGCGGGATCCCGGTGCTAGGGGCGCTGCTGGGGCTCGTCCTCCTGCTGGGTTGGCTGGGCTGGAGCTTCTGGCACCAACGTCCCCTCCTCGGCCCGGCCTGGGAGGTGCCTTGGCCAGGGATCGGGGCGCAAGCGGTGCTGACCGGCTGGTTTTTGGGGTTCATTCTCCTCAATACCCTGGTGCCTCGCCTTTACACGGTCCTGCTGGGTTTGGGGGCGCAACAGCTCAGCCCTTGGCATCAGGCGGTAACCCTGTTTCTCACCTATAATGCCGGCGCTCTGCTGGGAGTGGCGCTGGTGTACCGGCTTCTCCGGCTCTATCCCGGCTGGCAGAGGGTGTTGCAAGTGCGGCTGTGGGGCCCTTGGCCGCTCTGGGGCTTGGGCGGCTACTGGGCAGCCCTGCCTTTGGTAGTGCTGGCGGCGGCCCTGTCGCAGCTGCTGCTGCCGCAGGCGGGGGGTGGCAACCCCATTTTGCCGCTGCTACTAGAGAGCCACGGCTGGGGGGCGCGCTTGCTGTTTTTGGCGGTGGTTTCTGTCTGTGCCCCTGTTTTTGAGGAGATCCTGTTCCGGGGTTTTTGGCTGCCTACGCTAAGCCGCTACTTGCCAATGGGGGGTGCCATCTTGCTCAGTGCCTTCACCTTTGCCCTTGCCCACCTCAACCTTTCCGATCTGCTGCCCCTGACCACGCTGGGGATAGTGCTGGGGGTGGTGTACAGCCACAGCCGCAACCTGTTGGCCCCCATCCTGCTGCACAGCCTCTGGAATACGGGATCCCTGGTCACGCTGCTGCTGCTGGGGGACGCTTCCTAAGGGGAGTTGGGCCTACTTTTTCTTGCCAAAGAGGCGGCTCCAGAAGCCGCCGCTATCCTCTTTGCGCGGCGGCGGCACCACTTTCTGGGCCTGGGAGGTCTGGCGGCTGGCAGCAGGGACAGGAACCGGCGGCTGGGTGGTGACCTGCTGTAGCCAGCGGCGCACCTCCGCCATTAGCTCGGCGTTGCCCGGCTCGAGGCGGCTGGCCTGCAGGAAGTCGGCTTTGGCCATACCGGCGTTGCCTTGCTTCAAGTGGGCAATGCCCCGGTGCAGGTAGTAGCGGGCCACGTTGGGCTGGGCGCTGATGGCAAAGTTTAAATACTGGATGGCAACCCGGTACTGCTTGCGCTCAATCATGTCCAGCGCCTGCAGGAAGCGGGTCTCGGCAGGGTTGAGTTGGGGAGTTGGGGGCGGGGTGGGCGGGACCGGGGAGCTGGCTGCGATCCCACCTAAGGGGGTGCGGCTGGGGGAAGGGGTTGGGGTCCCAGTCGGGGGCGTGGTTTTGGCGGCAGGGGTCGGGATTCCCTTGTAGCCGGCTTTGAGCAGCAGATAGGCCAGGTTGAGCTCGCTCAGTTGCTCGGTTTTCTCCAGCAGGGTGGCCATGGAGCTGTATTGCTCTTGGGCCAGCTTCTCCACCCGCCGGACATATTCTTCCTGCCAGTTGGGAGACTCGGCCAAACCTTTGACTGTCTCTCCCGTAGGCCAGAGATCTGCAGGTGGCGACTCCAGTAGCTGTTGGATGCGCAGCTTGAGGAGGGCCTCGTATTCCGACCGCTCCCGCTCCTTGCTCAGCACCTCATTGGCTGGGTTGACCAGCTTGGCAAAAAGGAGATTGGCCCGCTCTGCCCCTTCCGGATCCCCGACAAAGCGATCCGGGTGCAGGGCCTTGGCCGCCTGCAGGTAGCCGCGCCGGATCCTCTTGGAGTCGGCAGTGAGGGGCACACCCAAGATGGCGAAGTGATCCGTTTCGTAGCGAGCTAGCCCTCGGCTGAGGCGGGGGACATCAGAGTGGGATCCCATAGTTGCCACTTCTCCAAGATGCGTTGCAGGGTTCCGTTCTCGGTCAGGATCGCGATTGCTTCATCCAGGGCTTCCTTCAGGGAAGGATGCTGCGAGGATACCACGCCCACCAAAGGAATGGGAAAGAGGGGCGGCCCCACTGGGCGCAGCCGGGATCCCGCCTGGCGCAGGTGGAGGGCGGCAACGGGCTGATCGACAAGCACGGCATCCAACTGGCCAGCCTGGAGCTGAGCAAACAGGCGCTCCGGGTTACTGGTGGCAAAGAGCCGGATAGGGTTGCCCCGCCTCTCGTTGTAGGCTTCCAACAGCGCTGCTCCCGTACTGTTAACTACAATGCCCACTTTGCGGCCAAATAATTGCGACAGCGCCTCAATGGGAGCTTCCCCTGGCCCCGGATCCCGTACCACCAAGCGCTGCGGGCTGAGGTAGTAGGGCCGGGTGGCAAGAAATTGCTGCGGATCCAGGCCCAGGCCTTCCCGCGCTCCCCAGATGAGATCCACCTCATCCGCCTGCAAAGCCGTCAACTGCTGACCCCAAGCCACGTAGACGGGCTCAAGCCGTACCTTCAGCGTCTGGGCAATTGCCTCGAGGATCTCCCACTCAAAGCCGGCGTAGGTTTGCCGCTCCGGGTCGGTGTAGAGGTAAGCTGGGCCTAAGCTGGGATCCAACCCCACCCGCAGACGGCCCCGCCTCCGAATTTGGGCCCAACGGGAGTCGGGGGGCTGGGCTCGCTCGCCCCCGGGAGCGGCCAGGGCTGGCTCTTGGGCAGGCTGAGGGTAGGCCGGGATCCCCAAGAGAAGCGCCAGGCCAAACCCCAGTGCCCAACCCCAACCCCGGAATTTTTTCCCGGCTAGGTTGCCTTCCTTGCCCTGCAAAAGCCCCATGACCCCCCGCCTTTGCGTAAAGCTTACCCAATTTTTGCCCGCATCTTTAGCTACTTCGCTCCCTGGGCTGGCGATCCCGTCGCATGGGAAAGGAGACGGGCAGGGGGCTGACCTGGGCCAGTTCTTCTTGCAGAGCGGCGTGTAACCAGCCATTACTGGCCAGCAGGCGGCCACTGTATACATCCACCGGGCTGCCATCGTAGGCGGTAACCTTACCGCCGGCTTCCCGCACCAAGACAATCCCAGCGGCAATGTCCCAGGGGGAGAGGCCCCGCTCCCAATAGCCGTCCAGCTGGCCGGTGGCCACATAGGCCAAATCCAGGGCAGCCGATCCGCCTCGCCGCACTCCCTGGGTGAGGTGGGTGAAGTGGCAGAACTCAGCGTAGTTGTTGTCCGGGGTTTCCCGGCGGTCGTAGGCAAAGCCAGTTACCAAGAGGCTGCGGGAGAGTTCGGTAGTAGAGGAGACGCGGATGGGTTTGCGGTTGCGGGTGGCTCCCATCCCCTGGACGGCGCGAAAGAGATCCCCGCGAAAGATGTCGCAGACTACCCCTAGCACGGGCTCCCGCCCCTCCAGCAGGCCAATAGAGACGGCAGCAAAGGGATAGCCGTGGGCAAAGTTGGTGGTGCCATCCAGAGGATCAACCATCCAGGCGTAGGTGCCTTCGGGAGATCCCTGCTGGCCGGATTCCTCCGTCAAGATCACGTCTTCGGGGAAGTGGCGCCTCAGGATCTTCAAGATGAGCTCCTCGGAGGCGCGATCCGCTGCCGTTACCAAGTCCCCCGGACGTTTCTCCTCAATGGCCAGGGCTTTGTCCAAATACTCGCGCAGCAGCGCTGCCGCCTCCAGAGCCGCTTCTGTAGCCACATCCAACCGACGCAACAGCGCTTCCGTCACATCCACCCCTCCAGGCTACACCCCTGCTACCCAGAATAGCCCGTCTGCTGGCAAGGCTTGCCGCTCCAAGGGAGCCCCTTCTGAGCCCCTCCCAAGTTTTTCGAGAAGGCAGGGATCTGCAAGGTTGCTCATAGTACACTGGAGCTAGGGGTTTTCCAACAAGCGACGAGGGGCGGGAGGCGCTACAAAGTGCGGGTTTTAACCCTAGATTGAGTGGAGCCTGCTTAAGCGTGGAAGAGGGAAAGCCATTGCCGTCTAGCCACAGCATTTTTACCGCAACCACGGCAGTGGGCGGAGCGCATCCGTCCACTCCTCAGGAGTTTGAACTGCCGGAAGAGCTGTTCGATCAAGTTCCCGAGCAGCCCCTGTCCTATCCGGAGTTCACCCTTTGCATTTGTCATCCTGTGCGGCCCTGCAGCTATATCCTGCGGGGGGATATCTACACCATCGGTCGAGATTCCTCCAATTCCATCCAGATTGTCAATCGTTTCGTCTCCCGCCGCCACGCCTATTTGGTGCGAGTGCCCACCCGCTCCAACCGCACAGGGTTTACCTATTGCCTCATTGACGGCAACCGCCAGGGGCGCTCTAGCACCAACGGCGTATTTGTCAACGGCAGCCGCGTGGCTACCCACTACCTAAGAAGTGGAGATGTCATCTACTTTGGGCCGGAAATCCGTGCCTACTTCTTCGAAGTGGCCCGCATCCCCCACCTGCCCAACCCTTTTGAGGTCAACGCTGGCCCGGGTAAGGAGACGCCGCTTCCCCCCAACCCAGGAGGGCAGGACAACCGTTGACAGATCCAAAGCCGCCTCGCTATATTGGTTGAGCTAGCTAAGCAAGGCAAATTGGGGCATCGCCAAGCGGTAAGGCAGCGGGTTTTGGTCCCGCCATTCGGTGGTTCGAATCCATCTGCCCCAGTCCTACAACAACAAGAAGAAGACTTTCTGCCCTTAGGGGGTAGAGGGGGGCAAGGGCTTTTGCTGCGGAAGAGGAATTCGCCGAGTGCAAGTGAGGGAAAGGGATCCCAATGAACGGCGCCTGCCGATCCTTGATGGTGGTGGGGACTTCTTCCCATGTGGGCAAAACCCTTTTGGTAGCTGCCCTCTGTCGTCTCCTCAAAAAGGCGGGGAAAAGGGTTGCCCCCTTCAAGGCTCAAAACATGTCCCTTAATGCCTATGTCACTCCTGAGGGCCACGAGATTGCCTACGCGCAGGCTCTGCAGGCTTGGGCCGCCGGGATCCCGCCGGCGGTGGAAATGAACCCGATTTTGCTCAAGCCCCAGGGCAACCTGACCTCCCAGGTTGTCTTGAATGGCGTGGCGGTGGGCACCTGCCGTGCCAGGGAGTACTACGAGCGCTGGTTTGCGCCTGCCTGGGAGGCAGTGAAAACAGCCCTAGCCCGCCTGCAGCAGCAGTACGAGTGGATTATCTGCGAGGGGGCGGGCAGCCCGGCGGAGGTCAACCTCAAGCAGCGGGATCTGGCCAACATGCGGGTAGCTTTGCATCTGGGATCCCCTACTTGGCTAGTGGCCGACATTGACCGGGGCGGGGCGCTGGCCCATGTGGTGGGCACGCTGCAATTGCTGGAGCCGGCAGAGCGGGCCCTGATCCGCGGCATTGTCATCAACAAGTTTCGCGGTGTGCGGGAGCTGCTGCAGCCTGGTCTTGATTGGTTGGAGAACTACACCGGGATCCCGGTGGTTGGAGTTCTGCCCTGGCTGGACTGGGTGCTGCCCCAGGAAGACTCGCTGGGCCTTGAGGCTGGCCCCCAACTCTGGGAAGATCGCCGCCCCCGGCGCCGCGCTTTGGGGAAGGACTGTTTGGAGATCGCGGTGGTTCGCCTGCCGCGGGTAGCCAATTTCTCCGACTTCGACCCCTTGCTGGCGGAGCCTAGCGTCCATCTGCGCTGGGTTGCCCCTGGCCAGAGCCTGGGATCCCCCGATGCGGTCATCCTGCCCGGCAGCAAGACTACCCTCCAGGATCTGTTGGCGTTGCAAAAGACTGGCCTGGCTGACCAACTGCGCCACTATTGCGGCCACCTTGTTGGCATCTGCGGCGGGCTGCAGATGTTGGGGCAAACCATCACCGATCCTGATGGCCGGGAGGGGATCGCCGGCACCTACCCAGGGCTGGGCTTGTTGCCCCTGAGCACCGTGTTGCAGCCCACGAAGATTACCCGGCAGGTGCAGACGCAGAGCCGATGGCCCGCCCCTGCCCCCGTCCAGGGGTACGAAATTCATCAGGGATCCACCCAGGCCGATTCCTCTGGCTGCCTGCCAATCTTCGAGCAGGAAAACCTGGGCTGGCGGGATCCCACCGGCCGCATCTGGGGCAGCTATCTGCACGGTCTCTTTGACAACCACCGTTGGCGGCGCCACTGGCTCAACTGGCTGCGCCGGCAAAAAGGCTGGGATCCCTTGCCGGAGGTGGACGGCCACTACGCCCAGCAACGGGAAGAACTGCTGGATCGTCTGGCAGAGGCCTGGCGGCCTCATCTGGATTTGCAGCAGCTCCTGGAATAGGCCGGGGAATTGCCAAGGTCGGCAAGAATGGCTGTATTCTGGACGGAAACTGCCTTCTGCTCTGGCCTATGCGGCTTCTGGTTACAGGCGGCGCGGGCTATATTGGCAGCCACACCTGCAAAGCCCTGGCGGCCCACGGCCACCTGCCCATTGCCTACGACAACCTGGTTTACGGCCACCCTTGGGCTGTTCGCTGGGGGCCTTTGGCAATTGGCGACATTGCCGACCGGGAGCGGCTGGATCAGGTTATCCGCCAGTACCGCCCTGAAGGGGTGATTCACTTTGCCGCCTACGCCTACGTGGGCGAGTCAGTCAAGGAGCCCGGTAAGTACTACCGCAACAACGTAGCCGGATCCCTGACTCTACTAGAAGCCATGCGGGATCACGGGATCCCCTACCTGGTGTTCTCCAGCACCTGTGCCACCTACGGCCTGCCGGAGCAGATCCCCATCCCGGAAACCCACCCGCAGCGCCCCATCAACCCCTACGGCCAGAGCAAACTCATGGTGGAGCAGATGCTGCGGGACTTTCAGCTTGCCTACGGGATCCAGTCTGTGAGCCTGCGCTACTTCAATGCTGCTGGCGCCGATCCTGACGGCGAAATTGGCGAGGCCCATGACCCGGAAACCCACCTCATCCCCCTAGCCCTAGAAGTTGCCGCTGGCCAGCGCCCTCACCTAACCATTTTTGGGGATGACTACGATACCCCCGACGGCACCTGCATCCGTGACTTCATCCATGTTGCTGACCTGGCGCAAGCTCATGTGTTGGCCCTAGAGGCGCTGGTGGCTGGCAAGCCCCTGCAACTAGCCTATAACTTGGGCAATGGCCAAGGCTTTTCTGTCCGGGAAGTGATTGCCACCGCTGAGGCAGTGACCGGCAAACAGATCCCAGTGCAGGTGGGGGCGCGCCGTCCTGGCGATCCGCCGCGGCTGGTGAGCGACACCACGGCTATTGCTCGCGACCTCAACTGGCAGCCTCGCTATACCACCTTGGCCGAGATCCTTCAAACTGCCTGGCGCTGGCAGCAGAAACGACCCTATTTTGCCAAGGCCGCTGCAAAGCCATAGACAAAAGCTGCCTGTAGCGTCGCTAGCCCTCCGCCCCCCCGACTTTCTCACGAGGGGCAAAGGCGCTGAGGTTGCCCAGGTCTGTTTTGCCCTCCAGGACCAAGTCTCGCAGGATGGCAGCGCTAATAGGAGCCAGCAAGATCCCATTGCGATAGTGACCGGTGGCAACAAGAAGATTTGCATAGCCCTGAACCGGCCCTAGGATAGGGGCGCGCTGCCCCAGCGGTCGCGGTCGCTGGCCAGCCCAGTGCTCCAGTAGCCTCGCCTCCGCCAAGGCCGGGCAAAGCTGGATGGCGCGGGTCAGCAACTCCTGAAGAGCCAGCAGGGTTGGCTCGGGGTGGGGGGCCTGAAACTCCACTGTTGCTCCCACCCATAGGGAGCCATCGCCCAGGGGAACCAAGTTGAGATCCCCATCGGTAACCACTGGCCCCAGCGGGATCCCAGGGGCTTGAATCCGCAGGGCCTGGCCCTTAACAGGTTGTAGCGGCATTTGCAAGCCCAGCTCCTTGGCCAGATCGGAACTGCCCAGACCGGCGGCAAGGACAACGTGCCCTGCTGTAAAGGTGAGGGAGGGCGTGCGAACCGCCGCTAGGCGAAAGGGAGGATCCGGGCTGCGCTGAAAGCTGTGAACCGGCTGGTGGAAAAAAAAGCGGGCTCCTCGGCGTTGAGCTGCCTCCAGGAGGGCCTGGGTGAGGAGCTTGGGCTGGATTTGGCGATCCTGGGGAGAGTAGATAGCCCCTGCTAGGTCGCTCCGTAGGCCAGGCTGCAGGGATCTCACCTCCGCCGGACTCAGCCACTGAAGGCAATAGCCCGCCTGTTGACGAGCTGCCAAGGTTTCCTGCCAAGCTGCTACCTCTTCTTCTTGGAGGAGGCGCAGAATGCCACGCCGATTGACAGGCAAACTCCGGCCCAAGTCCGCTTCCAGCCGGGCAATCAGGGGATCAAACTGCTCCAGGCTTTTTAGGCGCAACTGCACCCCCTCTCCGCTGGGTTGGCGGCTACAGACTCCCATCAACACCCCCAGCGACGCGCCGGTAGCGCCCGAGGCAGGATCCCTAGCATCTACCCCAATGACTGACAGCCCTGCTGCCGCTAGCTCATAGGCGATGGCACAGCCCACCACCCCGCAGCCAATGACCAACACGTCACAGCTTAACTGGTGAACCATCCTCCTCCATGCGGGCTTCTGGTTCTCGATGTTACCCAGCTGCGGACCCCCCTTCCCAGCCGCCGCCAATGGCGGGATCTCTCCGATCCCTAGCTGCCTCCACCTGGGCTGGAGGTTTACAGGGCCAGAGTCCTCCTGCTACTTCCTCTGGCAGTTTGCCCGCCGGGAGAACCGGGCAGGCCACGATCTAGGACCAAGCTGCGCCTCTTCAAGCTGGGGAGCCGCCACTTTACGGAAATCGCTGAGACTTGGCTGGAGGAGGGAATCCGGACTGGAGAGCTAGAAGCAACGCCTCCTCCCCCCTACACTCAAGGAAGGAGCTATCGCAAGTCAAAATGAGCTATCGCCGCCGCGATTGGTTGGCCTACTGGCTGCTCAAGTGGCTGGTGGTCAACCCCCTGTTTCGGGGACTATATTTTGGCCGCACGTATGGGCAGGAAAATGTGCCTCGCCAGGGATCCCTGATCATCGTCAGCAACCATGCTAGCTACCTGGATCCGCCGCTGGTTGCCAATGCAGTACGCCGCCCTGTAGCCTTTATGGCCAAGGAAGAACTATTTCAGGTGCCCGTGCTGAAACAGGTGATTCGGCTCTACGGAGCCTATCCCGTGAAAAGAGGAGGGGCAGATCGCAGTGCCCTGCGGGCAACTGAAGTGGCCTTAGTCCAGGGGTGGGCGGTAGGGATCTTTCTCAGCGGCACCCGCACCCCTGATGGCCGCATCCCCCACCCCCACTTGGGGGCAGCCTTAGTGGCCGCGCGCACTCAAACGCCTCTGCTCCCTGTGGCCCTCTGGGGCACTGAGAAGGTGCTGCCGAAGGGATCCCGCTGGCCGCGCTTGTTTTGCCCCATCACGGTGCGCATTGGCAAGCTGCTCCCCCCGCCCGCTTCTAGCGAGAAAGCTGAACTGCAGCAGACCACCGCAGCCTGTGTGGAGGCCATCCACGCCCTCCTAGATCAGGGGCGGTAAGGCTCCGACCGCTAAGCGGTAATTAGAGTAGCTTGGGCAACCAGATACTCGGCCACTGGCTTCCCACCCAGGATGTGCTCCTGCAGCACCCGCTCTATCACCGGCGGCGTAGCCGAGTGGTACCAAAATCCACCGGGGTACACCAACAACACTGGCCCAGGAACACCATAGTTGCAGGCCCGCAAGCAATTGGCCTTGGTGCGGTTGACCCACAAGGGGCCCACGCCCCCCAGCTCTAGGTTCAACTGTTGGATCTGCAGCTTCAGGTATTCCCAGGCTTCCAGCCCCACTGCCTTTTCACAGCACTTGGGCTTGGTCTGGTCGGCGCAGAGGAAGAGATGCCAATGGTAAAACGGAATCCGATGGGACCTTGCCGGCGTGGGAAGGGGGTTGGAAAGCTCTGTCATGGGGGATCGCTGTATCCTACTGCCACTAGGTAATCGCTGGATAATTATATGAGCAATTCAAGAAAGCCCGGGGCGTCCCAGAAAGCCTTTGGGATCGGGGTAGAGGGCTGGGGCGGTGATGCCCTAGGCTGGATAAAGTAGCCCCCAGCTGCCCGGCAATGCTGCTCAATGCTCCCCACCAGCGGTTGTTTCTTGCCCTCCTTCCCCCTCCTGAGCTGCAAGCGCAAGTAACAGCCATCAAGCAGCAGGTGGCCGAGCAATTTGCCAGTCGAGCAGCCCTGCGCTCGCCTCCTCACATTACCCTAGTGCCCCCCTTCGAGTGGCCCACTGCCCAGCTGACGGCCCTGACGGGATCCCTGGAAGAATTTGCCAAGGAGCAGGCCCCCGTTGTTGTTGAGCTCCGTGGCTTCGGCGCCTTTGCACCACGGGTTATCTATATTCACGTCGAGCCCTCTCCGGAGCTGCAGCAGCTCCAGGCCAAGGCCCAGCGGCACATGAGCCTCCTTCTCAACCTGCAGGCAACAACAGCTCCCCCCCGCCCTTTTGTGCCTCACATAACAGTAGCCTTTCGGGATCTCCGGCCAGCCCAGTTCCGTGCTGCCTGGCCACAGTTCCAGAGCCGCCCTTTCCAGGGATCCTTCCTCGCTTCTGCTCTCACCCTTCTTGCCCACGACGGCAGGCGCTGGCAAGTTTTTGCTGAGTTTTCCTTTTCTGCCGCTAAGGGATGAAGCAGTCACCTACCCCACCCAGTGGGCAGCCATGTATTCGGCCAGATCCAGCACCCGCTGCGAGTAGCCCCACTCGTTGTCGTACCAGGCCATGACCTTGACGAGATCCCCGTCCAGAACGCTGGTCAGCTCTGCATCCACAATGGCGGAGCAGCTGTGGCCGCGGTAGTCAATAGAAACCAAGGGGACCTCTGAGTAGGCAATGATCCCCTTCATTGTCGTTTCCGAGGCTTCCTTCAACGCAGCATTGACCTCCTCGGCAATCACTTGGCGCTCTGTTTGCACTACCAAATCCACCAAGGAGACATTGGGCGTGGGAACCCGTACTGCCACCCCGTTGAGCTTGCCTTTCAATTCAGGGATCACCAGCGCCACTGCCTTAGCTGCCCCCGTCGTAGTAGGCACCATGCTCAAGGCTGCTGCCCGCGCCCGTCGTAAATCGCGGTGGCCGCCATCCAAAATGCGCTGGTCACCCGTGTAGCTGTGGGTGGTAGTCATCGTAGCCCGCCGCACACCAAACTTGTCCAGCAACACCTTCAGCAGTGGGGCAAGGCAGTTGGTGGTGCAGCTGGCATTGCTGACAATGTTGTGCCGCACTGGGTCGTAGGTGTGCTGGTTAACCCCATAGACAAAGGTGGGGATATCACCCCCCTTGGCGGGGGCGGTGATCATCACCTTCTTGGCTCCTGCCTCTAGGTGCTTGGAGGCACCCTGGTAGTCTACGAAAACGCCGGTAGCCTCGATTACGAGATCCACCTTCCACTCTTTCCAAGGCAGGTTGCTTGGGTTGCGATCGGAAACGGCGTGGATGTGCTTGCCGTTAACCAACAAACCACCCTCAGTAGCCTCCACTTCCACTCCTTGTAGGGTCCCGAGGATGGAGTCGTACTTGAGCAAATGGGCAGCCGTGCGAGCGTCTGAAGTATCGTTGATGGCAACAATGTCAATATTGGACTGGGGACGACTGAGCCAACAGCGCAGAAAGTTGCGACCGATACGACCAAACCCGTTGATGGCTACCCTAACCACTTTTTTGACCTCGCTGCTTTCAATTGCTCTGGAGCTGCTTAGCACATGATACCGCAAGCCCTGAGCATTCTGAAGATGAAATTCGGGATCCAGTGAGCCTGGCCCCCCAACAAACTGAAGATGGAAAATTGCTCCGCCGCAATTGCACTGGTCGGGCAGGGCGGATGGCAAAAACCCATGCTTTCCCCTCGGCCATAGCTTGCTTCTGCAAAGCACTAGCCAGGGAACGCTTTGCCAGCTGACGTCCTGGAAAACCTGTAGGCCTGGGGGAACGCCGAACGCTCCACCCTGCTGGAGCAAAGGCTATCCAGGATCCCTTGCCTCCCCCTCAGCAGCTGCTTCGGCTTCCTCTAGGGCTTGCAGAGCTAGCAGGATCTCCTCTTCTCGCCGGGTATAGGTCTCTTCGTCGATCTCCCCCAGATCGAGCTGGATCTGCAGGGCGGTGAGTTCCTTCTGGAGGTTTTCTTTGCTGTCGAGTTGCGCCTCGGCTCGTTCTCGAATCTGCTCCGCCAACCACAGCAGGCTCTGGGCCGGCCACGTCAGCAATTGCCAAACCATCCCCGCGCCTCTCCTGGGATTAGGTCAATCCTAACAAGTGGATCCCGCCTCCGCCCTAAGAACCAATAACCAATGCCAGCAAGCCTGCCCCCTCTGCCCGCTCCCCCTCCGGCCTTCATCTTAGGGATCAATCCTCCCTAGCCGTTCCGAGAGTGCTTCTCGATCCAATCCATCAGCTCTTGCTCAGACGGCGTGCAGAGACACTCACCTGTGAGCGGATCCTGGGCGTGCCACCAGACCGTGCCGCCACCATCCACCCACTGGCGCACCCGCAGCTCCTCCTGGACGCTCAACACGGCTTTCAGGCCCTCCCAAAGGTGGCGCCATCTTTCAGGCAGACCCAAAACAGAGGGATCCCTGCCGCTGGACTCTGCTGCTAGTTGCCGTTGTTCCTGTTCCAGCAACTCCAGCAGGCGGGTGTTGTTGGCTGCCCTGGCTGCTTCTAGACGATGGGCCAGAGAGGCAGCGATGTTCCGCCGATGGCAGGCCAGGAAGCTAACTCTACTCGCTTCAGCAGTTGCGTTCATGAGAGATCTCCCCACCCTGACCTCTACACGCCAATTCTATCGTAGATTCTGTAGCAATAGATACGATTCAAAACCTTGGCAATCGCCCTGGTCGGTAAAGAGGGGGTCAAGGTTATTGCGGTACTAAAAGCGCAGGTCAGAGGGAATTTGTTGCAAGTAAGTTTCAATTCACAACTTTTTCTTAACAAGTGGTTTCGATCTTGAGGATCTGACTTACTTTGTTACCTGTAGAGCGTTCCTCGTCGAAAACCTATGAGCCTTGTTGCCCAAGTCATCGCGCAGTCGGATGCGGCCGATCGCTTCCTCAGCAGTGCCGAGATCGCCAAGCTAGAAGACTTCTTCAGCAAAGGTCAAGTGCGTATCCGAGCCGCCCAAAAGTTAGCAGAGAACGAGCAAAAAATTGTCCAAGAAGGCAGCAAACGTTTTTGGGCCAAATGCCCTAACACCCCCAGCAACAAGGGCAACCCCCAAAAAACTGCCCTCTGCCAGCGAGATCAAGGTTGGTACATCCGCCTAATTAGCTATTGCATCTTGGCAGGCAACGATAAGCCGCTGGAGGACATTGGCCTGAACGGTATGCGAGAAATGTACATGTCTTTGGGCGTGCCGCTGCCAAACCTGCGGGTGGCGATGAGCTGCCTGAAAGACGTAGCCGCCGGTATTCTTTCTCCGGAAGAGATGGCTTTAGCTGCTCCCTACTTCGACAGACTCATTCGCGCTTTTTGAATAGGTAAGTTGGTTCGCCGCACTTCTGACCAGTTCTAAGTTTTACTGGAGAGCCGGTGTGTGCCACTTTTGGATAGTGAGTTTGAGGTCTAGGTTCGTTTTACAGGCTTGACCTGCGGGCTCTGAGGTGTCTTAGGTTGCAATGGAGTCCTCGGGAGCAATGCCTGGGCAAAAGATGGTCAGGAAATGCCCAATCGCTTCAAAAAACCAGTTCCTAGATAATTCCTGGAGGAAAAGCCATGAAAGACACCATCACTTCTCTGATCAATCCTGCTGACGAGAAAGGCTCCTACTTAGATGCCGCAGCCCTGGAGCAATTAAGTCGCTATTTCCAAAGTGGCAGCATGCGCGTCAAAGCAGCCAAGATTATCAGCTCCAGCGCTAGCAGCATTATCAGCAAGACCGTTGCTAAGAGCTTGCTCTACGGGGATATTACCCTGCCGGGGGGCAATATGTATCCCACCCGGCGCTACGCAGCCTGCCTGCGGGATCTAACCTATTTTCTGCGCTATGCCACCTATGCCATGCTGGCCGCCGATCCTTCCATCCTAGATGAGCGGGTATTGAGAGGTCTGAAAGAGACTTACATCACTCTGGGAGTCCCCATCGATCGCGTCATTCAAGCCCTCAATGCAATGAAGGAGGTGCTAGCAGAAAGTCTGGACCCAGAGGCAAGTCAAGAAATGGCTGCCTATCTTGACCACATCATTGCCGGTCTGAGCTAAACGCGCCTGGACTTACTGAGGAACTACCCATGAATGCCAAGAGGATGCACCCATCCGCTTACCCCTGGTGGTCAGGTAACGCTCGATTGATCGACCTCTCCAATACCTTTATCGTGGCGCATGTGGCCCACGCAGCCTTGATCATGGCTTGGGCGGGCGGCTTCACCTTGTTTGAGCTGGCCAAGTTCTCGCCAGATTTGCCAATGTACGAGCAGGGGTTGATTTTGCTGCCCCACTTGGCCACACTGGGATGGGGGGTCGGCCCCGGTGGCCAGATCGTCAATACTTTCCCCTATGTGGCCATTGCCTCGATTCACCTGGTGGCTGCCGGCGTGTTGGCTTGGGGTGCCTACTTCCACCAAACCCAACTTTCCCCCCGCCTAGATATGGAGTTCGGCAAGGCTGCCAAGTTTCACTTTGCCTGGGATGATGCCAAAACACTGGGGATAATTTTGGGGCACCACCTACTCATCTTGGGCCTGGGATCCCTGCTGCTGGTGGCCAAGGCGATGCTGCTTGGAGGGCTGTACGACGCCACCACTGCTCAGGTGCGCCTGGTCAGGTCCCCAACTTTGGATTTTGCCACTCTTTGGAACTACCGCACCCATCTGTTCGATGTCGATAATTTGGAAGACTTGGTGGGAGGCCACATTTATGTGGCAGCTCTTCTCTTGCTGGGAGGGGTGTGGCACATCCTGGTTCCACCCTTTGAGTGGGTTAAAGCTCGCTTTCTCTTTTCAGCAGACGGGATCCTCTCCTACTCTCTGTTTGGTGTTGCCTTAGCCGGATTTACAGCCTCTTACTATTGTGGGTTTAACTCACTGGCCTATCCGGTGGAGTTTTATGGGCCAACTCTGCAGCTAAAGTCGGCCCTCACCCCCTACTACTTCGATCCCAACCAAGCGGGGGCCTGGAACTACTCCTCAAGGGTCTGGCTGGCCAACGCTCACTTCTACTTGGCCTTCTTCTTCCTCCAGGGATCCCTGTGGCATTTTCAGCGGGCTATGGGCTTTGATATTGGCAAGGTACTACAGTCCTGGCAGCAGGCCCGGCAGGAAATGACTTCTGAAGCTGTGTATCAGGTTCAATTTCAGTGTCAACCTCAGCCAAATCCTGCGCTTTGCTATGAGCCTCCCTTCGCCGATCCTGAGCCCCTCTCAGTATCGTTGGAGAATGTCTATTTGTATCAACCGCAGCAAGGGTTTGGCTCAGGGTCGTCATCCCTAGTAAACGGTATCCGAAAAACTCTTTATCAGGTCAATTACACCCCTAGAAGATGGATCTTCTATGAGCCCGCAAAGGTAGAGAATTTCTTTCAGCCTCCTGATCTGAAGATGGACTATGGGCCGCGCAAACCGGAGATCGATGTCTCAAGGTTCTCCCAACCCGTGCCCAGCATCTTTTATGAGCCGGGCAAGGCCTAGATTTAAGCTCTAACCTAACACGGTTTAAGCTCCGGGAGAGGCGATTGCTTTTCCTGAGAGCTTTCTGTTTTGCTAGGGTTCTAAGTACAGCCTGTTAATTTAGACCAGGGTACAGTTTCAAAAGGAAGGAGAGAAGGGGATGCCAACCCATTCTTTGGATTTACGGCAGAGAGTTGTAACAGCTTATCAGGCAGGTCAGATCTCCATCTGCCAGGTATCCGAACGGTTCATGGTAACCAAAAGAACAGTACACCGCTGGGTGCGACAGTACCAACAAACTCAGGATTTAACCCCCAAGTAAAGTAGGTACGAAGCAAGTGGGTATTTTGGAACAACATTGACAGGAAGTGATGGCAATTATGGCAGAACACCCAAACTTCTACCTGTGGCGGTATCAAGAACTGTTGCGGGAATGCTTAGCAATTGACACGAGTACCGTCACGATACACAATTGCTTGAAAAAGCAAGGAATGACTCTAACAAAAGACTTACCGCAGTGGGAGAGTGCAAGAAGAGGAGGTGCACAGAGAACGGCTAGCTTATAGTCAAGAAGTCAGAGATATTCCAGCAGAAGATTTGATTACCCTTGACCAGACAGGGGTGTGGGAGGGAATGGAACGGGGAGTAGCTCGGAGTTTACGCGGTCAAAGAGCCTATCATTATCGTGAGAGATATAAGGGGAAAAGCATACTGTTATTGGAGCTATTTCCTTGAGAGGGTTAGTTGGCTATTGCCTCATTAAGGGTGGGATGAGGAAAGGGGATTTTTTAGAGTTTTTGAGAAGCGAGTTATGTCTGAAGCTAGAGGCGAGGAAGGTTGTGATGATGGACAACTTAAATATCGATAAGAGTCGGGAAGTTGAGGAATTGATTAGGGGGACAGGAGCGCAAATCCTATACCTGCCTGTGTATTCACCGGAATTGAATCCTATTGAGATGATGTGGTCGGTGTTGAAGCATTTTATTCGGCAGCTTTCCAGAGTTGGAAAGTATAGCGTGGAGCAGATAGTGCAGACTTGTTTACTCCTGATCAATCCATCCTGCTTCCGAAGTTGGTTTGCTAAGTGTTGCTACTGTACCCCTTGATTCTTTAACAGGCTGTAGTCAGAACTTGGGGCAGACTGGTACTGTATATTAGGCGCTACCCCTCCCCACCGCGGTGGGGGATCCCGTGCATTCAGATGAAGATAGATTGGAGCGTTAGGTGAAGCAGGGATAGGCCGTGGCGAGAGCTGCCATCACTGTCGATGTTGGTGGCCTGACCAATCGCCTACCCCAGCATCCAGGCGTAGGCTCAAGATAGCCGTCAGTTGGGATATTATTCTTACGCAGCCAGGCTGCGTGCCGACCACGGCAAAGCAAGATCTTTAGCAATCTCGAGTGGGATCCCGGCAGATCCAGAGATGGATATCGAACAGGGATCCTCCCTTGTGGCTGGGGCAGAAACCATCTGGCTTGGCATGGGCTAGATCAGGTGGCTGCTGCGAGCTTTCCAGTCCAGCTTCTGATCCAGAAGAAACTCCAGATGAGGTAGATAGGCTTCGTAGCTATGCTCACCAGAGCCGATTAAGTGAGTGGCGTTGAGGTTTTCAATTCTGGGGTGAAACTCTCTAATTGGCTTGATCCCGCAGGGGCTGACGTAGGCCAGAACCCAATCGTCTTCGTTGTAGATGTTTACCAACTTTCCAGTGATATTTTCTACATGCAGGCTCCAGTTCTTATCGGCTTGCCTCCTAACGGCACCGCTGAGCAAGATAACATCTTTAAGACGTCGATCTGCAGTCTGGGGCCAACCGCGCATGATGTAGTAGGCTACCCTTGCCCCCAAGGAAAACCCCATCAGGGTAATCTGCCTTTCCGGCAAAGCAGAGAGCAGGGGATAGGCGTACTTTAGTCCCACTTCTTTGGCCTTTGCTTTGTGGGCTTCCCAGTGGGCAAGTAGTCCTACCCCTAGCTTCAGAGGGGACAAGGTCAAACTCGCCGGGTTGGAAGCATCCCACCAAAGGTAGTACAGGGATCCCTGCCATCCAGCACGTCGGAGTGTTTCCCACAACAGTCTTTTTTTCCAAGGTTGGGTTTCACCTTCGCTAAGGAAACCGTTGATGAAAACCAGGGCCTCGTCCCAACTCAGGGAGGATTCGATGCGGATCAAATGAGGCTCATGATGGGTAACTTCTTCGAAAATATAGTCTTTAGCCCCGTCAACAATAGTTTCTGTAACTTTCTGGATGACTTCGAAAGTGGCTTGACCCGTGCCAAGAAGAATTTCTCCAATCGATACCTGTACCAATGACAGTTTGCGCAGCTGACCCGGTAACCTTACCTGTATCAAAGACGGCCCCTACGAGTTTTCCGCCAATCTGGGCAGGATCTGTGACGACCCACTGCAAAATTGACCCCCGCTGAGAGCCGAGACCTAGGCAAAGGCCTGGATTGACCTCCACCCCATATCTAGCCGCGTCGCATGGCGGTAACCCCCGTGGGATCCAGCACCTTGCCGCGCTCTACCTCGGCGTAGACCAGGTAGCGATCGCCACACTCCATCCAGCTTTTGACACAGCACTCCAAGTAAGCCAGGGCATCCAATAGGATCGGGCAGCCATTTTCGGCAGTGGTGATGGCCAAACCGGCAAAGCGGTCTTCACCAGGGCGCTGGGGTCGTTGAAAGTGTCGCTGCAGGCTGCTGCTTTTGCCCTCCCGCAAAATGTTGAGCACAAAAGGCGCTTGGGGACGGGTGAGCAGTTCTGCCTCGCTGTCCCTACTTACAGAAAGGGTTAGGCCAGGGGGGTTGAAGCTGGCCTGGGCCACCGAGGAGGTAAGGAAGCCGCGCGGGATCCCATCTTGCAGGGCGGTCACCACACAGAGGGATCCCACAACCCGGCTGAGGGCCTGCCCCAGCCGATCCGCCTGAGTTTCAACACCGCCTTGGCGGGGGGCACGGGCTCGCTTGGCCTTGCGCAGGGCTTGGGCAAACTGGGATCCCGCCTCCTGACAGGCTTCCAGGACAGCGGGGGTAGGCTTGAACCTGGTGCGGATGGTGGCAAACCCCAGGGTAAAGCCGGCGTTGAGCAACTTGCTTTCAATGAGATCCAGGGCTTCACCGCTCCAGCCATAGGAGCCGAAGACCGCGGCCAGCTTGCTGGTGGGAACAGAAGAGAGGATAATGCCTAGGGCTGTTTGGATCTGGACAGGGGGGTGGCCGGCCAAGGTGGGGGATCCGATAATGAACCCTTGGCAGCGCTCCAGAGCCTGGGCAATCTCTTCAGGGGTAGCCCATTCGCAGTTAATCCGCTCCACGGTAACTCCTGCTCGCTCCAAGCCTTGGGCAATAGCTACCGCCATCAGGCCCGTGTTCCCGTAGGCAGAGGTATAGAGGAGAGCCACCCGCTGCTCCAAGGGATCCTCCTCGCACCAGGCGTGGTAATCCAAGCGCAGCCGCCGCAGGCTGTGGCGCACCAAGGGGCCATGGGCGGGGGCGTAGATCTGGGCGGGGAACTCCTCCAGCTTGGCCAGGGCTGCTTTTACCTGGGGCGCTTGGCTGCGGTGTAAGCAGTCGAAGTAGTAGCGGCGATCCTCGCTAAGCTGCCGCCAGTGCTCGTCGAACACCTGCTCGTCGCAGACATGGGCACCAAACAGCTTGTCGGTAAAGAGGATCCCAGTGGCCGGGTCGTAGGTGCAGAGGGCATCGGGGTGGCGGGGCGTGGGGACAGTGCGAAAGTGCAGCTCATGGCCCTCGCCTAGATCCAGGCGATCCCCATCCCGGATTACCCGCAGGCGAAAGGACTGGTTATTGCCGTAGGGAATGCCAAAATCGGCGGCCTCCTCTTCATCCCGGCTAGGAGGCGGGGATTCCCTGCCCTCAAAAGCGGCTCGCAGGGTGAGGGATCCCGGCTTAGAGCAGAGCACCACTGCATAGGGAGCCAGCGGCAGAAGTGCCTTGAGGGTGGCGATGCGGTTGAAGTTGACGTGGCTGAGCAGGATAAAGTCCAGCCGCTGCAGGTACTGGTGCTGGGCCAGCTCCTCGAGAAAAATGTCTGTAAACGATTCCCCCGGCGGATCAATGAGCAAGGTCTGCCGGGCCTGGATGAGGTAACTGTTGGCCGTGGTGCCCCGCTGCCGGGCGTATTCCAGCTCAAACTTGAGGCGATCCCAGGTGCGAGAGCGGAGAACCAAGGTAGAGGGGCCGATAACGGCCACTTGAACATCGCGAGTGGGAGTTTTGCTCGCCATAGCAGTCTCCAGGGGGCCTCTGTCCCCACCTTGCCACGAAACTGGGGAAATGGGGATCCCTTTTCCTCTATGGAAAGCTTCGAGAGCTAACGTAGAATTTGTCCATTCCCTGGAAGTGTTTGCGATGGCCCAAGCTTCTGGATCCGCCGCTGTTTCTACTCCTGCCTGGCATAGTCTTCCTCTTCCCGCTGTTATCCAGAAGTTGCAGACCGATCCCGATTCTGGCCTGACTACCCAGCAGGTGATCCAAAGGCAGCGGGAATTCGGCCCCAACGAGCTGATCTCCTCTCCTGGCCGCAGCGCCTGGCAGCTCTTTCTTGACCAATTCCGCAACGTCATGTTGCTGATGCTGATTGCCGTGGCGCTGATTTCAGCCCTTTTGGATTGGCAAAAGAGAGAGTTTCCTAAAGATGCCCTAGCCATTTTGCTGGTTGTAGGTCTCAATGGCCTGCTGGGCTACTTGCAAGAAAGCCGGGCGGAAAAGGCGCTGGCGGCCCTAAAAAAATTGGCCTCCCCCAGCGTGCGGGTGCAGCGGGACGGGCTGTGGCAGGAGATCCCTGCCAACCAGTTGGTGCCAGGGGATCGGGTGCTGCTGGAAGCGGGGGTGCAGATCCCAGCCGATGGGCGCTTGGCGGAAGCGGTGAACCTACAGGTGCGAGAGGCGGCCCTGACCGGAGAGGCGGTACCGGTTACCAAGCAGGCTGATTGTGTCCTCCCTGAAGACACAGAGCTGGGCGAGCGGCGCAACATGGCCTTCATGGGCACCGAGGTGCTGCAGGGGCGAGGGATCCTCTTGGTTACTGCCACCGGCATGAACACGGAGCTGGGCAAGGTGGCCAGGCTGCTGCAGACGGTGGAAAACGAGCCCACCCCCCTGCAGCGGCGCATGAGCCAGTTGGGCAATGTGCTGGTGTCGGGATCCCTGGCCTTGGTGGCGCTGGTGGTGATCGTGGGGCTGCTCCAAGCCGGGAGCATGGCGCCTTTTGCCTCGCTGCTGGAAACTTCCCTCAGCATGGCCGTGGCGGTGGTGCCGGAGGGGCTGCCGGCTGTCACCACGGTTACCTTGGCCATTGGCACCCAGCGCATGGTGCGCCGCAACGCCTTGATCCGCCGCCTGCCGGCCGTAGAGACCCTGGGATCCGTCACCACCATCTGCTCCGACAAGACCGGCACCCTCACCGAAAACAAAATGGTGGTTACCGACATCGTTACCCCTGAGCGCCACTACCACGTCAGCGGCAGCGGTTACATTCCCAAGGGATCCTTCTACTGCGGCGGCCAGCCCATCGATCCCCAGAGCGCCCCCGATTTGCAGGCCCTTCTCAGGGCGGTGGTCTTCTGCAACGATGCCCTGTTGCAAGCCACTCTCCCAGCCCAGCGCGGCGCTGCCCCCACCTGGTCAATCCTGGGGGATCCCACCGAGGCCGCCCTGCTGGTAGCTGCCGCCAAGGCCAACCTGCAGAAGGCTTCTTTGCAGGAGCAACACCCGCGGGTGCAGGAGATCCCTTTTAGCTCAGAACGCAAGCGCATGAGCGTGGTGGTGCAGGAGGAGGGCAGCTACCGCGTCTACGTCAAGGGATCCGCGGAACTGGTGCTGGAGCAGTGCGCCTACATCCAGAAAAACGGAACTTGGCAGGCCCTCTCAGAAGCGGATCGCCAGGCCATTTTGGGCGCCAACAACCGCTTGGCAGCTCAGGGCATCCGGGTTTTGGGGGTGGCCACTCAGCAGTTGCCGCGGATCCCGGAGAACCTGGAGGAGATCGAGCGCAACCTGGTGTGGCTGGGCCTAGTGGGCATGTACGATCCCCCTCGGCCCGAAGCGCGGGAAGCGGTAGCCCGCTGCCGGCAGGCCGGGATCCGCACCCTAATGATTACCGGCGATCACCAACTCACCGCCATTGCTATTGCCCGCGAGCTGGGCATTCTCGACTCCGAGAACCAGGCCATTGATGGGCGCACCCTCTCCCGGCTGAGCTTTGAGGAGCTGATGGAGACGGTGCAGAAAGTCAACGTCTACGCCCGCGTGGCTCCCGAGCACAAGCTGCGCATCGTGCAGGCCCTGCAAAAGCAAAACCAGTTTGTGGCCATGACCGGCGATGGCGTCAACGACGCCCCTGCCCTGCGCCAAGCGGATATCGGCATTGCCATGGGCATCACCGGCACCGATGTCAGCAAAGAGGCCAGCGACATGGTGCTGCTAGACGACAACTTCGCCACCATCGTGGCGGCTATTGAAGAAGGGCGGGTGGTCTACAGCAACATCCGCCGTTTTGTGAAATACATCCTGGGCAGCAACATCGGCGAGGTGTTGACCGTGGCTGCCGCCCCCCTTCTGGGCCTAGAGGACGTGCCGCTGACGCCCCTGCAGATCCTCTGGATGAACTTGGTAACCGACGGCCTGCCCGCTCTGGCTTTGGCAATGGAGCCAGCAGAGCCAGGGGTGATGCAACGCCCCCCCTTTAACCCCAAAGAAAGCATCTTTGCCCAAGGGCTCGGCGCCTACATGGTGCGCATTGGCGTCGTCTTTGGCTTGGCGACGATCCTCATGATGGCGATTGTGGAAGCCTACATCGTTCACTGGCGCACGATGGTCTTCACCACCCTGTGTATTGCCCAGATGGGCCATGCGCTGGCGGTTCGCTCTAATGACAAGCTGACCATCGAGCTCAACCCCTTTTCCAACCCCTACCTGCTGGGGGCGGTGCTGACCACTTTGCTGCTGCAGTTGGCCCTGCTCTATGTGCCCTTCCTGCGCGACTTTTTCGGGACAGAAGAACTGACCCTCACTGAGCTGCTTATCTGCGTGGGCTTCAGCACGGTGGTGATGGTCTGGGTAGATCTGGAAAAACTCTACCGCCGCTGGCGCCCCCGTTAAGGCTAGCTTCCATGGTTTCCTCCTTTGCCAAAAGCTTTTTCCCAGGGCAGGGTAGGGCAGCTTTTTTCCGCAACTTAACTGAGCGATTCTGCGGAAGCCAGAAGATAAGCTGGAAGCAGCCGCCACCAGAAAAGAGCTGGGGATAGAGATAATGCTGCCGGGCTGGGCCAGCTTTATGCTTGGGGGTATTGTTTTGGTTCTCGGAGCACTTCTAGGGCTTGGCTGGCTCCGGCGGCGGATCCCTCTTTTCAAGCTCATTTTCAGGGGATCGCTAGCAACTTCCAGCCCAGAGGCCCGTTTCCGCGCAGCGCTGGAAGCCAGCCTGGATGCCATCTATCTGTTGGAGGCGGTGCGGGATCCTTTTACCGGCGAGATTGTGGATTTTGTCTTCGTCGATGTCAACGCCAAGGGGGAGGAGCTGATTTCCCGCCGCCGGGAGGAGATCCTCGGCCAGCGGCTGTGCGAGCTGTTGCCCATCAACCGCACGGCTGGCTTTTTTGAAAAATACAAGCGGGTGGTGGAAACCCGCATCCCCCTGGAAGAGGAGTTTCCCATCTCCGGCCAGCCGGACTTGCGGGCCCGTTGGCTCCATCACCAGGTGGTGCCGGTGGGGGATG
Source organism: Synechococcus sp. OH30 (assembly GCF_047462175.1). Classification (NCBI taxonomy): domain Bacteria; kingdom Bacillati; phylum Cyanobacteriota; class Cyanophyceae; order Synechococcales; family Synechococcaceae; genus Synechococcus; species Synechococcus sp. OH30. The sequence goes on along the minus strand of NZ_JANSIP010000009.1, from coordinate 36,560 downwards.
GGATCCTCATCACCAGCCGCAACATCACCGAGCAGGTTGAGCGGGAGCAGGCGCTGCAGGAAAGCGAGTCCCGCTATCGCGCCCTCTACGAGGCAATCCCAGACATGATTTTGGAGATTGCTGCCGACGGTCGCATCCTCAACTGCAAGCCGTCCCGCTACTTCGCCACGCTGCGCCCCCCTCAGGACTACATTGGCCGCCGGATCGAGGAGATTTTGCCTCCTGCTTTGCGGGAGCAATGCGAAGTTCTGGGAAGGCGGGCTCTGGCCAACCAGACCGCCGAATACCTGGAGTACGAGATTGAGCTACAGCCAGGAGTCAGGCAGTATCGCAGGGCCTGTATCGTTGCCCACGGCAGCAAGAAGCTCTACGTCTTGGTGCGGGACATCACAGAGCGCAAGCGGGCTGAGCTGAATCTCAAAGCGGCCGAGGAAAAACAAAGGGCCATTCTGGCCGCCATCCCGGATCTCATCTTTCACCTCGATAGCCAGGGCGTTTGCCTGGGAGTGAGCTGTGGGGGGGAGGTGCGGCCCTACGGCTTGCCAGAAACTTACCTGGGGCGCTCACCCCACGAACTCCTGCCCCCAGACCTGGCGGAGCGGCGGCTTGCCTATATTCGCCAAGCCCTGGCCACCCAAACCCTGCAGCGCTACGAGCAAAGCCTGGAGATCGAGGGCGAAGTGCGCCACGAGGAGGTGCGCATTGCCCCTCTAAACGAACAGGAAGTGGTGCTCATCATTCGCGACATCACGGAGCGGGTGCGGGCGCAGCAAGCCCTGCAGGAGAGCGAGCAGAAGTTCCGCGCCCTGTTTGAAAATGCTGCCGTGGCCATCCTCATTCGCCATGCCGAAACGGGCGAGATCTTGGAGGCTAATCCGCGCGCCCTTGCCGCCTATGGATTTTCCAGCCTGGAGGAACTGCGGGCCTTCGACGCTTCGGAGCAGTCCCCCTATCGCCAGGCCCTGCAGGGAAGGGGGTTCTCGCTGCAGCCCTACCTGGAGCAAGCTCGCTCTCAGGGATCCGCCCGCTTTGAGTGGCGCTGGCAACGGCGGGATGGCCGGGAGTTTTGGGAAGACGTCTTTGTCCAGCCGCTGGTGCTGCGCGGGATCCCTTGCTGGGTGTTTACCGCCGTCGATATCACCGCCCGCAAGCAGGCCGAAGCAGAGCTGGAGCAATTCTTCTCGGTAGCTTTGGATTTGCTCTGCATTGCCGACGAGCAGGGGTATTTTCGCCGTCTCAACCCTGCTTGGGAGACCGTCCTGGGCCGTTCCCTCGAGGAGCTGCAGCAGCACCCCTTGTGGGAATGGGTGCACCCGGAAGATCTGCTGGCCACGCAGAAGGCGATGCAAAAGCTGCTGCAAGAAGGGCGCCTGGATGGCTTTGTCAACCGCTACCGCACCCAAGACGGCAGCTACCGCTTTATCGAGTGGCGCGCCTCTCTGGCGGGATCCCTGGCCTACGCCGCCGGGCGGGACATCACCCTGGCCCAGCAGGCCCAAGAGCAGATGAAGGCGGCTATGGAAGCTGCCGAGGCGGCCAACCGCGCCAAGAGCGAATTCTTGGCCACCATGAGCCACGAGATCCGCACGCCCATCAACGCCATCATGGGCATGGCCAGCCTGTTGCTGGATACCCCCCTGGATCCGCAGCAGCGGGATTGGGTGCAGACCATCCGCTACGGCAGTGAGGTGCTGCTTAGCCTCATCAACGACATTTTGGATTTCTCCAAGATCGAGTCTCAGAAATTGGAGCTGGAGGAAACGCCCTTTTCCCTGCCCCAGCTCATGGAGGAGCTTTTGGATCTCATGGCCGCCCAAGCCCAGAGCAAAGATCTGGAGCTGGTGGCCTGGGTGGATCCCAGCTTGCCAGCCACCCTGGTGGGGGATCCCAACCGCCTGCGCCAGATCCTGGCCAACCTCCTCAGCAACGCCATCAAGTTCACCCCGCAGGGAGAAGTGGTGGTAACCGTCGAGGCCCAGGAGCGGGATCCCCAGGTGCAGTGGGTGAGCTTCCAGGTGCAAGACACCGGCATCGGCATCCCGCCGGAAAAGCAGGATCGCCTCTTCAAGCCTTTCAGCCAGGTGGACAGCTCCATCAGCCGCCGCTACGGCGGCACGGGCTTGGGCTTAGCCATCAGCCAGCGTCTCTGTCAACTGATGGGCGGAGAGATCTGGGTGCAAAGCCAGCCGGGCCAGGGATCCACCTTTGGCTTTCGCGTCCCGCTGCGTGTTCCGGATCCGGCCCTCTTGGCAGCCCCAGCCCTCGATGCTGCTCTAGCCGGCAAGCGGGTTTTGTTGGTGGAAGACAACGCCAGCCAACGGCAGCTCCTGGCTCGCCTCCTCCAGGCCTGGGGGATGCAGGTAACGGCCTGCAGCTTTGCAGCAGAAGCCCAAGCCCTGGCCAAAGCCCAGACTTTTGACCTGGCTCTGGTGGATACCAGCCTGCCAGACGGCGATGGGCTGGCCCTGGCCAAAGCTCTGCAGCAGGAGCAGCCCCCCCTGAGGCCTTTGCTGCTGGTGGCCCGCAGCGCGGCTTTGGCAAGCTCTGGCTCTTTTCCTGCCCTGAGCAAGCCGGTCAAGGCCTCGCAACTGCGGGCTCTGCTTTGCCAGGAAAAAGTGCCTGCCGTTACTTCCCCCTTGGAGCCCCCGCTGCCTTTGGCCAGCCGCTGCCCGTTGCACATCCTGGTAGCCGAGGACAACCCCGTTAACCAAAAAGTCATCCGCCTAATGCTGGAGCGGCTGGGCTATCAGCCGGACATCGTGGCCAACGGCCTGGAAGCCCTGCAGGCGCTGCAACTGCGCGCCTACGACCTGGTCTTGATGGATCTGCACATGCCGGAGCTGGACGGCCTGGCCGCCACCCGCCGTATCCGCAGCGAACTTCCCCCAGATCGCCAGCCGCGCATCCTTGCCCTCACCGCCGACGCTTTCCTGGAAAGCCGTGCTGCTGCCGAGGCCGCCGGCGTCGACGGCTACCTGACCAAGCCCCTGCAGCCGGCTGTGCTGGAGCGCGCTTTGCAGGAAATCTCTTCTTCTTGCAAGGAAGAAAAACCGGAGCCAGCCTTGGATCCCGACACCCTGGCCAGCCTACGCAGCATGCTGGGATCCCCCGAAGACTGGCAGGAGATGGTGCAAACCTACCAGCAAGACAGCCAGGCCCTGCTGGGATCCCTGCGCCAGGCTCTGGAGCGGCAAGATGCCAAAACCGTGGCCCAACTGGCCCACCGCCTCAAGGGCAGCAGCAGCACCCTGGGGGCCAAGTCGCTAGCTCAGATGTGTCAGGAGCTGGAGAACCTCTCTCGCCACCCCTCTCCCGCTTTTGTAAACTGGGATACCCTGAAGCAGGCCTTGCAACGGTTGGAAGCCGAGTACCAGCGAGTTACCCTGGAGTTATCGGCTGCCGTGTCTGGGCCTTCTCCTGTTGCCAGTAGCCATGCAGAAGCTTAATGCCAAGCCTATGTCAGATCGGCGGGGAGGGAGCTTCTCTGAAGCCGAGGAAAAGCCACTGCTGCTGATTGCCGACGATGATCCCAGCCAGCGGCTTTTGGCTCGCTATACCCTGGAGCGGGAAGGCTACCAAGTTGTAGAAGCGGACAGCGGCTTGGCTTGTCTAGAAGCCGTAAGCTGCCATCAGCCGGACATGGTGCTCCTGGATGCGGTGATGCCGGATCTGGATGGGTTTGAGTGTTGCCGCCGCCTCCACGCCCAAAACCCTGACATGCCAATTTTAATTGTCACCGCTTTAGAAGACGAAGCCTTTGTCAGTGAGGCCTTTGCCGCCGGTGCCAGCGACTACATCCCCAAGCCCATCCACTGGTCGGTTTTGAAGCGGCGGCTGCGCCACTTGCTGCAAGCCAACCAGGCCCAGCGCCGTCTGCAGCAGCTTAACCAGGAACTGGAAGCCAAGGTGCAGGAGCGCACCGCCCAGCTGGCCTGCCAGGTGTCAGATCTGGAGCAGCTCAACCGCCTCAAAGACCACTTTCTGGCCACGGTCTCCCACGAGCTGCGCACACCCTTGACCAAGATCAAGCTAGCTCTGGAGCTTCTGGGCCGCACCCCCCTCAACGAGAAGCAGCGGCAGTACCGGGACATTGCCCTGCAGGAGTGCGAGGCCGAAATCCAGCTCATCAACCGCCTGTTGGATCTGCAGGGCTTGGAAAGGAAAGACTTGGGCTCTGCCGTTGCAGCTATTGACCTGCCCCACCTCTGGCACAGCTTGATCGAATCGGCGCAGCAATGCACCCAGGCCCGCTCCCTCACGCTGCAGGTGGGGGACCCGCCCCCCTCCCCCTGGCGGTTTTACAGCCATCCGCAGCTCCTGACCCAGATCCTCAAAGAACTGCTGGACAATGCCTGCAAGTTTACCCAGCCAGGTGGCACGATCCGTCTAGAGGTTCAGCCAATCCCTGAAGGGGTTGAGTTTAAGATCGCCAACACGGCTCAGATTGAGCCTGAACATCTGCCCCGCCTGTTTGAGCGCTTTTACCGGGTGCCCACTGCGGATCCCTGGGCCCAGCCAGGTAGCGGTCTGGGGTTGGCTTTGGTGAAGCAGTGGGTGGAATACCTGCAGGGCCACATTCGAGTCAGCAGCAAGGACGGGTGGACATGGTTTGTGCTCCGCCTGCCCAGCCTAGAACCCTCCAGCAGGATGTGATCAATGGCCAGTGGCAACGGCAGTTTCGGCAGTGGCAAAGGAAGTGCCACAGCCACAGGTAGCCACTGCATTGGGGTTCTTGAACTTGAAGCCGCCCCCCAACAGATCCTCGGAAAAGTCGACGGTAAGGCCCTGGATCAAGGTCATGCTCAAGGGATCCACTGCCACGCGGAGCTCGCCAAAGTCAAAGGTATGGTCATCAGGGTTGGCCTGGGGCTCAAAGTTCATCACGTAAGAGAGGCCAGAGCAGCCGCTGGGCTTGACCCCCAACCGCAGGATGGGCTGGGATCCCTCCTTCTCGTACTTGCTGCGCAGGCGCTTTAGCTCTTGGATGGCGCTCTCAGTCAAGGTGATCATGGCAAGAAAGCTGACACGTACCCTTATCGTGAACGACTCCCAACCCTCATTCGCTAAGTAAGCACAACATGGCTTACGCCACACTGCGCGAACAGACAGCGTACGGGCTGCACGCTTTACCGACTTGTTGGTACAAAGGACACAGCCTGCCGCCACCGTGCAACCCGCGGCGGGAACAAGTCAGGGAAGCTCTCCCGCGATTGAACTTGTTCTCCTTAGTTGTAGCACGAACGGCTTTATCCCGACACTGATTGGCAATACGGAACACAAATACAGGGCGGGGCTTGCCGCCAATTAAGCTAACAAGGGTTTTGGGCGCCCTTTCTAGGTAAGTTGATAAGCTAGGGATCCCAGTCCTTAGCGCTATCGGCATTTGGCCCTTGTGACAGATCCCAACGCCATCCGCGTTACCTTTCTGGGTACTAGCTCCGGCATGCCCACCCGCCAGCGCAATGTGTCGGGCGTGGCGGTGCAGTTTCCGCAGCGATCGGAATGGTGGCTGTTTGATTGTGGCGAGGGCACCCAACACCAACTGTTGCGGCTAGACGAGCTGCGCCCCAGCCAGTTGCGCCGCATTTTCATCACCCATATGCACGGGGATCACATCTACGGCCTGCCGGGGCTGTTGGCCTCCTGTGGCCTGGGCAGCACCCCCCAACACATCGACATCTACGGCCCCCCCGGCCTAGAAGAGTACCTGAAGGCGGTGCTACGCTACAGCGAGACGCGGATCCCCTATTCCTTCCAGGTTCACACCGTAGAAACAGGTCTCATTCTTCAGGATCCAGAGTATTGGGTTTTCTGCGCGCCTTTGGATCACCGGGTGCCCGCCTTTGGCTACCGCGTGGTGGAACAGGATCGGCCAGGCACCTTTAACGTGGCCAAAGCCCAGGCCGACGGGATCCCACCTGGCCCCCTCTATGGCCAACTCAAGGCTGGGCAATCCATCTTCTGGCAGGGCCGCTGGTTCCACGGGCGAGATTACGTGGGGGATCCCATCCCAGGGCGCAAGTTCTCCTACTGCACCGACACCATCTTCTGCCGCAACGCCGTCGATCTCTCCCGTGCTGCTGACCTGGTCATCCACGAGGCCACCTACGCCGAAGCGGATCGCGAGCTGGCTCAGCGGGCTAAGCACTCCACTGCTGCCATGGCTGCGCGGGTGGCCGCTGAAGCCAAGGCCCAGACCCTCATCCTTACCCACTTTAGCCCTCGCTACACGTCAGATGGCCCCATCACTTTGGAAGACCTACTGGCCGAAGCCCGCGCTATCTTCCCCAATACACTCCTGGCCCGGGATCGGATGACCTACGAGATCCCGCGCCGCAGCCCTGCTTCCCTGCCGATAGGGGTCTAGGCCCGCTTTGCTAGCTAGAATGGTTAGGGATAACAGACTCAACCTGCGATGACGGATCCCAGACCCTCTCCCGAACGGCCCAAAACCCAGCAGCTGGATCAAAGCGCCAGCGAGTGGCAAGCCTTTAGCGCCCTGCCTCCAGCAACCTCCCTACCTTCTGTCCAGACGAAGCAACCGGCTTCCCCGGCAGCCGGCGCCCCCCAGGCTAAGGAAAACCTGCCCAAACTAGCTCCCTGGGGCAAGCGGATTGGGGCCTTTGCCCTGGATTTTGGGCTGGGGCTAGGGGTCTCCTACCTAGCGCAGGGTTTAGCTTCCCTGCTGGGAGCCGATGCTGGCGCCGTGGACATGACTGGCTACATTGCCTTCTTTGCCGCTTGGCTGGTGAACCGCGGCTATTTCCAATCCCGTCCTGAGGGCCAAAGCCTCGGCAAATGGCTGCTGAATATTAAAACCTGGGATCCGGAAACCGAAGCCTCGCCTCATCTGATTCGCTCCCTAGCCCGGGAGGGAGTGCTCTCGCTGTTTGTTCTCACAGAAGCCCTTCTGGTACCCCTAGTTGCCGATGGTCTGTTTGCCTTCTTCGACAAGGAAAAACGCCAGAGCATCCACGACCGTGCCGGGCGCACCCTAGTGGTGGAATCCGAGCGGGGCTACCACCTAGATGAAAAAGTCCTGCGGCTGCTACAAAACCTCCTCGAAGGGGAAGCTACTGAGGACGTTCAATTGGCTGCGCGGGATCTTCTGCGCAAAGCCCAGCGCAATGAGACAGTACGGGACCTCTCCAACCAACTGGGGCGCCTACGTCAGGAGGTTGGCCGCAACACCCGCAGCCTTCGCCACCAAGCTGGAAAGCAAGTTAAAAGTTGGCTTGCTTCCCTCAAAGAAAAGTTAGATAATTGGTAATTGCGCTACGCGCAAGCCCTTCTTCAACCGTGGCTGTTGAAGGGGGAGGTAGTTTCTTCCTCTGCAGAGGGATCCACCCATGGCCAAGGGAAAAGGTGCTCGCATCATCATTACGCTGGAGTGTTCGGAGTGCCGCACCAACGTTAACAAGCGTTCTCCAGGGGTGAACCGCTACACTACTACCAAAAATCGCCGCAACACCCCCGGTCGTTTGGAGTTGAGAAAATACTGCCCCAAGTGTAACCGCCATACCCTTCACAAAGAGATTAAGTAGTTCCTGAGCTATGGTTTACATTCGCCGTCGCTTGTCTCCCATCAAGCCAGGAGAACCCATTAGATACACCGACGTTGAGCTGCTCAAGAAGTTCGTAACTGAGCGTGGCAAAATCTTGCCTCGCCGCATCACAGGCCTAACTGCCAAGCAGCAGCGGCAAGTCTCCAAAGCCATCAAACAGGCGCGCATCCTAGGCCTTCTCTACTTTGTCAACAAAGAAGGATAGTTGCGTTGGCCTTCCATGAGCCTGCAGCTTTCACCGCAGTTGCAAGCACGAATGGCCCAACCCCTAGAGATTGGGAGGGTAAAGATCTTCAGTCGGGTCTTCCAGGCACCCCTATCAGGGGTAACCGACATGGTCTTCCGGCGGCTAGTCCGCCGTTTTGCCCCCCAAAGCATGGTTTACACCGAGATGGTTAGCGCCATTGGCTTGCACTATGCTCGCGAGCTGCCCCGCATTATGGAGGTGGGGGAGGGAGAGCAGCCCATTGGCATTCAGCTGTTCGACTGCCGGCCCCATTTTTTAGCTGAAGCCGCTCGCATGGCTGTAGACGAAGGGGCAACTCTGGTAGATATCAACATGGGCTGCCCGGTAAATAAAATTACCAGAAACGGTGGCGGCTCCTCCCTGCTGCGAGACCCAGATACCGCTGCGAAAATTGTTGAAACGGTGGCCAAGGCAGTGGAGGTACCCGTTACTGTAAAAACGCGCTTGGGCTGGTCGGACGAGGAAATTAACATCTTGGATTTTGCCTACCGCCTCCAAGAGGCGGGAGCCCAACTCCTTACTCTACATGCTCGGACACGTGCCCAGGGCTTCAGCGGCAAAGCCCGCTGGGAGTGGATCCGCCGCGTCAAAGAACGTTTGCACATTCCGGTCATTGCTAACGGAGACATTTTCTCCACAGCTGCAGCAGTGAAGTGTCTCGAAGAAACTGGCGCCGACGGGGTGATGTGCTCCCGCGGCACGATGGGTTACCCCTTCCTGGTGGGGGAGATCGATTACTTCCTGAAAACCGGGCAAGAAAAGCCGGCTCCTACTCCCTTGGAGCGAATTCAAATAGCTCTAGAGCATCTACGAGGTCTTTGGGAATATAAAGGGGAACGCGGGATCCGGCAAGCCCGCAAGCACATGGCCTGGTACGTTAAGGGCTTTGCCGGCGCTTCCCACTTTCGTGCTCTTCTTTGCCGCATTGAGACCCTGCAAGAGGGAGAAACCCTGCTGCTGCAGGCTATGGAGCGTTGCCAAGAAGCTGTTTTGCAGCCCGAGGAGCCGGGTGAGGCTTCTGAGGGAGAGCAAGCTGCCTGTGAAGAAGCTCTTCTGGCTTAAAGGAGCAGAGGACTGGGCCTTCTGTGTCCTCGTAATCTCCTAGGCTACTACCCAAGGTAGGGCGATCTCTAAGAGGAGTTCTCCTACCCTCATATAGTTTAGCCGCAACAGTTTCCCCCCCTCCTCAGCGGACCAGAGGAAGCCACCTAGCTTTCCCTGCCAGGCTGCCCCTGACCTGGACAGGATCCCTAGGTCTACAGTTCCCCAGTCTAGGGGATCCCCAACGGATCGATCATTAAGTTTTGTAAACTTTCCCAGCTCCTGCCCTACCCGCCTGTGGAAAACTTGTGGAAAACTTTGAAAAACTGTGGAAAACCTGTGGAAAAAACCCCCTAGTTATCCACAAGGTATAAATACTCTGTGGAAAAGAGCACCCAGTTATCCACAGATTTTCCACAGGCAGGGGACAAGCCCAAAGGCTTACAGCACAAGGCTTTGCCAATCACCAGGCCATCGATTTCCACAATTTCCACAGGCCCTACTACTACTATGTTAAAAATTTAAATATTGGGTAGGGATCGTGGTTTTTAATCCTCTTCGCGCGCGCGAGAGTGCAAACTAGGGGCAAGTCAGTGCTAGGATTAGCGTATTCAGCTCGCAAGGCCCGCAATGGTACAAGCTCAACGCCCTCTGCAGGAAGAACCTAGGGCAAGCATGTTCGCGTCTGCCCCGCGCGACGGCCGCTCGGGAACTTCGCTGGGGGTTCGTGAAACTGAGCTCCTGGACGAGGCCAAGGAGCAGCCCTTTGCAGCAGCGGGAGGTAGTCCTACTGGTGGCCTTTGCTTTACCTGTGAGCAGGCCAAGCTTAGCCAGCAACTGGCAACAGTTGGGCGAGCTATCGCCAGTCGGCCCGCGCTGCCGATTCTGGCCAACGTGCTGGTGGAAGCCAGCGCAGAAAGGCAGCAGGTGGCTCTGACGGGCTTTGACCTAAGCTTGGGCATTCGCAGCGAGTTTGAGGCGGAGGTGAAAGCATCCGGTCGCCTTACGCTGCCAGCCAAGCTGTTTGGCGACATCGTCAGCCGTCTGCCCAGTGGTTCAGTTACGGTGAGCCAAGTTCAGGAGCGGGTTATCCTCACTTCAGCTGCTGGTCAGTACCAGCTACGCAGTGCTGCGGCAGAGGAGTACCCCACCCTGCCCGAGGTAGTGATCCCTGCTGCCATTGAGGGTGGTGCCGCGCGGGCTCTAGAGGTGCCCATCGAGAGCTTGTTGCAGGGAATTGGCCAGACCCTCTTTGCTGCCTCTAGTGACGAAACCAAGCAGGTACTCACAGGGGTGCATGTCAAGCTTGTGCTTGGGGAGCCGCCGCAGCTGGAGTTTGCAGCCACTGATGGACATCGGCTGGCCATAGCTCAGGTAGAAGTCGAGGGAATTCCAGTTGAGGTAGCCAGGGAAGGGAGAGGGCCCGATTTCACCATTCCCGCTCGGACTCTGCGGGAGGTGGAGCGCATCCTCAGTGCCCAGACTGGTGCCTCCAAGGTGGAGTTGCGCTTTGACCAGTCACAGGTACAATTTGTTTTGCCCCAACAGCGGATTACCAGTCGTCTTTTGGAGGGTCAGTACCCCGACTACAACCGTTTGCTGCCCAGGCAGTTTGAGCGGCAAGTGACCTTGGAGCGGCGACCCCTGATGGAGTCGCTGGAGCGGGTGGGAGTGTTTGCTGCCCAGCGGAACGACATCATCAAGTTCAGTCTCTCGGCAGCAACCCAAACCCTGCGCATCAGCACCGAAGCACCCGATGTAGGCAGTGGCGAGGAATCGCTGCCAGTGCAGATGTCCGGCCCCGATCTAGAGGTGGCCTTCAATGTCCGCTACCTGCTGGAGGCTCTCAAGGTGTTTCACACGCAGCAGGTGAGCCTAGAACTCAACGGGGCCACGCAGCCGGCTGTTTGGAAGCCACTGGGAGCGGTGCGCCTTTGCTATTTGGTCATGCCAGTGCAACTGCGGGCAACGTAACACTCTCCCACCCTCCGGCTAGTGCTTATCCCCACCCCCCAGTTTCCGGGGAAAGGCTGCAGTGTAAGTGAGGTTGGGAACAGGTCCAGGCAGCGCTGGGGCAGGCGGGAGGCCAACAAGAGGGGTAGGCTAGCTGGCCTCATGGCCTTGGAGGGCAGCTTGGGCATTGCGGCGCAGTCGGTTGGCCTTGAGCCGGCGCAGGGCGGAGGCGGGAAAGCGGCGGTCGAACTCCTCGTCGTCAATGCGAGCCAGCTCCTCGAGGTCGGGGGCGATGTTCCAGGGGTAGGGCTGAAAATCGGGAAGGGGACTGAGCCGGGCAAAGCGTTGGTTCCAAGGACAGACCTCTTGGCAAATGTCGCAGCCGGCCACCCAGTTCTGCAGGTTCTGGGCAATCTCAGCAGGGATCCGCTCGGCGTGGCTCTCTAGGGTGTGGTAAGCAATGCAGCGGCGGGAATCGACCACGCCTGGACTAACAATGGCCTGGGTGGGGCAGGCTTCCAGACAGCGGGTGCAGGTGCCGCAGTGGCTCGTGTGAGGTTGGTCAGGAACGAGCTTAAGGGTGGTCAGGATGACCCCTAGAAACACCCAGGAGCCATACTCACGGGTGAGCAAGAGACTATTTTTGCCAATCCAACCCAAGCCCGCCTGCATGGCCCAGGGCTTTTCTGCTATTGGGCCGGTGTCTACGTAGAATCGGCCCTGGTAATCCGGGAATTGCGCTTGCATCCAGAGGTGGAGCTGTTTGAGTCGCCGCCCCAGCACGCGGTGATAATCCCGCCCCCAAGCGTAGCGGGAAATCTTGCCTTTGCTGGGATCCTGACTATGGCAGGTGGGGGTGTAGTAGTTTAGGGCCACACAGACCAGGGAGCGCACCCCCGGCAGCACCCGCTTTGGATCCATTCGTCGCGGGTCAGCCATCCAGGCCATGTCGGCGGCCATGCCTGCAGCTAACCAGGCTGACAGACCCCGTAAGTCCGGGGGGTTTTCTATGCTGGCAATGCCAACTTTGTCAAAGCCCAGCCCCAGAGCCTGCTGCTTTAGCTGGGCAGTGACTCTGGCCGAGTCCATCTCTGATTCTCGAGCGATCCCCGACATCCCTATTCTGGCAGACCCATCACGCGGCGGTAGCGGGCCTCCAGTTGGGCCACCTGCTGTGAGCGGCGCCAGGGATCCCAAAAGCTGTGCTCGAACAGCTCCTGCCGCAGCTTGGCTACATCCACCGTTGTTACTTTGCCGTCGGCCACCACCCGCTTTCCTCTGACCCAGACGCTGTGTACTACCTGGGTGGGCCGGCCCAGTACCAGCAGCCCAATGGGATCCGTGCGGGGTAGCAGGGACAGTTGGGTGAGATCATAAAGCACGAGGTCCGCCTGCTTGCCCACTTCCAGGGATCCCAGCTCCTCTCCCAGCCCTAGGCCAATGGCCCCGCCGCGGGAGGCCATTTCAATACTCTCACGGGGAGCAATCCAGTGGCGGTAGTCGGGATCTGTGATGTTGTGCAGGATGGTGCCGATTTTAATGGCCTCCAGGAGATCCTGGGAATCGTTACTGGCAGCCCCATCGCAGCCAAAGGCCACATTCACCCCTGCTCGGCGATACTTGAGGATGGGGGCGATACCGCTGCCTAAGCGCAGGTTGCTCAAGGGGTTGTGGACAACCGTAGAGCCGGTGCGGGCCAGGATCTCGATATCCGCATCGGTGAGCCAGACACAGTGGGCAAGGGAAGTCCGGCTGTCCAGGTAGCCGATCTGCTGCAAGTGCTTGACTGCGCTGCAACCGTACTTTTCCTGGGCCAGCATCTGCTGAGCGCGGGTTTCCAGCAGGTGGGCATGGCGAGGGAGATCATACTTTTGGCTCAACTCCGCACAGCCCTCAAACAGCTTGTCAGAACAGAGCTGAATGCCGGTGGGGGCCACCATCAGGCTAATGCCCTCCTCTGGGCGGTGGTACTTCTCAACCGCCTCTTCCACCAGGGCCAGCACTTCTGCTGTAGAGAGGGGATAGGCTGGTGCCTCCCCTTCTCCGCCTGGCAGGCAAGCAGGAAGCGCCTGATCCTGAAGCAGCGGACCAATGAAGGCGCGGATCCCGACCTCTCGGTAGGCCCGCACGGCTGCCTCGAGGGTGGCCAGCTCCTGGCCAGGGATGAGGATAAGATGATCCACTACGGTCGTGCCGCCGCTGAGCAGGGTCTCGACCGCCGTCGCCAGCGCGCTGAGGTAGATCTTTTCTGGATCCGGCGGCGAGTACTCGTGCAGTTGCGCCAGCCACAGTTCTAGCGGGTAGGGCGGGATGATCCCGCGCTGCCACAGCTCGGAAGAGTGGGTGTGGGCATTAACAAAGCCAGGCAACAAAAGCTTGTTGTGGGCATCGAGCTCTACGCCATCTGGGCCTACTGAGGCCAGCCCTTTGCCGATGGCAGCAATTCGCTCCCCTTCAATGCGGACATCTGTAGTCTTGTAGCCGCCGGCGGTAGGGATCACCGCATTGCGCAGGATAAAGCCCATGCCCAAGATCCGAAATGGTTGCCTGTTACCCTAGCTTGCCACTCCCCCGACTTCTTACGCAGCCCACAAAGGAGCTCGCAAAGGCGTTGTCAAGGCGCTCCTCCACACTTCTGCTGACTTTCCTTTCGTCACGAAGTCCCCTATTTCTTCTTCTTGCTAGAGCCTTTTTTGGCCGGCTTGCCCTCGGCAACAGGCTCATTCCCAGCAGCCTCCACCGCAACTTGGTCAGCCGCAGGTTCTGCGGGAGGAGCAGTTGCTGCTTCTGCCGCTTGCGGTGGCTCCGCTGGCTTGAGACCGGCCTGAGCAGCCACTTCAGCGGCAAAATCCACTTTTTCTTTCTCAATCCCTTCCCCCAGGACAAAGCGAGCAAACCGCCGCACCCGGATGTTTTCTCCCAGCTTGGCAATGTGTTGCTTTACCAATTCCTCTACGGTAATTGATGGATCTTTGATAAAGGGCTGATCCATCAGAGACAGCTCTTTCAGACGCTTTTCAACGCGACCTTGAACAATTTTCTCCCGCACATGCTCGGGCTTGCTAGCCAGATCCTCCTTGCCCATCTCGATGGCCCTCTCTCGCTCCACCACTTCAGGAGGGATCTGGTCAATGCTGATGTATTCCACGTTTTGGCAGGCGGCAATCTGCTTGGCAATGTCCTGAACCAGCTTTCTAAACTCTTCGTTGCGGGCTACAAAGTCTGTCTCGCAGTTGACCTCTACCAAAACCCCGATTCGGTTGCCGAAGTGGATGTAGCTATCAACAACTCCTTCTGCAGTGATGCGACTGGCCTTCTTGGCTGCCCCTGCTAAGCCTTTCTGCCGCAGCAAAACAATAGCTTTCTCCCTGTCGCCGCCGGCCTCTTCCAGGGCTTTTTTGCAGTCCATCATGCCTGCGCCTGTTTCTTCGCGCAGTTGTTTGACTAGTTGGGGATCAATTTTGACATTAGTCTTGGCATCGCTCATGAGGGTTCCTCAACAAACTAAGGATATGGTAAAGATATCACCTGACTCTGGGCCAAGCTGGGGGTGCTGTCGGCAAGCCAACCGTCCATTCCCCGCCTGGGTTACCAAGGCAGCCCCTAAAAGTGTTCCGCGCCCAAGTGGGCATTACCAGGACCCTGAACCGCTGGTATCCGCTCCTGTAGCCTACCATGGGAGCGACTAAAGTCGCCTCAGGGCTTTTCTTCCCCCCACTTCGGGGGTACGGAGCTTGCGGCCGTTCCCTGGGAAAATTTTAAGCTGAGATCTTTGGACAGAGAATAGGCAGGGAAATCCTCCCTGCCTTGGAATGGAGGGCTACTCGCCCGCCTCGGGATCTCCTTCCTCTTCCATATCTTCCAAAGTGTCCTCTTCTTCTAGATCCATAGCCCCCTCGTAGTCGTACTCTTCCTCTTCGACCGTGTCGAGTTGCCCGTGTCGACCTTCATAGATGGCATCGGCCAGCTTGCCTACAATCAGCTTAATGGCTCGAATGGCATCGTCATTGGCGGGGATGAAAACGTCGCTGAGATCAGGATCACAGTTGGTATCTAGGAGGGAGATGATGGGGATCTTGAGCTTGATGCATTCTCGGACAGCGTTGGCTTCGCGCCGCTGATCCACGATGATCACGGCATCCGGCAGTCGGCGCATGGTTTTGATGCCGCCTAGGTACTTCTCTAGCTTGGCCAACTCACGCCTTAGGCGGGCTGCTTCTTGTTTGGGCAGGCGGTCCAGCAGACCGCTGCTTTCCATCTCTTCGATTTCCTTGAGGCGATCAATGCGGGTTCTAATCGTGGCCCAGTTTGTAAGCATGCCCCCCAGCCAGCGCTGGTTAACGTAGTAGCTGCCACAGCGGGTGGCTTCCTGGGCAATGATCCCAGCAGCTTGGCGCTTGGTGCCAACAAAGAGGAAGCGCCAGCCCTTTTCGGCACCCTCCCGCACGTATTCATAGGCTTCATTGAGGTAGCGGGCTGTCTGCACCAAGTCAATGATGTGGATGCCGTTGCGCTCGGCAAAAATGTAGGGCCGCATCTTGGGGTTCCAGCTGCTGGCCTTGTGACCGAAGTGAACCCCCGCCTCCAACAGTTGAGGCAAAGTGACGACGCTCATGGTTCAGTTCTCTCCTACGGGTTAGCCTCCGCCTGAACAGATCCCAGTTGAGGGCACCCGATGGTTCAGGCGTGTGGGGTTTTGACAGCCTAACTAAGCTAGCACGTCCTTTGCGGGATTTGGCAGCTGGCTTGGGGCTCTTGCCAGGAGCCAGCTTCTAGTGCTAGTTTAGTAGAGCACCTCCAGAGCACGTCTCTGGTACAGGTGCGTCGGGGCGTAGCGCAGCTTGGTAGCGCACCACTTTGGGGTAGTGGGGGTCGAAGGTTCAAATCCTTTCGCTCCGACTTAGATTCCTAACTAGGAAAGAGCCCCTGTCCTTGGACAGGGGCCGCAGTTTTTCTTCTACGAAGAGGGGGGAGGCAAGCTCTGGAGAAGACTGTGGACCACGGCCGCCGAGTTGAGGGCTACTGTCTGAAAGAAACTGAGGAAATCGGTATCGCTCCCTACATCGCTAACCGAGCGCACCAGCAGGCAAGGGATCCCAGCCTCCTGGGCCACCCGCACCACGGCTGCCCCTTCCATCTCCACCACCAGCGCCCCCGTGCGCTCGCGAATTTGGTGGCGGAGCTGGGCGTCGGCCACAAAGACGTCGCCGGTGGCCACCAGGCCTTGATGGATAGCCGGGTAGCGTCCTTGCAGGGGGTGGAGAGGGATCCGCTCCACCTGCTTCATGAGGAGGTCGTAGAGGGCGCTATCGGCCTCAGCGAGGGGATGGCGCAACTCGGGGATGAAGTCGATCCCCAAGACAAAGCCCTCTGGGCGTCCGGTGCCGAAATCGTGCTCGATAGCGGCATGGGCCAGGACCACATCCCCTAGATGGAGATGATCGGCCAAGGCGCCGGCCACGCCGGTAAAGATGATGCCCTGCAAGGGAAAATGGGCCACCAGCAGAGCTGCCGTGGTTGCCGCCCGCACCTTGCCCACCCCCCCCTGTACCACCACCACTGGCTGCCCAGCCAGGGATCCCTGATGGAATTGCCGCCCCAGGTGGGTATGGACGGCATAAGTCTCCATTGCCTGGGTGAGCATGGCCACTTCCTCTGGCAGGGCTCCCACAATACCGATAGCTTTCTGGGATGGGCTGGATGCAGTTGCCATGAGGCTTCCCTCAGTTCTTTCTTCCACCAAACTAGGTGCCCTGGAGACATTTAACCCGAAGCAGCTCCATTCTGGCCCAAGCCGGATCCGGCCAGGAAAGAGACCAGCCAGCTAGACGCGTAGGGGGTATAGTTAAGGTGGTTGGACAGGGAGTAGGAAAGAAGGCCATGGCCGCCAGCGAGCCGCTCATTGAGCTTTCCCCAGAGGTTTTTCCAGGTTTGGTGGAAGAGCCACCCCGCTACGTGGAAGTGGTCTCGGCAGTGGTTTCCAGCCTCAAAGAAGATGCCGCCTACGAGAACCACGAGCAGGGGCACACCTGGAAATTCACCTATGGCAGCGTGGAAGTGTTTGTCCACCTAAGCGGCGAATCCCCCGAAGATACCCTCTTGGTGTGGTCTCCCGTTCTCTCGCTGCCGGTGGCGGAGCCGGCCAAGCTAATGCAGAAACTCCTGGAGAAAAACTGGAGTGAAACGCTGGAAGCGCGCTTTTGCATCTGGAACAACCAAGTGGTCCTCAACCACCACCGCACTCTGGAAGGGATCAGCGCCGGCGAGATCTCGCGCGCCATCACCCTTGTGGCCAGCTTGGCCGATGAGTACGATGAGCAGCTCCAGGCTGAGTTTCCCAAAGCTTGAGCTGCGGCGCGATCAGGATGGGATCCCCAGGCTACTGGCTACCCTATTGCGTAGCCCCCGGCACCTGGCAAATGGAGCAAGATACCTGGCTTTTGCAGCGGCTGCGCCAGGATCGCAGGCTCTGTTTGCGCTTTTACGGCTGGGATCGGCTTACCCTCTCGCTGGGACGGCACCAGGCCTGGCCGGATCCAGCGCCAGGGATCCCGGTGGTGCGCCGCCCCACTGGCGGAAGAGCGGTCTTACACCAGGCGGCTGAAGATGGAGCAGAGCTCACCTACAGCCTAGTGCTGCCCCTGTCTTACCTCCAAGCTCGGCTGCCCCGTTTGCAGCGGGCCTGCGTGTACGACTTCTGCTGCCGCTTTTGGGTAAAGGGGCTGGCAGAACTGGGCGTTGAGGTGGATCCAATCCTCGCTCACAACCGAACCCATGCCCAGAACCGCCCAACCCCAGATTCGGGCTACCGCAACAAAACCAGTTGCTTTGCTGCCCGTACCCGCGCCGATCTCAGCTGGGGAGGCAAAAAGCTCATGGGCAATGCCCAACTGTGGCAACCTTGGGGGATCCTGCAACAGGGATCCCTCTTGCTGCGGCCCAATCTCGAGCTGTGGGAGCGCTATCTGCCCGGCTCGCAGGTGATTGGCCTGTACGACCTTTGCCCCACAGCGCCGGGGATCCCTGCTTTGGTTGCCCATTTTCTCCAGGCAGCGCAGGAGTGCTTTGGGGTGGAGTGGCAAGAGGAGGCCTGGCCAGAGCCGCTCCATTTGGAGGATCCCGCGGGGATAACCGGGCAAAGCTGACCCTGAGGGATAGGGCTTCCCCGCAGCGGAGACGGTAGACAACGTTGCAAGGGAGGAGGAATCTCCAGCTGAGGGGCCTGTGCTAAAACCAAGGCAGCGCTCAGCCAGGTGAGCCATGCCAAAAGTTTGGGCGGCAGTCTTGCTCAGTGTATCGCTGTGGATCCCGCAGCCTGCTTGGGCCATTGCCCTCCAACAAGTGCCCAACCCCCGCCGCCAGTATGGAGGATGGGTTTCCGACACCGCCAACATCCTCAGCAGCAGCACTGAAAACGAGCTCAACCGTCTCCTTACCCAGCTTGAGCAGCGTACCACTGCCGAGATGGCGGTGGTGACGGTACCCAATACTCAGGGATATGCCACGCCGAAAGCGTTCACCACGCAGCTATTTAACTACTGGGGCATTGGCAAGGCCGGTCGCAACAACGGCGTGTTGTTTCTCATCTCGGTGGGGGATCGGCGGGTGGAAATTGAGACTGGCAGAGGTTTGGCCACCCTCCTTCCTGACAGCCGCGTTCAGCAGATTATCGACCAGCACATTCTACCCAAATTTCGCAATAGGGATTTCGAGGGCGGCACCTTGGCAGGAGTACGGCAGTTAACTGCAGTGCTGCAGGGGCAGCCAGTTGCCGAGGTTCAAGCTTCCTCTGCGCTTTCCCCTGCAGCTGTTCCTCGATCGGGTGGAAGGGAAGCCTTGGCCGTTGCTCAAGGCTTGCTGGAAGGGAGCCTACTGCTGCTGGGGATCCTGCTCCTAGGGCTGGGGTGGCGGCGCTCCCGCCTGCCGGTCTATCTCAAGGCCGAGCGGGGAGGAGGGAAAGTCCTATCGCTAACACGCCGAGAGCAGGGGACAACGGCTGCCTTCTCTTCGCTCCAGAGCGCCCCCATTCGCCGGCTTCTCTATCCCGGTTCCCTCTGCCTTGGTCTCTTCCTGATGTCGGTCAGCGGCAACTGGCTGGTACTGGTGCTGCCCTTCCTGGCAGTTGTGACCACCGACGGCATCTTGGGCTCGAAGCGTGGGATCCCGTTTCAGCCAGTGGTGTGTCAAAGCTGCGGTCGGCCCCTACGCCCCATCCAGCCGCAAGTTCTGGATAAGCAACTTCCCCCAGCGCATCGCCTGGCCAAAAGCCGGCGCAGAGCCCGCTACTACGGCTGGTTTTGCCCCGCCTGTCGGGGAGTTGCCCTGGTTGTTCGCGAGGGAATAGCCTACCGTCACCTTTACTGCCCTAGCTGTCAAGCCCTTACCCTTGACCTCACTACCCAGATTCTCCAGGAAGCAACCTATTCCTCCAGCGGTTTGAAGTTGGAGATCCTAACCTGCCCGATTTGCCAGTACCGTAGCGAGAGAACAGTGGTGATCCCGCCACTTAGGGACAGTGACTCCGAGAGGGATTCTGGGAGTACCTCTGATAGCTCTGATAGCGATTTCGGGGGCGGCAGCAGTGACGGCGACGGAGCAGGTGGCAGTTGGTAAAAGGTAGTGAATGCCCCCTAACCCTAGAGATTTCTCTATCGATCTAAAAGGAGAGCCGGCCTTCTCTTAGATCCGTTAGGACAGTACAGTGGTAAGGGAGTGACAATAACAACTGGTGAGGATAAAAGCCCATGACTCTTGCAGAAGGCGTACAGCTGGTTACCTTTGGGGTGCTCTCGGCAATGGCCGTCGGCTTTGCCTTGGGGGTGATTTGGGCCCCTAACATTGTCTATTCTGGTTTTCTCTTGGGGGGCGTTTTCCTGAGCATTGCTGGGCTGTATCTCCTCTTGAACGCCGATTTTGTGGCTGCCGCTCAAGTGTTGATCTACGTCGGCGCTGTCAACGTACTGATCCTGTTTGCCATCATGCTGGTGAACCGCCGCTACACCTTTGCCCCTCTAAAGCTAGGCTGGCTGCGCGATGGAGTAACAGCAGTAGTGTGTTTGGGTCTGTTTGCCCTCCTAACAGCAATGGCCCTGAATACCCCCTGGCAGTTGCAGCCGATCCAGCCCATGAGTAGTGCTATGGTGATCGGCGGGCATTTCTTTAGCGATTACCTGTTGCCGTTCGAGCTGGCTTCTGTTCTGCTACTGATGGCCCTGATTGGAGCCATTGTACTAGCGCGTCGAGAGTTTGTCGCCCCCCAAGCCAAAGAGGGGGATCTTAGCTTGCTGGAGCGGGCCCGGCCCCAGCTTGAATCCGAGTTGGAACGCCAGACAGAACTGGTGAGCACCCGTTAAAGCGGCCTGCTTTCGGCCATCCACCTAGTGCTTTCCTCGTACCTCTCTATCCATTGGAGCCTTTGGCAATGTTGCAACTGCAGTTTTTTCTAGTGGTAGCAGCAGTCCTCTTTTGTATTGGCATTTACGGATTAGTTGTTAGCCGCAACGCCATTCGGGTGCTGATGTCAATTGAGCTGATGCTCAATGCTGTCAACTTAAACTTTATGGCCTTCTCGAATTTTTTGGACTCGGCTATGATCCGCGGCCAAGTCTTCTCAGTGTTTGTCATTACTGTGGCGGCTGCCGAGGCCGCTGTAGGCTTGGCTATTGTGTTAGGGATCTATCGCAATCGCGCTACCATTGATATGGAGAGGTTCAACCTGCTCAAGTGGTAGCCTCCGTGAAGGGTAAAGCTAGCAAGTACCAGCAAAAGCCAGAATGCCCAACTGGAAATGCAGTAGCGTAGGATCTACCTATCCCTCGAAAGCAGCCCTTGCTAAGCGAAGAAAAGAGGCGGTGTGTGGTGTGAGCAAAGTTTTTTGGCTTGCCATCACCGCCCCCTCTCTTTTAGAGAACAACCAAGGATAGTAGCAGGCCAGCTTTACTGAGCTGAGGAGGGTGTAGAAGCTCCCTGAATTTCTTCTCGGAGCATTTTCGCTGCTGCCACCATGTTTTTCAAAGCAGGGATAACCTCCTCCCAGCGGCGAGTCTTCAGTCCACAGTCAGGATTTACCCAAATCTGCTGCAGCGGCAGAAGCTCTATAGCCTTTTTCAGCTGTTGAACTATCTGCTCTACAGTGGGTACCACGGGGCTGTGAACGTCATACACTCCATTTCCCACTTGATGCCGGTAGCCTGCCTCGGCAATTTGCCGGAGGGTTTCGTTGTTACTGCGGCTATTTTCAATGGAAAGCACATCCGCATCCAAGCGCTGAATGTGGGGCATGATGTCGCCAAACTCTGAGTAACACATGTGAGTATGAATTTGGGTTTCAGGCCTGGCAACACCTGCAGCTAGGCGAAAAGCATCCACTGCCCAAGAGAGGTATTCATCCCAACGCTCTCGCTTTAAGGGCAATCCCTCCCGCAGTGCCGGTTCATCAATTTGCACTATCCTAGCGCCCGCAGCCTCTAGGTCGGCCACCTCATCCCGCAGCGCCAAAGCAATCTGGATTGCCTGATCCCGTCTGGGGAGATCATCGCGTGCAAAAGACCAGTTCAATAGGGTTACGGGCCCTGTTAACATTCCTTTGACAATCTTCGAGGTAAGGGATTGAGCCACGCGAAACTCTCGCACAGTCATGGGCTGACGGCGCGCCACGTCACCATAGATAATGGGTGGACGCACGCAGCGGCTACCATAGCTCTGCACCCAGCCGTGTTCTGTGAAGGCAAAGCCTTCCAGCTGTTGTGCAAAAAACTCCACCATATCGGTGCGTTCAAATTCCCCATGCACCAAAACGTCTAGCCCCGCTTCCTCCTGCCAACGGATACAGCGAGCAATTTCCGCATCAATGGCTGCTTCGTACTCCGCCTGAGTAATCTCACCCCGTTTGCGCTTGACCCGCAGTTGACGTATCTCAGCAGTTTGGGGAAAGGAGCCAATAGTGGTGGTAGGCAAAAGGGGCAGTTGAGGTTGCAGAGGGCGGCGTTGGTCGTAAGGCAACGCCCGTTCCAGACTTTGGGCGGTTGCCTGACGAACTCGCTCCCGGACAGTTGGATTTTGGGGACTAAACTCAGCAAATTCCCGCCACTGCGCCTCGATAGTGGCCAGTTGCTCCTGGGCTGCTGAACCTCCCTGGGCCAAAAGGACAACTTCCTCTAACTTCTGTTCTGCAAAACTCAGCACTTGGAGCAGGGGAGTGGGCAAGTGGGTTTCTCGTCGGGCATCATAGGGTACAAATTGCAAGGATGCAGAGGGCTGAATTCGCAAATTGGTAGTAACCTTTTGAATGTTCTCTAGGATAGAAAGCACACGTTGGGGGCGAATTTTCCAAATATTGCGACCATCTACCAACCCCACCCCCAGTTGCTTATTACGAGGAAACCCATAGGTTTGCAGAAGTTCTAAGTTATTCCCCCGCGTAAAATCCAGGCCAATGCCTGCTACTGGCAATTCCACGACCCAAGGATAGGTTTTTCCCAAGTCGTCAAAATAGGTCACCAAATGAATCGGAATCCCTATAGTGGTCAGTTGAGTGTACGTGGTTGTAACTGCTTCTTGCAGGGCTTCTGCTTGGGTTGTAACCAGAATTGGTTCGTGGAACTGCACTTCAGTAATGCCACCTGCAGCCAGTTGCCTTAGCAATTCAGCATACAAGGGCAGCAAGCGCTGCAAATGTTCTTGCAAGCTCCCCTTAAGGCGACTGAGGCAAAGTAAGGTGACGGGGCTAAGAATGATGGGAACAGCTCTCTGTCCTAGGATGCTTTGCGCTTGGTTGACTACTGCTAGGAAGCTGGAAAAATTGGCTTCGGGTTGGGTATCCTCATCAATTTCTGGCACTAGGTAATGGTAGTTAGTATCAAACCACTTGGTCATTTCTAGAGCCGGGATACCCTCTTTCCCTCGGGCCATTGCAAAGTATTGATCAAGCCCCGACAAGTGACGAAATCGCTTGGGGATCAATCCCAAAAATACACTCCAGTCCAGAACTAGGTCATAGAGGGAAGTGTCCCCAATACCAATGTAATCAATACCTGCATCTTTCTGTGTCTGCCAATTGTCGAGCATCACCTGTTGTAGGGTTTTCTGGATACTCGTTTCATCAGATTTCTGACTCCAAAAGGACTCAAGTGCCTTTTTCAGTTCACGATTTTTCCCAATTCGAGGGTAACCTAGAGTTGCTGTGGAAAAGGCCATAGCTCCACCATCACAGACGGTACACTTCTAGTTGTGGAAAGGGATCCCAGGATGAGTTTCCTGCTAGGGGCTACTTCCGAGGCAGTGGCTAATTATTCTAGAGCTCACCGAGCAAGCCTGCCTATACGCCAGGGGGGGATGCGACCAGCTCCTCAACTTTTCAAGTCAACTTCCGGATGTAGAAGGCTGAGAAGGTTGGGTTGGCAAGGGCGGGCATTGGATCCCAGGGATTAAGGACTCCAGTAAGCCACTGCAGGCATCCCAAAGCAACTCGATGACGTAATGGAAGCCAGTCTCACCTCCGTAGTAGGGATCCGGAACTTCCTCGTCCGTATGGAAGCGGCAGTAGCTACAAATTAGGCGCACTTTTTCAGCATACTTTCCTTGAGGATCAAGTCTGAGGATGTCGCGATAATTTTGCCGATCCATGGCCAGGATTAGGTCAAACTCCCGCAGATCCAAAGGATGAATTTGCCGGGCTTGGCCGTGCAGCTCCACTCCATAGCGCTGGGCAACCTGGCGCATACGGCGATCTGGGGGACTGCCAATGTGGTAGGCAGCTGTCCCTGCTGAATCACAGATAATAGCTCCCTCGTAGCCGCTGCTGCGTAAGAGGTAATTGGTGATCCCTTCGGCGGCAGGGGATCGGCAGATGTTGCCCAAGCACACAAACAAAAGCTTTTGGTTCATGGAGTGGCAGCAGGAAGCATTTCCCTTTGCATTATCCGCGTTCTCTGGTTCAGCGTACAGAAGTGGGCAAGGATTGGCAAGGCTCTCCCCCGCAGGCAGGGGGGTAGATTCTCGGCCAAAATAGAGCTAGTTCCTCTGGTTCAATCCCCTATGCCAGATGCCACCCGCTACCCCCACCCGCAGGATGTGGCCAATCTCATCCTCTACCTGCAAACGGAGCTGGCTCTGTTTGAACAGTGGGCTGTCCAAGAAGGGATCCCGCCAGCAGCCCTGCGCCCCATTGAGCGCTCCCAAGAGGTGCTGCGGCGGGCCGTGGATCAATTGGAGCTGCGGGAATGGTACCGCGAACTCACCGAGGGTTTCCGGGATCAGCTGGGGCGCCTAGAAGAGTGGCTCTAGCTGTTCTTGGCCGCTTTCCGGTGCCAAAATGAGGACAGCTTTCCCAGCTCAGGCGCCCATGTTGCAGGTCCAGCACCTTTTCTATCACCCGGCAGCTCTTCCCCAGCCAATTCTCCGCGATCTCTCCTTTGAGCTGGGCCTCAACCAACTGGGGCTGATTGTGGGCAAAAGCGGGGCCGGGAAGAGCACCCTGCTGGAAATTTTGGCCGGATTGGCGCGGCCCACGCGCGGGCGGATTGCCTGGGGAGAAACAGAGCTCTCTCCTCAGCAGCTGCGCAGCCTAGCAGGGCTAGTGTTTCAGTTTCCGGAGCGGCACTTTTGTGGCCTGACGGTGCTAGAGGAAATGCGCTTTGGCCACCCGGAGCTGACCCCCAAGGAAGTCGAGAACGTCCTCAAACAAGTGGGACTGGAAGGGATCCCTTTGCATAGCTCCCCCAACTGCCTTAGTGGTGGGCAACAGCGGCGCCTGGCCTTAGCAGTGCAGCTCATTCGTGGCCCCTTCTTGCTCCTGCTGGATGAGCCGACAGCAGGGCTAGATTGGTCAGTGCGACAGCAGTTGATTGAGCTGTTGGCGCGCCTGAAATCTAGTTGGACAGTGCTGGTGGTTTCCCACGACCCGGAGGAACTGGCTGCTATTGCCGATGTGCGCTGGCTCCTGCAGGAGGGATCTCTGCAGCCACTGCCGGCAGAGGTGTTGCTCTATAGATAACGGCGGGGATCGACCGGCTGACCGTTGACCCGCACTTCAAAGTGAACATGAGGCCCGGTGGAGAGGCCAGTGGAGCCGGAAGCAGCAACGACTTGCCCGCGCTGGATCTCCTGGCCTACCCCCACCGTGATGCGGCTGTTGTGGGCGTAGAGGGTAGTAATGCCGCCGCCGTGGTTGATGATGACCGTGTAGCCGTAGCCGCCATACCAGCCGGCGTAGAGAACAGTGCCCCGTTCTGCCGCTCTCACGGGCGTGCCGATGGGCACCCCAAAGTCAATCCCTGTGTGGAAGCGGCGGCTGCCATAGATGGGGTGAACCCGCCAGCCAAAGCCGCTGGTAATTGGCCCGTGCACTGGGGGGAGCAGCCGGCCTCTCCCCTGAAAGGGATCCCTACCCCTTCGCTGGCGGGCCTGTTGAGCAAGCAGGTACTGGATGAGACGGGTAAGCTGTTGGGAATCGGCTTCCAGCCGCCGTTGGGCTGCTTCATAGGCGGCGCGCTCCTTGGCCAAGCGACTCATCAGCTGCTCTTGGGCCGCCGCCTGCTGCTGCAGTTGGTTTTTCTGGGCGGCCAGCTCTTGCAAGATTAGAGAGATCTCGTTGCGCTGGGCCTCCAAGGCAATGCGCTGTTGCTCCACCTCCTTGGCCATCGCCTGCAGCTCTTGGATTAACTGTCGATCCGCCTCGATCAACAGTTGCAGTTGGTGGCGGCGGTCGAAAAACTCGTTGAGGTCCCGGCTAGTGAGTAACAAAGCCCACCAGTGTTCGGCCCCCTGCCGCTGCAGGTAGCGTAGGCGGGCAGCCGTCCCCCGTTGCTGCCGCCTCAAGCGGTCTTCCAGCTCTTGGAGCTCCTGCTGCGCTTGCTCCAGCGCTTTCTGGGCTTGCTCCAGGCGGTATTGGTTATCCTGTAGGCTAACTTCGGTCTGCCGAAGGTTTTGCCGCAGGGATCCCATGCGGCGACGGGCTTCTTCTTCGGCTTGGCGCAGCTCCCCAAGGCGGCGCTGGTTGCGCCGGATTTGCTGCTGGATCTGCTGCTGCCGCTGTTGCAGTTGGTGGACATTCTGCGCCTGCGACGGGGCAACTCTTCCTACTCCTCCTAACAGCAGGAGGGCCAGCAACCCCAGGATTGCCCATGCCTTTAGGCTGCGTGTCATCACTCCTCACACTCTCAGCCGCTACCGCCCCTAAAGATACCAATGGCGGCTGGTGGAGACCCAAGCATAAAACACTGGCAATGCAGTAGCCCTCTTCTCACCCGGCTGACCCCAATAACAAAAATGGTGGAAACTGAAGCTAAGCTGGGCAACTGCAAAAATGGTCTTCGAGGGTTCTGAGCCACGACACCCCTGGCTACTCGAGCTGTGGCAGCAGCCATTGATTGCGGTAATTCGTCTCTTGGCCAGCTCTGCCCAAGCCCTAGCGGGAGCCACTCTGGCCATCCGAGCTGGAATCCGCCACATTGAAATTACCACGCCAGTTCCTCAGTATTTGCAGCTCATTGGCCACCTGCGACAAGAGCACCCCCACTGTTGGGTAGGAGTAGGCACCGTCTTCAATCAACAGATGGCGGAGGAGGCTTGGCGGGCGGGAGCCCAGTTCTGTGTCTGCCCTTTCACTGACGAGAGCCTCATTCGCTGGGGGCAGGAAGTGGGGCTGCCCATTGTTGCGGGTGCTCTCACCCCCAGCGAGATCTGGAGAGCGTGGCAGGCAGGAACAGCGGCGGTAAAGCTGTTTCCAGCAGAAAGCGTAGGCGGACCTCGCTACCTACGCCACCTCCAGCCCGTGCTGGGATCCCTGCCCTTGATCCCCACTGGAGGAGTTACCCTGGCCAATGCTGCTGAGTATTTGCAGGCAGGGGCCTGGGCTGTCGGCGTTGGAGGGGATCTGTTCCCGGCGGAGCTGTTTGCAGGAGAGGGGCTAGACGAGGAGCGGCAAAAGTGGGAAAATCAGCTGCGGCAAACGCTAGAGCAGCTTGTTGCCCAGAGAAAGGTGGCTCCCAAACCCGGTTAACAAGCCGGTAGAAGAGGGGGCAGGGTGTATGAAGGGGTTCCTAGATCTGTACCTGGAGCAAAAGGTCCCCACCCCGGTTGAGGAGGCCACTTGGCGCCGCTGGTTTGAGGCCTGGCTGCGCCAGCTGGGGGTGACGGATCCCTGTGAGCTCAGCCTCTGCCTCACTTCTGACGAACACATTCGCCAGCTCAACCGTGACTTTCGTCACATTGACGCCCCCACCGACGTGCTAGCCTTTGCTGCTGAGGAGATGGTTACTCCTGTAGAGTTGCAAAAGCTAACAGGGGTGCGTCTGCTGGGGGATATTGTGATTTCTGTACCTACCGCCTGCGCCCAGGCCAAGGCCCAAGGGCACTCCCTCTCCCACGAACTGGCCTGGCTGGCTAGTCATGGGCTGCTGCATCTCTTGGGATGGGATCACCCAGATGAGCTTTCCCTGCAGCGCATGCTGCAGCAACAGCAACACTTGCTTGCTGCCATTCAGGAAGAGGTGGAGGTGGCTCATGGCCAACAGTCCTAGTCGTTTTCTCTCACCCCTGCGCTTGGCAGCCTTCCGGCAGCAAGCTCCTGCTTATTCCTCCTCGGGTGCCCAAGTGGATCCCTGTCAGCGCCCCCCTTCTTGGCGGGTAGCCACCAACCTGGGCAAAAGTTTTTACTACGCAGGCAAGGGCTTGCTATATGCCGTTCGCACCCAGCGCAACTTTCGCATCCACCTTCTGGCAACGGTGCTGGCCTTTGGCCTAGGCCTGGTCCTGCACTTGAGCGCCGTAGAGATGGCCTTGATTAGCCTAACCAGTGGGCTAGTGATGGCGCTCGAGCTGGTGAATACCGCCCTAGAAGCAGTGGTGGATCTCACCTTAGGCAGTCGCTATCACCTGCTGGCAGAAATTGCCAAAGACTGTGCTGCTGGGGCGGTGTTGGTGGCGGCGCTGGCATCTCTAGGGGTGGCAGTTTGGCTGTTCCTTCCTCCCTTGCTGCTGCTGTTGCCGCAGGAGCTGCTTCTTCCCTTTTAAGCAGATTAGGCAGAGGCTTATTTCCGCCAGCTGCGCATCTTGCCCGGATTGAGCAGCCCATAGGGATCCACCTCCTCTTTAAAGCGAACTTGGCGCGGATCCATCACTTTGCGCCCCCCCTCTTCGATGATGAAGGTGTGGGGATTGGCGATGAAGACTCCCTGCGCCTCGTGATAGCGCATGATCTCGTTAAGGCGTTCTTCCGTGGTAAAGCGCACAATTTGCAGGCCGACCGGGGTAGCCTGTCCCCGGAGGCGAATCCATTCCAGGTGCATCAGCACCTCGTCGCCAAAGTGCTCGTATAGGTGCTGCACCACCTTTAGCTCCCGGTCAGGCGGGAAGATTGACTGTAGATAGGTCAAGTTGGGATCCACGCTCCGGCAGTGCAAGGTGGTGTGGTTCCAGGAAAATTCCCCCAGCGAGATCCCCTTGCCGGCCTCCTGAGCCGTTTTGTTGTAAACCACCTGGCCGCCATACTCCCGGGTTAGCTCCAGCAGCGGCTCCAGACTGTATTCGGCCACCATCAACAGGGCCACGGCGGATCCCTGGGGCAAGTAGTCCTGCAAGGGGAGAAAGTAGCGAGGGATCGGCCAGGCGTGCAGGCTGATGAGTTTCTTTAGGATCCCATCTGCCTCAGCCAGAGCCTGGCCAAAGTGGGCGCAGGGCATGAACCCCACCTCCGGCGGGAAGGCTACTATCAGCTCTGCCCAGGGGTAAGCCGGCGCCAGCGGGATCTCCACCTCGGTGATGATCCCGGTGAGGCCCCAGGCATGGCTGACTTTGAACACGTCGTCCCCCCGCAGCTCCAGGGCCCGCGGCTCCTCCTCCACCGTGATTACCCGCAGCCCCAAGATGTTGCCCCGATCCAGCAGTTGGCCGTAGGTCACGGAGCCAATGCCGCCGCTGCCGCCAGCAATAAAGCCACCGATGGTGGCGGTGCGGTAGGTGGAAGGAGCCATGCGGATCTCCCAGCCCATCTCCCGGGTGTGCTTGTCAATTGCAGCCAGCTTAGCTCCTGCCTGCACCCGCGCCAGACCCGGCTTGGCCCAGAGCACCTGATTGAGCTTGCTCATCTCCAGGATCACGCCGCCAGCTAGGGGGATGCACTGGCCGTAGTTGCCGGTGCCTGCGCCCCGTACGGTTAGAGGCATCCGCCACTTGGCACAGGCTGCTGCCACCCGCTTGACCTCTTGCTCATTTGCTGGGCGGACCACCACATCCCCTCGCTTGTCGCTCAACTGCCGGCTCAGCACAGGGCTGTAGTGGTAAAAGTCCAGCGACAACTTGGCAACTTGCGCTGGATCGGTGATGGTTTCAATGTCGGCCAGCTCCGCAAGCAGGCCCTGCAGCTTTTCAGGGGCCACAACAGTCATAGGGATCCTCTCTGGGGGTAATCTGCCTCGATCCCATCATTACCAAGGGAGAGCCGCCAACAAGCCCACCATTGGCCTGCCCTAAGTCAGGGGGTTAGCCAAAGCGCCCGGCCACGTAGTCTCGAGTCGCCTCCTTGGCGGGGTTTCTGAAGATCACCTCGGTTCGGTCAAACTCCACCAGTTCGCCCACGCGGTTGGATCCCACCACCTCTACGCTAAAGAAAGCCGTCATATCTGAGACACGGCTGGCCTGCTGCATGTTGTGGGTGACGATGATGATGGTGTAGTCCTGCTTCAGCTCCTTCATCAGCTCCTCGATACGGCAGGTGGAGATGGGATCCAAGGCCGAGCAGGGCTCGTCCATGAGGATGACATCTGGCTGCACCGCCAAGGCCCGGGCAATGCAGAGGCGTTGCTGCTGCCCGCCCGAGAGCGACTGCGCGTTCTCCCTCAGCCTATCTTTGACCTCGTCCCAAAGGGCAGCCCGCTTCAGGGAGGTTTCCACTACTTCGTCCAAATCGACCTTCATCCCCAGCACCCGCGGGCCATAGGCGACGTTGTCGTAGATACTCTTGGGAAAGGGGTTGGGCTTCTGGAACACCATGCCAATGCGCCGCCGCACTGCCACTGGATCCACATTCTTGGCGTAGAGGTCCTTGCCGCGGTAGATGAGCTTGCCCTCGACGCGTGCCCCCGGGATCAGGTCGTTGGTGCGGTTAAAGCAGCGCAGGATGGTACTTTTGCCGCAGCCGGAAGGCCCAATAAAAGCTGTAATTTGGCGGGCAGGAATGTCCATGGTGACATTCTTCACCGCCAAGTTAGAGCCATAGTAGACGCTCAAGTTTTCCATTCGGAAGACATAGGGGGTTGGGTTAGCAGATTGAGTGTGCATGGTCCTGCTCGCAGAAAGTTCATCAAGAAGCTGATTCACACCTGGCTGCTGTCCAACAAGGCTTAAACTATCTTCTGGTTTTGTAGACCAGGAAGCGGGCAAGCAAGCTGGCCGCCAAAACAATGGCCAGCAACACCAGGGCTCCTGCCCAGGCCATCTCCTGCTGCACCTTGAAGGGAATAATTGAGAAGAAGTAGACCATCACCGGCAAAGTAGCCACCGGTCCAAACAGGTCAGTTGACCAGAAATTGTTGTTGAAGGAAGTAAAAAGTAGAGGTGCTGCCTCGCCAGCAGCCCGTGCCAAGGCCAAGATTAAGCCTGTTACAATGGCCGGAGCTGCTGCCGGTAGGACAATCCGCATTGTGGTCTGAAAGCGAGTGGCCCCCAGGCCCACCGAAGCCAAACGCATATCCGGCGACACCAAAAGCAGCGCCTCTTCCGTGGAGCGGATGACAATGGGCAACATCAACACGCCCAGAGCAACTCCCCCCGAAAAAGCCGAGAAGCCGGATCCCCGCACCACCAAAGCGTAGGCAAACAGGCCGCAGAGAATGGCCGGTACGCCTGTAAGCACGTTGCAGGAGAACTTGACCCAAGAAGCTAAGTGGCTGCCGCGGCCAAACTCCGACAGGTAAACGGCGGCTAGGATCCCGAAGGGAAAGCTCAAAGCCGCCCCCGTGGCCAGAACCATTACGCTGCCGACGATAGCGTGGCCAAACCCCCCCTCTGCTAACCCTGGAGCCGGGTAGCGCGTCTGGGTGAGGACATCCCAGCTTATCCTCTGGATGCCCCCCTTCCCGATATCCCACAGCACCCACGCTAAGGCAGCCATGATGGCGACCACAAACAGTCCGCTCAGCAGCGTCAAGGCAATGCCCGTGTATCTCCGCAGGGGGGCAACACCGGCACGGCCAATGTCGATCTCCTCAGGAACAAGCTGGGCTGACTTGGACATGATGACGAGGCTCCTCGGTTACTGCTCCAAGTTTTGAAACTTCCGGATGATGATCTCGGCCATGACGTTAACCAACAACGTCAGCACCATCAACACCACACCGGCATACATAAGGGCCGACACCTGCAGGCGTCCTGCTTCGCCAAACTGAGAGGCAATCAAGCCGGTAATGGTGGATCCTGGCTGCAGCAGGGAGATGTTGATGCGGTTGGCGTTCCCAGAAATCATCGCTGCCACCATGGTCTCTCCCAAGGCCCGTCCCAATGCCAGCATGATCGAGCTGACAATGCCGGACAGCCCGGCAGGGATCATCACCGTTAAGATCGTCTCCCAGCGGGTAGCTCCCAACGCCAAAGCGCCCTCTTTGAGGCCCCGGGGC
Organism: Synechococcus sp. OH30; assembly: GCF_047462175.1. Taxonomy (NCBI): domain Bacteria; kingdom Bacillati; phylum Cyanobacteriota; class Cyanophyceae; order Synechococcales; family Synechococcaceae; genus Synechococcus; species Synechococcus sp. OH30. The sequence continues at coordinate 5,142 of NZ_JANSIP010000009.1, read as the reverse complement.
AGCGATTCAAGGGTGCTGCGGGTGATGGAGATGATGATGGGGGAGATCATGATCCCCAGCACCATGGCCACCAGCAGCAAACTGGGGCCACGGGGGGCAGGGCCCCCAAGGAGAGGAATCCACCCCAGCGTCTGATTGATGGCTCGGAAGATGGGCCGCACCGCCGGGATGAGCACAAAGATGCCCCACAGCCCCAGCACCACACTGGGAATGGCTACGATCAGCTCAATGGCAAAGGCAATCGGCGCCGTTACCCACTTGGGGGCAAAATCTTCCGTCAAGAAGATGGCGGTGCCAATGCCTAGAGGAACGGCAAAAATCAGGGCCACCAGAGAGGTCATCAAACTGCCGTAGATCTGGGGCAACACCCCATAGATGTTTTCCACTGGGTTCCAGCGGCTAGTGACCAGAAAGTCCAAGCCAAACTGGCGCATGGCCGGCAGGGCTGCCTCAGTGGTCTGCAGGATCACCCAGATGAGAATGACACCGGCAAACCCCGCCAAAACCAAAGTTAGGCGGACAAAACCCACGTCGAGAACGCGGGAAATGTCCATTTTCTTTTCAATAGCAACATCCGTTGATAAGTCGTAGTCTCTAGCTGCCGACGTCATAGGATCTCCCCTATGGCAATTCTACTTGTGGGCAGATTGTGGCAAAACCTCTCTCACGCTGCATTCCATCGGTGTTGCAGTTGTCTGTGTTCTGGCCAACATTGAAACCAAAAGCTCGTTGGACTTAGACTTGCGACAACGTCAAAAGTCAGTGCCGACAAAACTTTTGCCCGTCAAAAATCAGCAAAGCGACAAGCCAGTAGCCAACAGGAAGAGCACAGCCTCTTGTTGACCACTGGCCCTCAACTAACACCTTTCAACAGGACAGCAATTCATCGCTTTGCGTTGGGGTTGACCTTGATCTTATCCAGCTCGGCGAAGACCCGCTGGATGACCGGCTGGGGCATGGGGATGTAGTCCAATTCTTTGGTGATGGCTTGGCCCTCTGGCCCCTGCGTCCACTTGATGGCTTCCACCAGCTTCTTGAGCTTTTGCTCGTCAGGATATTCGCGGTAGAGCATTACCCAGAACAAACCAACGATGGGGTAATCGTCAGGCCCTTCGGGATCCGGCACCAGCAGAGCAAAATTTTCGGGCAGCGGAGCATTGAGGGCAGAAGTAGCCCGCTCAGGAGAAAACTCGACAATCTTGCCCGCTTTGTTTTCTATGCGAGCAGTAGTCAGTTTCTCCAGCTTGGCAAAGGACTGGTTCACATAGCCAATCGCCCCTGGTTCCTGCTTGATGGTGGCGGCTACCCCTTCGTTGCCCTGGGCACCGATGCCAACCGGCCACTCCACCGTGGTTCCCACGCCGCCCTTCCAGTTGGGGCAAGCAGCGTTGAGGTGGTTGCTGAACACGAAGGTCGTTCCAGAGCCGTCAGAGCGGTGCACCCAAGTGATGTCGAGCGCAGGCAGCCGATTTGCCAGGTTGGGGTTCTGAGCCTTGATGCGAATGTCGTCCCAGCGGGTGATTTCGCCGGTAATAATGCCACAGTAGGTTTCCCGCTTGAGCACGAGCTCTTTGTCACCGATGCCGGGCAGGTTGTAGGCAAATTCAATGGCGCCCCCCGCCAGAGGCAGTTGCAGGGGCTCGTAACCGTATTTCTCTTTGAAGCTCTTGTAGCGAGAGGCGTTGTACTTTTCGGTCATCGGCCCCTCGGAAGCAGCGAAGTCCACCGTGCCGTTGATGTATTGCTCCAGACCGGCACCGCTCCCAACAGACTGGTAGCTGATTTGCACGTTGGGATCTACGGTACGATTGTAGGCATCAAACCAGCGCTGTAGCAGCGGCGCAGCGAAGGTAGCACCTGCGCCGGAGATTTGCACGGTTTGGGCTTTGGCCGGGGCCAGTGCAAGGGCTCCCACCGCCAGAGCCGCGATAGAAGAAACAGCGAGCAGGGATCGCATAAAAAATGTCTAGTGCTAATCAACACCTGTAACCTTACAGCCTCAAGGTTAAGATTAGATTGTCTTAAAGTTAACTTTAGGTTAAGTCGGGAGAAAGAGGCAATAGGTTTCTAAGTGAGATGATTGCCATAAAGCACTAACTTTCTACCTAACGGCTTACTCAGGCTTAGACTGCAGCAAAGGAGCCAAGGATCTGGGAAAAAGCCCGTCTCACAAAGCTTTTGACTTGCCTTAGACTTACCTATGTGACCCCGATCGGAAGTAAAAAATCACACTAACAAGCTGAAAAAAGCTCAAAAGGCTAAGCAGGATCCGGAGTAGAAAGTTGCTCCCGTCCTGCTAAGCCTATATAGGCTTGTGTGGGGTCTAATGTGGCTAGAAAAGCCCAAGCAAGAGCTGCTTGAGTTGGCTAGAAGAGTAACCTCGGTACCTTAGACGTCCAGCAGCTCCTCAGGTTCCCCGACCAGAGGAGAAAGGGGGAGGTCTAGGCCGGAATCCGCCCGCCGCCCATCAGGTACAGCAAAGCCATGCGCACTGCCACGCCGTGGGCAACCTGCCGCTCGATGAGGTTGAGGTTGGGATCCTCCATCACCTCAGAACTTAGTTCCACGCCGCGGTTGACCGGGCCGGGGTGGAGAACTCTCACCTCGGGGTGGCACAGGCGCAGTCGCTGCCGGGTGAGGCCGAAAAGGTGGTGGTATTCCTGCAGGCTGGGGATGAGGAATTCACTCATCCGCTCCCGTTGCAGGCGCAGGGCGATGACAAAGCGGGCTCCTGCTAGGGCCGGCTCCAACTGCCAGTGCACCGGCAGAGTATAGCCGGGCACAAACTGGGCAAAGTCTTTGGGCAACAGGGTGGGCGGGCCGGCCAAGTGGACGTCTGCGCCAGCAGCTACCAGGGCGTAGATGTTGGAGCGGGCTACCCGCGAGTGGAGGATGTCGCCGACAATGGCCACCTTCACCCCCTGCAGCACCTCGAGGCGAGGTCGCTGCGGATCCAGGTGGCTACAGAGGGTAAATAGATCCAGCAAACCTTGAGTGGGATGTTCGTGCAGGCCGTCCCCCGCGTTTAGCACCCCCGCTGGGGATCCGCGGCGATTGATCTCGGCGGCCAACTGCTGCGGCACCCCGGCCTGGGCGTGGCGGACGATGAGCACGTCGGATCCCATGGCCAAAAAGGTGCGAACCGTATCCAAAATGGTTTCCCCCTTGCTTAGCGAAGAGGTGCCGGGGGAAAAGTTGAGCACATCCGCTGACAGGCGCTTGGCTGCCAGCTCAAAGCTGTTGCGGGTGCGGGTGGAAGGCTCGAAAAACAGCGTCACCACCACCTTCCCCTGCAGGGTGGGCACCTTGGGCAGCCGCCGGGTCAGCACTTCCTGAAAGCTGGCGGCGGTTTGCAAAACAATTTGATACTCTTCGCGGGTAAAGTCCGCCAGCCCCAAGACATGTTGCCGCTGCCAAGCCATAGGGGATCCTCAAATGCCCAAGCGGGCAAAGATCTCGTCCAGGTGGGCAAGGTGCCGCCGCGGGTCAAAGCAAGCCTGCAGCTCCGCCTCGCTCAGGTGGGCCATTACTCTGGGATCCGCCAGCAGATTGGCGTGGAAATCTCCACCAGGCTGATTCCAGGCGCGGTGGGCATTTTCCTGCACCAGGCGGTAGGCTTCCTCACGGCTCAAGCCCTTCTCCACCAAAGCCAAAAGCACCTGCTGGCTAAAGACAACACCACCGTAGAGGGTGAGATTGCGCTCCATGTTGGCAGGGTAAACCTGCAGGTGGCGCACTAGATCTGCCATGTTGACCAGTAGGTAGTGGCAGAGGATGGAGGCATCGGGCAGGATGACCCGCTCTACAGAGCTATGGGAAATATCCCGCTCATGCCAAAGGGGAATGTTTTCCAGGGCCGAGACAGCATAGCCCCGCAAGAGGCGGGCAATTCCCGTCATTTGTTCTGCTTTGACGGGGTTGCGCTTGTGGGGCATGGCGGAGGATCCCTTTTGGCCGGGGGCAAAGTACTCCTCAACCTCCAGCACCTCCGTCCGCTGGAGGTGGCGGATCTCAGTGGCAAAGCGCTCCAGAGAAGACCCAATCAAAGCCAAGGTCTGCACATACTCAGCGTGGCGATCGCGGGAGATCACCTGCGTTGAGACAGTATCCGGTTTGAGGCCTAAGCGGGCGCAGGCCAACTGTTCCACCTGGGGGGGCACATTGGCGTAGGTACCCACGGCGCCGGAGATCTTGCCCACGGCGACCACCTCCCGCAGGCGTGCCAGGCGCTCTTGATGGCGCAGGCACTCGGCTACCCAGCCGGCCAGCTTAAAGCCAAAGGTAATAGGCTCGGCATGGACGCCATGGGTGCGGCCCATCATCAGGGTGTAGCGGTGTCGGCGGGCCTGCTCACGCAAAGCAGCGATGAGATCGGCCAGACGAGCTTGCAAGATCTCAACCGAGGCTACAAGCTGCAGGGCCAAGGCTGTGTCCAACACATCGGAGCTAGTCAAGCCTAGGTGGATGTAGCGCCCCGCCTCGCCCACATGCTCGTTGAGGTTGGTCAAGAAGGCAATAACATCGTGCTTGACTTCCGCCTCGATTGCCAAAACCCGCGCCGGGTCAAAGGCAGCTTTGGCTTTGATCTCCTGCAGAACCTCTTGAGGGATCCGCCCCAGCTCCGCCTGCGCCTCACAGACGGCCAGCTCTACCTGTAGCCAGGTCTGGAGCTTGTGGGCGGTGGACCAAATCTGGCCCATTTCTGGCAGAGTGTAGCGCTCGATCAAGGTGCCTTTTCCGTCAGTACGATAGGGTAAGCCAAGCTATTCTAGCTTGTGGGGGTACGGCGGCAGATAAGCCCCGCCCTCTACCCCCAGGGTCAGTAGCGGGATACAGATAGAATCAGGTGCAAAACGGCCTTGCCGGAATTGGGTATAGCCTCGCGGACGGATACGCCGTGGCTGGTCGCAGCAGAGCGTGGCGTAGGCTATGAAGCCCGCCCTCTATATCACCGCTTGGCGTCTCCGCTCGAAGAATCCCTGCAGGCTTGGCCTGCGATTCGAAGGAGCGGCAGCGATTTTGCAGATGACTGTTGGAGCTGCGCCGACTCAGGGAAAAAAGCTTGGACAGCCGAAGAATTCATAGCGTTGTCCAGGGAGGGACATCGCTATGAGATTGTTAACGTAAGGTGCGGAATTCCCC